>JANQHT010000058.1 GCA_028282545.1 Spirochaetales bacterium
AAAAAGCCGCAGCACCTCGCGGCCTGCGGCATGTATCGTATCTCCAGTCGATCACATGGATCGATCCGACGCAGCAGGCCCACCTCTCCCGTCGTGCGAAGCGTCTCCCGTGGAACGTCGAATATTGCGAAGTGCCGATTTCCTCACGAACGTAGTGTGGACTACGAACCGGCCGGTGTCAATCGCAGTCTGTTCCGTTTGTGTTATTGTCCCAGTCTGCTACGATCGTCCCCATGATTGGGACCATTGGTGAGTTGCGCGCCGGATTTGCCGCCGGAGAAATCGCCCCGGAATCCGTTGCGGCGGGGGTACTGGCAGTCATCGACGAACGCGACGGTGGTGAAGACGGGCTCAACGCGCTCATCTCGGTAAACAGAGCGGCGGTCACGGAGACCGAATACGCGGGAGCCCCCGGCGATTGTCGCGGCTCGGACTCGACCGGACCGCTATCAGGCGTTCCGCTGGTCGTGAAGGATAACATCGACACCGTTGACCTCGGGTGCACCGCCGGGAGCGTGCTGCTCTCCGGCGTTCCGGTTTTACAAGATGCGCCGCTGGTGGCGGCAATAAAGAACGCCGGCGCCGTGATTGCGGGGAAGGCGAACTTGAGCGAGTGGGCTAACTTCCGATCGCGGCGTTCCGTCTCCGGTTGGAGCAGCGCCGGTGGTCAGACGAGGAACCCGCTGTCACCGACACGGACGCCCTGCGGTTCGAGTTCCGGAAGCGCCGCTGCCGTGGCCGCGGGCTACGTGCCGGCGGCAATCGGGACGGAAACGGATGGCTCCATCATCTGCCCCGCCGCCACCATGGGGCTGGTGGGCTTCAAGCCGACCGTCGGGCGCGTTCCCCAAGCGGGAATCGTGCCGATCTCGTGGAGCCAGGACAGCGCGGGGCCCATAACGCGTACGGTTGAGGACGCGTGGATCCTGGAGCGGGTTCTTGAACGCGCCGGGGGAAGCGCCGGCGCAGCAGGTGGCGTCGGCGGCGTACCCGACAGCGTAGCCGGCGCGGCCGGTAGCGCCTCCTTTGCCCAGTTGCACCCGGCCGGCCTGGCGGGTGCCCGAGTGGGTGTGTTCGACCCGGGTGAAAATGTCCATCCCGCCGTACGCGGGCTATTCCGGGGTGCCGTGGACCGCCTGGCCGCTGCCGGTGCGATCCCCGTCCCGATCCCCCCGTTCGACCGAGCCGGAGAGGTGGAAGCGGCGGAGTGGATCATTCTTCAGTACGAGTTTTTCTTGGGGATTGAACGCTACCTTTCGGAGCGGCGCCCGGCGGCGCCGTACCGTACACTCCGCGATCTGCACAGGGCCAACCTGGAACGTGCCGACGCCACCCTCTCGTTCTTTGGTCAGGATATTTGGGATGCGATCCTCGACGGGGTTTCCCAAGGCACTCTCGCCGAGACGACCTATCGCGGCGCCCTGGACACCGTGGAACGTTTGGCTCGAAAGGAGGGCATCGACCGCTGGTTTGCGGACCATTCGCTGGACGTCATCGTGGCGCCGGCCAACGGCCCGGCCTGGGTTATCGATACGGTGAACGGCGACAGGTACACCGGCACGGCAACTCCGCCCTCTGCCGCGGCGGGGTACCCGGTGCTCACGGTTCCCATGGGGACGGTGCGTGGACTCCCGATCGGACTTGGTTTCTACGCGCCCGGCGGTTTCGATGAGCATCTTTTCTCGTTCGGACTCGCCTGGGAACGCCTCGCCGACGCAACCGCGATGGTGTAGCGCTCCTTCTCTGCTTCGATCACCACCTTGATTTCGATCGCCACCTTGATCCGCCTGGTGGCGTCTTCGCTTCCAAGGGAACGGACCAGACCGACCAAGGACCTCACAAAACACGTCCATGACACATCCGTTGATCTCCAGGCGCTCATCGTCTCAGCACGGATGGATCCGTTTATCTTGACTTTATGACCAAAAACGTTATATGGTCATAAAAGAGAACGAATGACGGGAGCCGCGAATGCCACGAGCCTTTTCGCCGGATGAACGACTCGCGATCAAGCGCCGGATCAAGAGCGCCGCCCAGGTCGCGCTTCGGAGCTACGGATTCAAGAAGATGACCGTTGCAGATTTGGCGGATGCCGCGGGCATCTCCAAGGGCGCCTTCTACCTGTTTTACCGCGCCAAGGAGGACGTTGTGATGGAGTTGATCGCCGATTACGAGGCCACGATGCGCACCGCTATCGATGCTGAGTTCCAAAAAGGCCCGACCGGACGCGAAGCGTTGCGCCGCGTTCTGCACTCCCAGATCCGGGCGGCCTGCCGGGAACCCCTCATTCGAGACTTGGTGAGCGGTGATCTCCTGCAGCTGATCTGGCGCGGTGCCGGCGAAGAGAGCCGCGCCGCAAGTTTCGACGACGACGAGGCCTTCCTGGCCGGCTTGGCGGAGAACCATCTCACGCTCTCCGTATCGCCTGCCGTGGCCGCCGGTATGCTCCGGGCGGTTGTCATCGCGGCTCTGCAACGGGACCAGGTGGGGTACTCTGTCGCGGATGCCGTCATCGAAGGGCTCGTCGATGCAGTCGTTGCCTACTTGGTGAAGGGCGGAAAACGCACCCGTGAAAACGATTGAGATCGAGAACCTGGTGAAATACTACGGGACCGCCCGCGGGATCGACGGAGTTTCGTTGACCGCCGAGCGCGGGGAGATCCTGGGGTTTATCGGACCCAACGGTGCGGGAAAGTCGACGACGATTCGAACGGCCCTGGGCCTGCTCCGGCCCACATCGGGGAGTGCCCGTATCCTCGGAACAACCGCGGCCGACCCCGCCCGGCTCTTCCCACGAGTCGGGTACCTCCCGGCGGACGTCCACTCCTACGACCGTATGCGGGTAGGGCGCTTCCTGGAGCTAACGGGGCGCTTTTATCCCCGCGACTGCCGTACGCGCATCGCGGAGCTGATCGAGCTTCTCGGAATCGATCCGACCCGTCGATTCGGCCGGCTCTCGTCGGGCAATCGCAAGAAGGTCGGGATTGCCCAGGCTTTTCTTCACTCCCCGGAGGTTGTCATCCTGGATGAACCGACGAACGGTCTCGATCCGCTGGTACGGGCGCGATTCTACGATCTGATAAACCGTGAGCGCGATCGCGGCACCACGATCCTCTTTTCCTCGCACACTCTGAGTGAGGTACAGGCGCAGTGCACGCGGATCACGATCATCCGGGAGGGTCGGATCGTCGAAACGGGCCCCATTGCCGAACTGCGCCGCGGAAGCGTGCGCCGGGTCACGATGTCCGGGCCCGCCGCGGTAGTATCCAGGGCCGCGGCGATCGCCGTAAAATCGGACCAGATGACCATCGAGCACCGGGAACCGTCCCGGATAGCGATCCTGCTCCGCGGTTCAACCGGCCCTTTGCTCGCTACTCTTCCGTTGGCAGACGCCGGCGACGTGCGCGTTGAGGAGCCGTCCCTGGAAGAGATATTTCTCCATTTTTACGCCTCCGGGGAGAGTGTCCATGCGTAGCCTGATCGTACTCGAGACGACCCACCATAATCGGGAGTGGCTGTTATGGACGCTCTTTCTTTCCGGCCTGGTGGTCATGGGCCTCGCGTTCTATCCTGCCATCTCCGGATCTATCGCCGAGATATCGGTTCTCTTCGAGAGCCCTCTCATGGGAACCGTGTTGGCCGCCTTTGGTGCGAACGCGGATTCGCTGGCGAGTCTGTCCGGATTCTATCGGACCTACGCGTCGATCTACGTTACCCTGCTCGGCTGTATCTACGCGGCCCTCGGAGGCGCCCGGCGGTTGTCCCGGGAGGAACAGCGCGGTACGGCCGAATATCTGCTGACCCGCCCCGTCTCACGGCACCGCGTCTACTGGGCGAAAGCCGCGGTCCTGGTCGCCCACCTATCATTGCTCAATCTTGTCGTTCTCGGCGTCGGTTTCGCGACGCTCGAAACGTTCGGGCGTTCCGCACCCCGGGAGGTCTTCGTACCACCGCGAATCGTTGAAGCCGTGGCGGCAGCCCTCGAAGAGGATCCGGAAGCGGCGAGTCGCTTCGTTCCCCGCGACCGGGGTCTCTTTGATCGGGTCTTGGTGGAAGCGGCCGTTACGCAGTTGTCACAGGTCCGCGAGAGTGAACTCGCCGCCGCCGGGATAGACCGGGACGCACTCCTGCCGTTGATGGAGCGCCTGGCGCGACGTGGACCGGCGGCCCTTCTGGATGACGTGGCGAACAACCCCGGTGATTACCGTGCGATATTCGGCGGTGCCGGTGCGACCGAAGAGGAAATCCTTGCGGGCGTGGCTGAACGACGCGCCGAGATCGACGCTACGTGGCGCGCGTTTCGCGACGAACCGGGGCGCCTGGGTGGCCTCCTTCGACTGGCGCCCAAGACGCTCCTGGGCGCCGCCGCGGAAACGGGAACGCTTTCGGTGTCACTATCTGAGTTGGGACTGCCCGAACGGTGGGCCGCCGTGATCTACGCACCCTATTCACGTCGTGCCGTGGCCGGGGCCGCCTGTTTTGCCTTCCTTGCAATGGTGGTCTTTGCGGCGGCGGGGTTTTTCCTCTCGACGCTGCTTCGCGGTCCCGAGGCGGCAACCGGCGGCGCCATGGCGATCGTGATTCTGGCTTACTTCGTCGACGTCATCACCTCCGCGGCGGGAGCCGGGGGCGTGCTGCGCTGGATCAGTCCCATCGCGATGATCTCCATGGACTCCGTCGGAGCGGGGTGGCGCGTACTCTACTTCATCGCGTGCGCCGGGATCGCCTCAACTGCAGGAGCATACGCCTTCTCCCGGCGGGACATCTTTGTGCCGTGAAAGCTTCGCGACCGGGCCGTTACGGAAGCGTCTCCACCGCGGCCCGCTCAATGGCGAGCCCCCTGGTGTAGCGCTCGAAGAACGCCGCGAAGCCCGCTATCTCGTCAGCGGTCGGCTCGACGGTTGATACCGAGCTGGATGCAAACACGCGATCCAGGTAATCCGCGAGCGTCTCGCTTCTATCCCCCCGGGTTGTGAAGGCCGCGAGCAGCGCCATACCCCAGGCGCCGCCCTCACCGGCGGTCTCCATGACACTTACGCGCGAACGCGTTGCCGCCGCCATGATGCGCTGACCTACTTCAGGCGTCTTGAAGAAACCGCCGTGGCCGCGAATCTCGTCTACTTGGGCGCCTTCCTCGTCCATCAGGATGTTCAGGCCCGTCCGCAGCGCCCCCAGTGACGAATAGAGGAGCGATCGCAGGAACGTCGCCGGTGTGAAGGGAACATCGGGCCGGCGGACAACGAGGGGCCGCCCCTCGCTAAAGCCCGTCACGTGCTCTCCGGAGACGTACGGGTAGGACACAACGCCCCCGCCGTCAACGGCGCCTTCCAGCGCCAGCGGCATCAACCGGGCGTACAGGTCGTCCGTGGTCACGTCCGCTCCGAGGGTCCGGGCCGCCTCGCCGAGGAGGGCGATCCACGCGTCAAAATCGGACGTGCAGTTGTTGGAGTGGGCCATGCCCACCGTCTTGCCGTCCGGGGTGAGGACGATATCGATCTCCGGGTGCAGCTTCGACAGGCTCTTTTCGAGGACGATCATCGCAAAGACCGAAGTCCCCGCCGAGACGTTCCCCGTTCGGGGTCTGACACTGTTGGTAGCGACCATTCCCGTGCCGGCGTCTCCCTCGGGTGCACAGAGCGGTATCCCGGACTGTAGCGTACCGCGCGGATCCAACAGGCGTGCGCCCGCTTCCGTGAGCGTGCCCGCCGTTTCACCGGCCGGAACGATCTCAGGCAGTACGTTCCGGAGGCGCCAGGGGAACTCGCGATCCGCCACGAGCGTGTCGAAGGCGGTCACCATGGCGGCGTCGAAGTCACCCGTCCGTGGGTCCACCGGGAACATCCCCGACGCCTCGCACGGTCCCATTACCCATCGGCCGGTCAACTTCCAATGCACGTAGCCCGCCAGCGTTGTCAGGTGGGATAGGCGGGGAAGGTGCTCTTCGCCGTTTTTGATCGCCTGGTAGAGATGTGCGATGCTCCACCGCTGGGGAATGGCAAACTGAAAAAGATCGGTGAGTTCCGCCGCGGCGTCACCGGTTATGTTGTTTCGCCACGTTCGGAACGGGGCCAGCAATTCCCCATCGGCGTCCAGCGCAACGTATCCGTGCATCATGCCGCTGAAACCACCGGCAGCAACGGTGGCGAGATGGGCGCCGAACCGGCGCGCAACGTCCGCGGCAAGGTCGGACCAGCACGCAGCCGTTCCGGACCAGACGTCGTCCATGTCGTACGTCCAAACACCGTCGACGAGCTTGTTCTCCCAGGCGTGGGAACCGGATGCAACGGGGTGCCCCGCTTCGTCTATAAGCGTTGCCTTGATGCGCGTGGAACCGAGTTCAAATCCCAGAAACGTATTGGTTATCTCCGTCATGGCTACGATACTACCGTCCCGGCGGTACCGGAACAACCACAAACTCCGTTAGGCTCGTGTCGTCGTACCGGGTCTCCGGGGAGATGATCCGTATGATACAGGTGCAGCACGGGCTCGGTGGTCGCTAGCGCAGTTTTGCGACCAGGTCCCGCACGGCGCCGGCGAGCAGCGCCGTGTCGACCCCGGAGACGATAAGCCGGAAGCCCTGGTCGATACGGGGGCGAACCGCTTCCGCTGTCGCGCCGAAGATCCCCACCGCGACTCCGGCCGCGTTACCGACCTCGAGGACCCGGGATATCCGCTGCTGGACGCGTTCGTCGTCGACCCGGCCCGGGATACCAAGACTGCCGGAAAGGTCGTAGGGACCAACGAAGATCGCGTCTACGCCGGGAACTGCTGCGATCGCCTCAGCGTTTTCGACACCGGTGGCGTGTTCGATTTGAACGATGATGGAAAGTTCGTCGTTGGCTCGTGAAAGGTAATCGCCGTGCTCGGGGCCGTACGCGTGGGCACGTCCGACGCCCACGCTCCGTGCGCCCGCCGGCGGGTACTTCGCTGCATCCACCACGCACCGGGCCGTCTCCGCGTCATTCACCAGTGGTACAATAATGCCGTCGGGACCCAGATCCACGATCTGTTTGATCGCCACATCGTCAGCGGCGGGAACGCGTACAACGCACGGGCAGTAGGGCTGAGCCGCCTGGAGGAGAGCCTCGATATCGCGTATTCCCATGGCTCCGTGTTCGCCGTCCACAAAGAGCCAGTCGGCTCCCGATTGGGCCATGATCTCCGCCACGGCGCCGTTGGCAACGCTGAGGATTGTACCGATCTGTGTCTTACCGGCAAGAATGCGCGCGCGGAAGCCGGGGTCATGGCGGATCATAAGGCGCCTCCGGCGGGTGGCTGCGTTGCCTGCGGATGAGTCTCGGACGCCTCGAGCAGGTTCGCCGCCGCGGCGTTGCTCGCCACCTGTTCCACGTTCTTGCATCCCGGGATAACCGCCGTTACAGCCGGCGCCTTGAGCGCCCAGGCGATCGCCCATTGCGCCATGGGGACGCCCTCCGGTATCTCCTCGCGTTCGATCGCCGCCAGGGCCTCGTCCGTTGACCGGCGCTTCTCCTCGCTCCACTCGGCGCGCCAGTCACCGGCTGCAAAGGTCGAGTCCGATGTGTATTTGCCGCTCAGAAAGCCGCTTGCCAGTGGTACCCGTGCCAAGACACCCAGGTCCATGCGTTGCGCCGCCGGGAAGACGCGCTCCTCCGGCGTCGTGTCGAGGCGGTTGTAGATAATCTGCAGCACCTCGCACGCCTTTGCGGGCATCTGTTCTACCTGCCGGAGGTTGTCGTTTTTGCTCACGGAGAGGCCGAGATGGCGTACCTTGCCGCTCTTCTTCAGACGCAGAAGTGACTCGTTTAATTCGTCGCTCCCGTACTCCTCGTCCGTGGGGCTGTGGTACTGGAGGATGTCGATATAGTCGGTGCGGAGGGCGCGGAGCGACGCTTCGACCTGCCCTGTTACGTCCGCTCCATCCCAGTGGCGCGTCCGGTCCATGTGATCGTGGAAGTGGTGGCCGAACTTCGTCGCCACCACCCAGGCATCGCGCTCCCGTTGCAGCCGCTCCCCGATCAACCGCTCCGATAGGTGATCGCCGTAACACTCGGCGGTGTCTACCAGGTTGATGCCGGCGTCGCGGGCCGCTCCCATGACGGCATCAACGTCACCGGCGGTGAAGGAAACGCCCCATTCGCCGCCGAACTGCCACGTGCCGAGACCAACCACGCTCACGGCAATGCCCGTAGATCCGAGCGTTCGATAGTGCATGGCTCACGGTATCGCAGATTGGGAGGAAGTGCACAGGGGCGGTCCAGCAGGTCTCATTTTGAAGATCCCATGACCTTGGCGCGTTTCGGAGAACAAAACGCTGGGCTTCGCTGCGCTGCAGAGACGCGTTTTGTTCGTTGGTCCGGGCGCGGCTGGTGGCATTCTCCTCCAATCGGCCTTGTAATCTCCGAAATGTGAACTGCTTGTCCTTTGACGGAGACTAAATCGTCAGAGGGCTCGTCGCCCTCTGTCCATACTTACGTATTGCCGGTATCGGTCGGGACCGATCGGTTTGCGCCCGAGGCTCCACGCAGCCGATCCTGTCTCGTCTTATGCGCCGGAGGTGCCCTCCAGCGCCGCCGCAAGCTCCCGGTTGTAGTCCGGGATGTCCGCTACCACGCGACCCCAGACGATGTTGCCGTCGCGGAAGGCCGGTGAATCCACCCAGGTGGCGCCGGCGTTCACCATATCGTCCTTGATGCCGAGGGATCCCGTGCACCGCA
>JANQHT010000072.1 GCA_028282545.1 Spirochaetales bacterium
GAATCGAAAATCATGCAGAAGATATCCGACTCTCAACGTTGGAACGATACGCGAGAGCACTCGACAAAGAACTGCGGGTAGCGATCGAGTAAACCGAACGTTGCTGAATGGCCCTCGTGTCACTCGTAGCGCGACCACATGCGTATCACTTTGACTACACGTTCCTGTTCGAGAACCTGGTACACGAGACGGTGCTGAATATTGATCCTTCTCGAATATGCGCCTGAAAGATTCCCGACAAGCTTCTCGTAACGGGGCGGCGATTGAAAGGGGTCGTTCGCCAAGACGTCCAATAGTACTTCAGCCTTCGGTTTGAGACCAACCTCCTTCAATCGTCTGGCGTCCTTCTGCGCCTGTTTTGTGAACAGGACACGATACTGACTCACCAGTCCAATTCCGATTCAAGATCCCCAATTGATTCAGCCATTCCGTTTTGGATGGATTCCACCATCCCCGGAATCGAATTCAGATACACCGTTTCCTGAATCGATCGCCAATCGTCGCCCGCCACCAACACGGCGTCCCCCGATTTGCCGGTTATCACTACCGGTTCGTGGTTGTCGTTCACATCCTGGATGAGGCGATAGAGGTTCTGCCGTGCGTTGGTCACGTTGATCGATGCCATGGATGCTCCTTGTGTAAACGTACGCCTTCACGTACGCTTCGTCAACAGCATTCACCACGTTTTTCTTCCGACGCTCTAGCAACTCCACCCGAACATCGATACGGTGTTCCCATCTATGAAACACGGGAGTGGCCATGGGAATTCTTCAAGACAGAATGCGGTATGCAATGGAAGCAAGGGGGTACGCCGATCATTCAATTTCGGCGTACATCACGAACGTGCGGGCGTTCGCTCGGCACTTCATGAAGTCGCCGTTGCTCGTCTCGACAAGCGAGATCGAGTCGTTCTTTCACTTCCTCCGCCAACAGAACAAAGCCGAATCTACGCTTCACGCGTACTACATGGCATTGCGCCTTTTCTACGAAATCAATGGTATCAACGACCGTTTGCCCAAGTTAAAGTTCCGCCGTGTTCGTATGAGGATTCCACGAGTGTTGGGGCAGCGGACGGTGGTCACACTGCTTGAGAACTGTAAGAGCCTCAAATTTAAGACGCTCCTTTCGCTCGTCTACTCGGCCGGCTTGCGGTTGTCCGAACTGCGAAATCTGACCGTTCATGATCTGGACTTCGAACGACGACAGGTGTTCATTCGACGAAGCAAGAACCGGAAGAGATCGAATCCAAAGGCATCAGTCTCCACACGTTACGCCATTGCTTTGCAACCCACCTGATGGAGAACGGCGTGAGCATCTTCCTCATCATGCATCTTCTGGGGCACACGAACATCCAGACCACGATGATGTACCTCCACCTACGGGACGTTCGCATTCAGAATATACCATCACCCATCGATCTGCTCGAGGTCGATCAGAAAAACGAAGTGGAGATTCAACGAGATCTTTTCGCTGAGTCTGCATGATCGACTATCTGGTTAGGCGCCACCAATCTAAAAGGGTCAGCATAACGTTGAGCTGAGCCGCCGGCTCCGACCCGGAGCCACGTTAGCGGCGGAGGGATTGGTGCGTCAATTACGGGCGTTATTCGGTGCCTGTTCTTTTAAATTATTTCCTTATATGCAATTAACGCGACAAAAGAACGGTAGGCGTACAGCGAACATGTTGGAGATTGATTCGACTTCGATTTGATTGATGAACAGATGCAGATATTCATGGATATTGAATCCACATTGATATCAAGTTCAAGTGTATTGGACTCTTCAAGCTTCAGAAACTCATGAACTCGGGATACACACGGGAAATCTTGTCCTGGTCATATTCACGAACCGCCGCTTCCCACGAGGGCAGTAGAGCATCATATAACTCTTGAATCTGCACCAAATCCGCAAACTCGACCATTACATACTCGAAGCCAGACAGTTCATCCTCAATTCCCTTGATATCTGGAGGAATCTGTTCGCGGAGGACTGCCGGGGATAAGAAGTTGGAAGAACTTCGTGTAAGCGCGAAATAGAGGTATGCCCAGATGTGGTCCGGATGATTCCGATGGAACGAACGCCACGATTCGACCGTCCCCAAGTCGACCTCACGAATCCTCTGCGCGCAGTACCGCCGCATCGTGATTCGTTCATTCGTCATCTGTGCAACGTCTTCTTCATCATACCCAAAGATAGAATTAAAAAGGGAAAACACGACGAGGACCCGGTAGTCAGCAGTGATAATGAGCGGAGCGTTCCTCGCTTCGCTGCGGTAGGCCCGCGAATCGGGCCGGAGCCGGCGGGTGAGGTCAGCGCTCAACTTCTTTTGTCCTTTGTGCCGCTTTCCATGATCTACCGAGGAGACCATCACCGCAACTGAGGTGTAACCGAGTCCCGAATGGTCTCTACCACCCGCCGGTCATACTTGACGCGCGGTTCTTACCAGGTATTGGCTACCTTGGCTTGAACCATCTCCCCGGTTCTACCAAATCCGAGTAGTCAATTTATGCGATCTTTGGACACTATCGGATCAATGGCCTTTTCTGTAGGCGACGCGCGCATTCGCGTGCACATAGATGTTTTTTGACAACAGCCCATGATCAGAGCACACTTACCATGCACTTACACGGAGGTGCCCAATGGCCGTCAAAACGATAATGATCGACATGGAAGCGTACGATATCCTGGTGCGCGCGCGGCGGGGAAACGAGTCGTTCAGTAAAGTAATCAAGCACACGCTGGCCGGTGCGGGCAACACCGCGGCCGCATTGGTCCACCACGTGGACGCCTACACGCTTCCTGAGGAGACGTTACACGCGATGGAGCGCGTCGTTGCCGCCCGTGGTGATGATCTCATAGCCGCTGAATCGCCCGATTCGTATGGTTCTTGATACATCGGTCTGCATCGATCTCCTGCGTGAGGCGGGACGAAAGGAAAACGGGCCGGCGCCGCAATCTCAATAGGCGGTTACAGATAGTTCGAGCCGCGCGTCCGGGGAACTCCCCTCGTAGTAGGTCGAGCCGGAGACGACGCTCGCGGTCTGGGCCGGATTGGTTGCGTCGCCGTTGTGGGTGTAGAGGCGGTACGTCCCACGCGAACCCGACGAGCCTCCGGATCGCACAACGAGCGCACCCACCGCGCGGCGCTCTATCGCATCGTTTCCGACGATGTACACCTCTTCGACCAGAGACCCCCTGGCGATCACGAAGAGCCCCGCCCCGCCGCGCCACAACGTGTCGTCGGGGAACACCGACGGCGGCGGCGCCTGCACGCCCAGGGGCTCGTCGTCCGCTACAGCGCCGGTCAGGACAAAGCCGCGCATCTCCACGTTTCCCCGTTCGATCAACGCTATGTGAAGCAACTCTCCGTCCCCGTCCAGTACGGAATAGGTATCTTCGGGAGCGGCCATTGCACCGGTGGCGGATAGGGTTGCGTAGTCGGGACGCTCCCAGCCCGGCCCGTATCCGCCCTCGATCACGATCTTCGGTTGCTCAAAGACGGTGCCCTGGTGCGCGAGGCGAACCGCAAACCCGACATTCTCCGGAACGAGGCCCGCACCAGGGGTGTACCGACCGCGGGCGACGCGGATGCGGAGCTCTTCCAACTGGAACTTCAGATCCGCCTCTCGCCAGTTGACCGTGGTTCGAGCGAGCGCTCCCTGGATCGACGCCAGCGGGTCCGACGCGGTGCCAACGGCGTCATCGTCGCCGCCCGGGGCCACGTGGAGCGTCATCACGCCGTTCACCGGGTCGGGATAGGGAACGTCCAGCGGACCCGACGTATCGGAGGGGTCAAACATACTCCACTCACAACCGAGAAGGACAAACACCAACGCGCCGACTGCTCCCAGACGCAGTTCTTTCCAGCAAAACGTCCCGGATCGCATCACATCACCCCCCAAAGAAAACTCGGGCCCCTCCGGCGAAAGAGAAAGCTGAAGACCCAGGCGTCGAGATTGAGCGGTTCCGTGTCGAGATCGTGGGCGAAGTTATAACTCGCCGCCAGTTCAACGCGGAGGTTGGTATTCGCGGATCGGCCCTGCGGCGCCGCGGACTGTGCGGTATCAAAGCCGAATCCCACCTTGTACCCCCACCGCGCGAGGTCGTTCACCGGAACGCGGTTGGGATTGTCCGAAGGACCAAACGAGTCCGCTGCGAAATAACTCATGCCAAGCAGAAATCCGCGGGAGAAGAGTTGCAATTCCGCAGTACTAAGCGAGACCGGCACGATTTGCAGTTCCGCCGCCGGTACGAAGAGCGTCTTCCCCAGTACGAACTCCGCATCACCGGAGGCTTTGAGCACGTTGCTATCGGTCCGGTTCTGGTACGCTTCTCCGACGTACGCCAATGCCGGTGTCACGCGCCTGAGTCCAAACCGCCCGGCCGCCATCGAGAGCGGTCGCGCCAACTGAAGTAACGCAAGAGTGTTGTTCTCCGCGAGAAGTGCCAGAAGGTCCACTCCATACCAGGTCGCACCGAAATAGGGTTCGCCGGTCGAGAAGCCGCCTTCGCCGTCCGGGACGGGATAGCCCCCGTAGTCCCCATCCTCGTAGCGGCCGGTGAAGTTGTTCTTTTGGTAGTCGGAGAGAAAGCGTCCGTTCTTATCGACGGGATCCCGAAAGCGAAAGATATAGCCGCCGCGCACTTCGAGATCCGCGCGTTCCACGTTCACCTGAAGCCCCGGGAAGACCTGGCCCGCCACAGCCGCAAAACCGGTCCGCTTTGCGCCGGTAAAAAGCGCTCCGAATCCGGCAAAGGGATTCATCAAGGTAAAAAAGCGGTCGATGTGCGTTGCCACGTAGTAGTCAATCGCCAGGAAGGGAACGATATTGCCGGACGGCGCCCACCCCAGCCGGTATCGCATGAGAGATCCGGTTTCAACGCCATCGGAACTCGGGCCGATCAGGGGGAGTCCCGTAGCATCGGTTGGACGTATCTCAAACTCGGCCGGCATCCAGCGGGCGTCAATCACCAAACTGCCCTTGGCGGCAAGCAGGTCGCCCGCAAAGGTAGCCGCGTCCACCGCCTTGGAGCCGCTCAGGAAGTCGAATCCGTTGATTACCGGACGCTCCGCGTCGCGGGGACGAGGCGGAAGTTCCAACCCCTGCGCGCCGGCAGGTACCCAAAGGACCAACAGCAACGTCGTTACAAGGAGAAGATGTCCGACACGATACCGAAGTAATTTCATCAACATTGGTGTGTTCACGTCACGCAGAATATACAAACCGCGCTCATCTGTATCAAATTGGCCGAACGATATCACATGGCGTCTGCACCTCACGGCCCAACCACGATTTCGAAGAAACGGTGATAGTCCCGTGCGTTCGAACTCACGATGCCCGTTATTCCCGCCGCGCGGTAGGTTGCGGCGAGCAACGTGTCGAGGATTTGCTTCCGACCCAACGAGTATTCGAGCATCCAGGTGTGGAAGAACACGGCGGTCTCGTCGTCGGGGAAAACTCGGAGTACTTCGGCACCGTGCCACCATGCCCGGGACTGGGCCACCGCCACGGGCGTGGAAACGGGTGGGTCAAATCGGCGCGGGTCGGTCACGATATGGATGTATTCGGCTAACACCTGCGGAGCAAGCGCAAAATCGTTGCCCCCGTCGAGAAGGTCATCGCGGAACGCTCGCGCACGGTCGTGACTCGGATGACTCGCTACATCCAGTTGAATGAGAAACGTTGTATCAATGCCGTACGTCATCGACCATCTCTCCCAGCGTGTCGTCGCTTGAATCGATATCGCGGATCATCTGACCAACAGGCAACGCCGGGATGTTCCGAACGCTCCCAACGCTGCGCAGCCGCGCGTCACGGAAGTCCTCCATTGCCTGCCGAATCAGCTCCGATACCGGCCGGTCAACCTTGCGCGAATAGTCGCGGAACTCCTCATAGACCGATGAAGATACATTGACAGTGATAGTCTTCATACATTTACGTTAATGTATCAACGCCGTTGAATCAAGCGGGCGGCAACGGAAGCATCCCGCCGGTGTTGCTTCGCCACCGGGACAGCGACCAAGGTCGCGAGTGATTTCGACGGTTCGGCTTACGTACGTTTGTTCGGTAGCGCCTTTCGGGGCGTCCCGGTATAATCGCCGTGTGATCGCCCTGCGCGAACTCCTGGCACAACACCCACTCTTCTCGCTCGGCATACTCCTCCTGGTGGGGTACCTGATAGGCAAGGTGGCAAACCGGATCAAACTGCCGGAGATCACCGGGTATATCGTCGCGGGGATTCTCGTGGGCGAATCGGCATTGGGTTTTATTCCCCACGAAATGGGAGAGGACCTCAAACTTGTCACGGAGGTCGCCCTCGGCCTGATCGCGATCACGATCGGCGGCGAGTTCTACTGGGTCAAACTCAAGCGAATGGGCACCGCGGTCGTTATCATCACGCTGGTCCAACTCGTTGCGTCTTTTGTACTCGTCGCCGTTTCGCTCGTCCTCTTCCGCCTGCCGCTTCCCTTTGCACTGCTCCTGGGCGCGATCGCGAGCGCTACCGCACCGGCCGCCACGGTGGCGATCGTTCAGTCACTCCGCGCGCAGGGTCAGTTTGTCGACTACCTCTACGGGGTGGTGGCCCTGGACGACGCCGGCGCGGTCATCCTCTTCGGCGTTGTCTTTGCAATTGCCGGCGGACTGATCGGTACGCCCGAGGCCGGGGTCCACGCCGCCGAGGTTGCGTCGCACGGGAACGCCGCCGTGATCATCCACGCACTCTCGGAGGTGGGGCTGTCGGTGGTTATGGGTATTGCCGCGGGATTCGCGGTCCACTACCTTGCGCGACGCCGGAAGAACCAGAATGAGATCATGATCACCACCCTGGGGGTACTGTTTCTCTCCACGGCGCTGGCAATCGCCCTGCGCCTCTCGCCGCTGCTTACCAACATGGCCGCCGGTGCGGTGATCATCAATCTTTCGCCCGACAACCACCGGATTTTTCGTATTCTCATGCCGCTCTCACCGCCCATCTATGCATTGTTCTTTGTGATCGCCGGAACGGAACTCCGGCCGGAAGTACTCCTTGATCCACAGGTGCTCATCATCGGTGCGGCGTACATCGTTGCCCGGGCGATCGGTAAGTACGGCGGTGTCTACGTCGGGTGCCGAATCGCGAACACCTCGGAGCGGATCCGTAACTACCTGGGAATCTGCATGCTGCCCCAGGCCGGGGTTGCGATCGGGCTCGTGCTCCTGATCGAGGCTTCCCCGAGTATGGCGGCGCTGCCGCCGGAGCAGCTGGCGTACGTACAGCTGATGGTGAACGTCATCCTCTTGTCGGTCTTTGTGAACGAGCTGATCGGTCCGCCGCTCTCACGATTCGCGATTGTCCGCGGAAATGAAATGGAGAGAACGTAATGGATATCATCCAGATCCTGGACAAGCAGAGTTGTAGCGTCAACTCGACCGCCAAGACAAAGGACGAGATGATCGCCCAACTGGGAGTACTCGCCACGCGGAGCGAACAGGGCCGGAACCTGGGTGCCGATGTCGTGAGCGCCGCCCTATCGGAGCGCGAAGCCCAGGGATCCACGGCCTTTGGCAACGAGATTGCCATTCCTCACGCGCGCCTGGACGCGATCGATGATTTCCTTATGTTTATCGTGAGTGCACCGAAGGGGGTTGAGTTCGACGCGCTCGACAGGAAGAAGGTGAAGCTCTTCTTCGTTATCCTGGGGCCGCCGGAGAAGGTCAACGAACACCTGCAGATCCTCGCCTTTGTTTCACGGGCGTTGAGTCATACCAATCTCAAGGCTGAACTGCTGGCGGCGCGGAGCGAAACAGCGCTCTACGAAGCGTTTCTGAGAAACACGAGCTTTGAACGCGATCACGACGACACGCCGCGATCGATGAAGTTCATGCTCGTCAACCTCTACATCGAGGAGTACCTCTACCGAATCCTCGAGCTGTTTATCGAAAATGGGATCGAGGGGGCGACGATCGTGGACTCGGCGGGCATGAGTCACTACATATCGAACGTTCCACTTTTCGCTGATTTTATCGGTTTTATGAACGAGAGCAAGCACCACAGCAAGACGATCCTCGCCCTGGTCCCGGAGGAGCACGTGGACGACCTGGTAGAGGGAATTGAAGAGATCACCGGCGACCTCGACAAAAAACAGGGGGCCTTTATCCTGGTACTGGACGTGGCGTTCTACCGCGGCTCGATGAAGATGATGTAGGAAGCGGGTCTCATAGTGGGGATCAGTTGACCTTGGCACGGTTCTCTTCACGCCTGCCTACGGAACGAAGAGCAACACGCTTGGCTTCGCTGCGCTGCAGAGACGCGTTTTGCTCTTCGTTCCGGGCGCGGCTGTTGATACTCACCTCCAATCGGCCACCCGATCCCCACTATGAGACCCGCCGTTTCTTGATCGATCCGGCGATCCGGGGTTACATTCAACGGGAATCAACGCAAAGGAGTTCACCATGGGATCCTACCAGGAAGACACCGCCTACTTAGAGGCGATGGGGCACTACCTCTCGGGGTCGTGGCAGGAGGCGGATTCCGCCTTTGCGGCGCTCGAAGCGTCATATCCAGGCGAAGCGTTCCTCAAGCTGCTGCGCGGCAACATCGCCTACTCCCTGGGGGATCTCGGCGCCGCCGTCACCCATTACGAGGGTGCCATCGAGGCGCGGCCGGACTTCGGAAACGCCTACTACAAGCTGGGCGTCTGCCTCTATCGCATGGGGAAGCTCAAACGCGCCCTTGAGGCGTTTACGCGCATCATGGAGATGAAGAGCCAGTCTCACGCAATGGCGGCCTACTTCGTAGGCCTCATCAACCTCTTCCTGGGTGAAGACGAAAAAGCGGCGCTCGCCTTCGCCGATTTTCACACTCTCTCACCGGAATCGAAGATCGCCAACTTTTACCTGGCGCAGTTGAAGATCAAGCGCAAAGAGTTCCCCGAGGCGCTGGCATTGTTGAGCGAACTCGTGGAAGCAACGCCGAAGTTCGCCGAAGTTCACTACATGCTGGGTACGGTGCACTACGGGTTGCACAACAATACAGAAGCGATACAATGCTTCCAGCGCGCTCTGGACATCAATCCCGAGGATGAACGGAGCAAGACCAAACTCACGCTGCTTACGGACGTGCAGTGGCCCTGAGAGGAGACATGGAATGAAGAAGTATGTGTGTGACATGTGCGGGTACATCTACGATCCTGACGAGGGCGACCCGGACAGCGACATCGCACCGGGAACCGCGTTCGAGGATCTACCCGAAGATTGGGTCTGCCCCGTGTGCGGTGCCGAAAAGGACGAGTTCAGCGTCGAAGAAGAGTGATCTGTACCGGGATGAAAAAAGGGCCGCCCCATTGCGATGAGGCGGCCCTCTCTGTTTGTTGTGCACCGGCGGTAAAAACCCGAACCGGCGGTCGCGGCCTTACAGTTGCGCCTTGTCACCAACCATACACATCCACGACGCTTCCGCCGCCAGTTCGTCACCGACGAAGCATTTGCCGCTCTGCTTGAGCACGCGGGCGGAGATACGGTCGTTGGAGATCTCCATCCGAACCGTCTCGTTGGGCCGGACCTGCCGGCGAAACTTCGCCTTCTCGATCGTCGCAAGAAAGAAGAGCGCGTCGTCACCGAGGAGGCCCAGCTTGTTCACCCCCGCGCCGCCGCATTGCGCCATCGTCTCCACGAGGATCACGCCGGGTACAACGGGATACTCCGGGAAATGGCCGGGGAAGAAAAACTCCTTGTCGGTGTAGGTCCGCGTTCCGACGATCTTCTCGTCGCTCACTTCGAGGAGTTCGTCCACAAAGAGAAAGGGGGTGCGATGGGGCAGCAGTCGTTCGATGTCGCTCATAGTCCAGGCTCCTTACATCACCAGCCCACCGTCGACGCGCAGGACCTGGCCCGTCACGTACGACGCGAGGTCGCTCGAGAGATAGAGAACGGTATTCGCAACGTCTTCCGGTGAACCCATACGGCCCAGCGGGATGGCCGCTGCGTAGTCCGCTTTGACTTCGTCGCTGAGCTTGTCCGTCATCGCCGTTTCGATAAAGCCGGGCGCTACCGCGTTCACGCGAACGTTCCGCTTCGCGACTTCCTTGGCAAGACTCTTGGTGAATCCAATCAGACCCGCCTTGGAGGCCGAGTAGTTGGTCTGACCGGCATTCCCCATCTGCCCCACCACGGAGGCCATGTTGATGATGCACCCCGACTTCTGTTTCATCGCCATAAAGGCGGACACTTCCCGGGAAACAAGGAACGCCCCCGTCAAGTTGACCTTGAGAACACTCTCCCACTGGTCCAGCCCCATGCGAAATACCATCCCGTCCCGGGTGATGCCGGCGTTGTTCACTAAGATGTGTAGGGGACCGCTGCCGGTGATCGACTTGATGAGATCCTTGACTTCGGTTTCGTCGGTGATGTTGGCCTGGTGAAAGGTGACGGTCGCGCCGTCGGTGGCGGCGGCGTCCATCTCGTCCCGTGAAGGCCCCTCGCTCAGATCGCAATAGTGAATTGACGCGCCTTCGGCCAGGAACTTCATGACAATCTCCTTGCCGATTCCCTGGGCGCCGCCCGTCACAAGCGCCGTTTTTCCCGCTAATAGCATTGTGAACCTCCGTATCCGTGCCGCGACCGTATCATGTCACAGCGCACCTTGGTCAAGTAGTCGGTTGACGGCCGATAACTCACCATCTAAGCTTACGGCAAATGAAAGCTGCCATAGTTTCGACGGGTTCGTACCTGCCGGAGCGGCGGGTCCATAACGACGACCTGGCGCGTATCATGGATACCTCCGACGAATGGATCTTCTCGCGAACCGGAATTCGGTACCGTCACATCGCGGATGAGTCGGAAGCGGCCAGCGACCTGGCCGTCCAGGCGGCGACGCGGGCGCTCGAACGCTCCCGGACCAAAGCGGACCAGTTGGACATGATCATTCTCGCAACGAGCACGCCGGACTTCATGGGGCTCCCCTCCACGGCGGCGATCGTTCAGGACCGGCTCCAGGCGGGCAAGGCCGCCGCGATGGACGTTGTCGCGGCGTGCTCGGGGTTTGTCTACGCCCTGGACACGGCCCGGGCCTTCATCGAATCGGGAAGCGCCGCGCGTATCCTGGTGGTAGGAAGCGAAGTGTACAGTAAGATCCTCAACTGGGATGATCGCACCACGGCGGTCCTTTTCGGAGACGGTGCCGGAGCGGTTGTTGTGGAGGCGGTACCGGACGACCACGGGAGTTGTATTGCCCAGGCGATCCTGCGGGCGGAGGGAGCCGGTGCGGAAACGCTCTATCGCTCCCACGGCGGAACGCGCTACGCCTACGTTCCGGGCCAGACACACGAATCCGAGTTAAAACTGCAAATGGACGGTCGCGCCGTCTATATGTTCGCGGTACGCGCCGTGGGGGCGGTCATCCAGGAACTGCTGGAGCGGGAATCGCTCGTCTTCGACGATGTAGACTGGGTAATACCGCACCAAGCCAACGTGCGTATTCTCACGGAGACGGCGAAACGGCGCGGGTACGACCTGGATCGTTTCTACGTAAACATCGAGCAGGTGGCGAATACCTCTGCCGCCTCTATCCCGATCGCCCTGGATGAGATGGTGTCTACGGGAAAGCTTACCCGGGGCATGCGTATCATGACGGTCGGCTTCGGTTCAGGGTTGACCTACGGCGGGACGATCATTCGCTGGTAAGGGAACCCGCAGCACCGCGTCTCCGATCTCCCGGGCGGTTCTGTTGATACGGTTTCTTTCCGACTCGTCCCGTGCCCCGGCGAAAGAACCGCCGGCGACGTCGATGCCCGACAACGATAGTCGCCATTGGATCGCAGCCGGCGTCGTCGAAACGGTCAACGTGAGCGGCGAGTCGTCGGAGTGAACGAGTCCTTCCCGCCGAATGGCGCGTCGAACGCGGCCGCGCTGAACCGCTCCTTCGACGACAAGCCGTACCGGCATCCGAAGGCCCGCGTGAATAAAGAGAGCCGGGTTATCGGAGTACGCCTGCGCCACCACCCGGGGATCACGCCCATAGGGCTTCATCCGGAGCAGTGCTTTCGCAGCTTCAAATCTCCCGTATCCGTACCAGGCACCGCCGTAGGCGGCGTAGGCGGCGGCGATCGCCGCCCCATCTCTCTCGAGTTGGCCCTGTCGCAAGGCGTAGTCCTTGGCCGACGCCGGTATGATCTCCGTCTCCAGTGTGCGCGCCCTTTCGAGGTAGGGTCTCCCGATCCGCCCCTTGTCGAGGAAGAGCGTGAGATAGCTCCACTGGGCGTCCAGTTCCTGCCCCGCAAGGGCAAGCTCCCGGGTCACGCGAAGCGCGGTTGTCCTGTAGAGGCCGCGATGGTACCAGGAAAAGATCGCGTCCCGGGCGCCGCGGTACGCGTTTGTTAGGCGCTCCGATATTCCGGATCCGGGCCTGAGACGCGCCTCGAAGCTGGAGAAGGCGTAGAGGTCGGCGGTCAGTTCCAAGAGGCGCATCGTGTGCCGTTCCAGGTCGGTTCCGTAGTTGTAGAGCCAGGCGGGATTGGCGCTGGACGTGGCGTGATCGAGCAGGGCCCGGGCCCGTTCGACGTTTCCCATCTCCAAGATCACCGCGGCCATGCTGACGTCGGGAAGCACCGTATCGGTGTCGATCTCGTCCGCCCGCCGATACTCCGCGAGGGCCGCACCGTACTCGAGGCGCTGTTCCATAAGCTCCCCCCGGATGAGGTGGCCGCTGGAGCGGTCCGCGGCGGCGATCGACCGGTCCGCCGCCGCGAGCGCCTCGTCGAAGCGATAGAAGACCGTTTCCAGGATACTCAGGTTGTACTCCGCAACGGCCTCGAACACGGGGTCGCCGGAGCGGCGGGCATCATCAATGGCCCACCGGTAGTGTGAGGCGGCGCCGTCGTAATCCCACTGCGCCCCGCGAACCGTCCCGAGGGTCATTTCCAGGTAGCGGTCCCGGCCGAGCACGTCCGTTGCGTTTTCGAGGAGGTCGATCGCCGCATCGAGCCGGTGAAGTTTGAAGTAGAGCCAGGCCAGGTCGGAGACGATGTCGAGATCGGGATCGCTTCGGCCGTTGATCCACTCCAGCTCACGGGCCGCCTCATCGTCACGATTCTGACGCGCCAGGGCGCGTGATAGGTCGTAGCGCGTACGGATCGGATCCGCTCCCAGGGCAAGGGCGTCGCGGTACTTCCTTTCCGCCAGCGCGAAGAGTTCCCGATCAAAGTAGAGGTCTCCCTCCATCAGGGGAAACCGCGGCGCCCCGGGATGAACGGAGCGCGCCTCCGCGAGGAGTTTCCGGGCGCCGTCGTAGTTCTCCGCGTCCAGGGCCTCCCATAGGCGATCCTCGAATTCCTCGACCGACTGCGCCGGTACACCGGTGGAGCCGTGCGTGAGCAGGGTGAGGACCAGCACAGCCGCGGCCGTTCGCCGCAGGACGACCGAAGGCGCGACCCACAGGAGGTGCGCAGCCCACCGGGGCATGCGCGATGTCGCGCAGAGGGCGGAGCGCACCTCGCGCCAGGCGCGGACCGCCGTGTCCACGTCCTCCACCGCGAAACGGTGATCGAACCGCGCCCGCTGCTCCAGTTCGGCGCACGTCACAAGGGAGGGGCCGGTACGGGGCGTGACACGGTCGGCAAAGGCGATAATCGTTTCGCCCGTTCGCCGGCGAAGACCGAAGCGTGAGAGGCGCGACTCGCCCCGCCGATAGAGGAGTTTCGCCCGCCTCCGGGGGGCGAGCACCTTCCACAGAACGGGACGGAGCGCGTCGAAGAGCGCCGCACCGAACAGGAGAAGCGCCAAAGCCGGCAGCCACCAGCGCCGGGCGGCGCGGCGCAGACGGTCAATTGTGTATCGGTCCGTCTCCCGGGACGCCACCGCAACCTCCGGCACGTCACCGGCGCCGATTATCTCCTCGACCAACCCTGCCATGCGGCGGGGGTCAAAGGCTCCGGCGGCGGCGTACTCTTCACCCGAAGCGAGCACCCGGGAGGTGGGATCGAACTCGACCCAGCCCAGCCCGTCAAAATAGACCTCCACCCAGGCGTGAGCGGTGTTCTCCCGAATCGGGTAGTAGTTCAGGAGTTCGCTGCCCTCTTCGAGGAAAAAGCCCACCGCAACGCGCGCCGGTATCTTTAGGGACCGTGCCATGAGCGCCATGGCAAAGGCGAAGTAGGAGCAGTACCCCTTGCGGCTCTCGAAGAGGAAGTGGCTGAGCTGATCTCCATCCGACGCAACGCCCGGTGAGAGGCTGTATCGATAGTGGTCGAGCAGGTAACTCTCGATTGCGAATACCCTGTTACCGTACCCGTCCACCCCGGCCGTTACCTCCTCAGCCAGCGCGGCGATCCGCTGGGGCATTTCGCCCGCAAGGTAGAGGTCGCGCCACGCCTGGGTCTGGCGAGAGATATCGGGCGGTTCGTCGGCAAACCGGGCCACGGCATCGATATCGAGCGCGGAGCTATGGACCCGACGGGCCGCGACAAAGGATGCGTCGTCCCACACCTGGAGCGGAACTGAACGGATCGGTTCGTTCACCGCGATATGGGCGCCCGGCGCAAGGTTCACGTAGTAGTACTCCTGGGTCACCGGTCTGCGAAACTCGCTCGCGGCCGGGGTCGATGCGTCGATGGCGTCCGCCGGGAGATCCGCCTGGTAGAAGCCCTTGGTCCGGTCGTACCCGGCGAGCACAAAGCGCCGCAGCAGGCGATCGGGGGGTGCCTCCGCCTCGTGGTAGACGAGGACGAGGTCTGACCCCAGGCGTATGTCGCTCTCCAGTGAAACGTAGTCGGAGAAATCGAACCGGAAGAGCGTGGGCTCCATGAGCCCGCCCCGCTGCGCCACGGCGATGGTTCGATACCGGCCGAACACAAAGAGCAGCAGAAGCACAACGACGGCAGATGCCGCCGCGTACCCGGAAAAACGGCGACGCGGGGACTCGCGGGGCCGGTCGGAGATCCCCGCCGCCAGCAGGATCGCGAGCAGCACCGCCACCGTGATCAGGTGCCAGACCGGGTGTGACACGAGGGTGGTCTGGAGTTCCCCCTCGGTGGAGAAGAGGAGTACCGCTGCGACGACAAAGACCACGGGAACCACCGCGCGCCCGCGCCGGCCGGTGCCGGCGATAACTTCCACCGTCCACGCCGGAACGACCCACACAAGGGATAGGAACACGTGGTAGGGCCAGAGAAGAATGGCCGCGTCCACCGGGTGACCCTGGATAAACGGACGCAGGAGGCGGAGCCCGACGGGAACGGCCGCCACGATCCCCGCGATTGCAAGGGCAAGGAACAGCGCGCGCCGGCGACTACCGGGCCCGGCCAGAACGTAGGCCGCACCAAGAATCGCGTACACAACGGCGCCCACCACCGGCGAGGGGAGGTCCAGTTGCCGGTAGAAGATCGCCGCCAGCAGGATAAAGAGCGCCTGCCGCGCCACGGTCTTACCGGCGCCGGGTGACACGGACCCTCCCGTCTGAATCGACGGCAACGCTCAAGGAGGCGGCGTCGCCCGCGGTTGTACCGCGCCCTTCGTGTACATGCCCCCAGGACAAGGCCGCCAGGTCCCGGGCGGTAGCGGATCCAGCTGCGCCGTTGATCGTACCGCCGGCGCTCGTCGTGCAGATCACGGAGCAACCGGACGATACAAGCGCCTCCACCATCCCGCGGACCGTCCGACAGAGCCGGTCCAGTGGCTCCAGGGCCATTCCGGCGGAACGAGGGACCG
>JANQHT010000075.1 GCA_028282545.1 Spirochaetales bacterium
TAACGATCGACGGAGCCGACGAGATCGATCCCGATCGCCGAATAATCAAGGGAGGCGGGGCCGCACACCTGATCGAAAAGCTCGTCTCCTACCACTCGAAGGTTGTGGCGATCGTCGCGGATGAAAGCAAGCTTTCGCCGCACCTGGGAGCCCGGTTTCCGGTACCCCTTGAGGTCGTAACGGAAGCGCGCCTTTCCGTGGCGCGAACCGTGCGCGCAACGTACGGCTGCGATCCGCAGCTCCGCATGGCGCAGAGGAAGGACGGTCCGGTCATCACGGACCACGGAAACTTCATTCTCGACCTCCATTTTGCCGCTGCCTTTGACGCGGTCGCCTTGGAAGCGGAACTCAACGAGATTCCCGGCGTCGTCGAGAACGGTCTTTTCACCCGTATTACGCCGCGAGTCTTTGTCGCCGGAGCGGACGGTGCCGTCCGTGAGTTTGTCTCAATGGACGATTGATGAGATCACCTGGTCGTTCTGTCGCCATTTGGGGCGTACCTTGACCTGCAGTTTGAGTTCCACCGGGTAGGGGAATATCTCCTTGATGGCCCGGGTGGTTCGTTCGCGGATCCGTTTGATGTTAGCGCCCCCCTTCCCAACGACGATGCCCTTCTGTGACTCCCGTTCGACGTAGATGAAGCAACGCGCCCAGAGGCGGAGCGGCTGACCTTCGTCGTCGAATCCTCCCGCTTCCAGGTCCGCCACCTCGACGAAGACCGCGTGTGGTATCTCCTGCGCGGTATTGGCAATCACAGCCTCCCGGAGAACCTCGGATATCCTGAACGCTGGCTCCTGGTCGGTGTAGAACTCCGGCGGGTAGAGCGGAGGGTGTTCCGGCATGTGCGCGAAGAGGCTGTTCAGTAGTTCCGTGACGCCCCTTGCGGACGTTGTTCCATCCAGCGCACCGTGAACGTTGCTCAATGCAAGGGGGGCGACAAATCCGCGGTCTGCAAGGAACGACGCCACCCGCGCCCGGTCCGCCTCGGGTGCATCGAGTTTCGTTGCGGCGGTCACGACGGGGACGTCGGCCTGCGTGAGGATCGAGGCGATCTCGCCCTCTTCCGCGCCGGGCGGGCGGGTGGCGTCAATCAGGTAGAGCGCCGCGTCGGTTTCACGAACGTGCTCCTGGACGATGGTTCGAAACCGCAGGTTGATCTTTTTCCGGGAGTGGTGAAATCCGGGCGTGTCGACAAACACGATCTGACCCCGCGCGTCGTTGACGATGCCGCGGATCGCGTTGCGCGTTGTCTGGGGCACGTTCGAAACGATCGATACCTTCGCGCCGCAGAGGGCGTTCACCAGGGTTGATTTGCCGGTGCTGGGTCTGCCCACAACGATGACGACTCCGCTTTTAGTTGGTATATTCACCCCCACATGATACCAGCTATGGAGAATCCAATGCATCGCATCGCGAACAGCGAAGATACGCAGGAAGAGAAGAAAGAACCGCCGCTCCTGGACAGGATGCTCAAGACGCGGACGATTTTGCTTTCGGGACAGGTGAACAAGGAACTGGCGGAACGGGTTGTCCGGCAGCTTCTGATTCTCGAAGCGGAAAGCGACGAACCGATCCGGGTTTTTATCGACTCTCCGGGAGGTGACGCCGACGCGGGATACGCCATTTTCGACATGATCCGCTTTGTTTCCCCTACGGTTACCACCGTGGGCATGGGACTCGTTGCGAGTGCAGGGGCGCTGATCCTGCTTGCGGCTGATCGCGACCACCGCGTTGCGCTCCCCAACTCCCACTACCTGATCCATCAGCCGCTCTCCGGCATGCGGGGCGTTGCCACGGAAATCGAAATCCATGCGCGTGAGATCGAGAAGATGCGGGAGCGCATCAATCGCCTGATTTCGGAAGAGACCGGCAAGCCTTTCGACACGGTCGAGAAGGACACCGACCGGGATTACTGGCTCAACGCCGCGGAGGCGGAGGAGTACGGACTCGTTTCGCGGATAATCACCTTCCGGACGGAACTACCGTAAGAAACCAATCAGCGAGACGCACCGGGAACTACGGTTCTGTGTGCGACACATCTCGTTGATTCTGCCGTCGGTCGTCATGTGCGTGGCCACGGCGGCGTGCACGCTCCTCGTGGGTGACGACGATACCACCACGATCTGTTCATATAACGTTCAGAATCTCTTTGACCCGGCCTATGACGGCAGCGAATATCCGGAGTTTGGGGAAGGTTCCGGTTGGGATCGGGAAGCGTACCACGAGCGGTTACGGCGCCTGGCGGATGTTCTGCTGGCCATTCGTCCCAGGCTCGATGTGGTTGCCCTCGTGGAGATCGAGAACGAGCGCGTCCTTGCGGACCTTCGGGATGACTACCTTCCCGATCTTCCTTTGATTCATTCGGTAGCTACCGATGTTCCCGGCTCGGCGGTCCAGGTTGGCGTCCTTTCCAGGCACCCGATCCTCGCGGCGTGGTCTCACCTGCCGCTTTCCGACGGCGATTACCGCGGCCGGGCAATCCTGGAGGTCCACCTGGACGTGGACGGGGAAACCCTGGTTCTTTTTGTGAACCACTGGAAGAGCAAAAGCGGCGGCGCCGCGGCCACGGAAGCGTTGCGGCGAGAGGCGGCTGGGATAATCGTCCGGCGTGTGGCCGATTTAGCACTGAATCAATCGGGTCTGGCCGTCATTCTCTGCGGAGACTTCAACGTGTCACCCTTCGAGTTCGATCGGATCGGCGGTGCCTATCGGACCGCCCTGATCCCGGAAGAGTTTTGGGAATCCGAGGACGAAATCGCGATTCGCCGCGATGTGCGTGACATGAACGGTGAGACTCCCGCAGGGGTGTTTTTCTCGCCCTGGCCGGAGTGTTTCGACTGCAGCCGGCCCGGAAGTTACTTCTACGGCGGACAATGGGAGCCGATTGACGGGTTTTTGCTCAACCGTGGGCTTTTTGACGGTGTCGGCCTGGAGTTCGGCAAGTTCGCCGTAGTGGCCGACGAACTGACCCTGGGAAGCGACGGTTATCCGGCGCGGTGGGACGGGTCACGCGGGGTGAGCGACCACCTGCCGGTCATCCTCGAGATCAAGCGCGACGGCGGTTCGCCTGCGACCACAGGCGGGCCGCCACCGGGGATTCTGTCACCGGCCCCTCCCAACCGCGGTTGGCGATTGGCGATGCGGGACTCGGGTGGAGGATGCGTACTACCATCGGTCGTGTGGGGATCTATTCCGTCACGCCCGTGAACCGGTTCGAGTAGATGCTCCAGGGCTCACGGGCGTACTCCAGGGGGTTGTACACCGTATCGATACCCGGCGGGGTCGCCTTGCACAAGCGAGTACGCGGCGATACAGTTGCCGGATGGGACGCAGGGAAGAGTATCTCGCCGATTTGGAAAGACGCGCTCGTTTACCGGCGGGGTTTTCCAGCGCCACTACCTCCATCGAGTTTGTTCCAGCCGAGCGGCCGGCAGGCTCACCGTACACGATGAACCTTGCCCTCGTTACGGCGGACGGCCCGGACGTCGTTACCGTGGGGCGGACGACTCGGAACCGCGTCGTGGGCGCACCGGTTGTCATCACGCGTCGAAACCTCGCCGGCGGTACAGCCTTGATCGTGAACAACCGGATATCTAACGTGGCCGCACCGGGCGGCATGGATGACGCAGAAACGATCTGCCGCACCGTTGCCGCCGAACTGTCCATTGGAGAGCGCAACGTCCTTCCCGCTTCGACGGGGATTATCGGCTGGCGCCTTCCCGTTCGGGAGATGTGCGCCGCGCTTCCGGACCTCGTCCGCAAGCGAGCCAACGGCTCCGCGCTCCCGGTGGCGCAGGCGATCATGACCACCGACAACTATCCCAAGCTCGCATCGCGTACGGTCTGTGGCGGAACGGTCATGGGCGTTGCCAAGGGGGCGGGAATGATCGAACCCAACCTCGCAACGATGCTCGTTTTTCTCTTCACCGATCTTCGCGTTCCGCGTGGCCGCCTTGACGAGTTCGCGGAAGAGGCTATCGCGACGAGTTTCAACCGTATCTCCGTCGACGGCGATCAGAGCACGTCGGACATGGTCATCGTCATGTCCAGCGGAGTGATCGAACCACCTTCCGGGAGTGATGAACAGATAGCCTGGGCACTATCCGAGGTAATGGGTGAACTGGCTGAGCACGTTGTGCGAAACGGAGAGGGGACCCGCCACGTAATTCGGTGCTCCGTATGCGGCGCGCCGAACGCAGAACTGGCTTACCTGGTTGGGAAGGGTGTTGTGAACTCCCCGCTGGTGAAAACGGCGATATTCGGGAACGATCCGAATGTCGGTCGCATCGTCATGGCCGTTGGTGACGCGCTTAGCGGGGACAGAGCGATGGCGATAGGAGCCGGCGCCATTCACCCGAAGGTGCTGTCCGTTGCCGTGGCGGATCGAATCGTGTACGAAGGCGGCGTGTTCCACCTCGATGCGGCCACTGAAGCGGTCCTTTCCGATGCTCTTGAAGCGGCGATGATGGATGAAAAGTGCCGTGGATACCCGGGCAATGACGCAACCGTCGATATTCGTATAGATTTGGGCGGTGGAACTCACCGGACGGAGATTCTCGGCAGCGACCTGTCGTACGGTTACGTTCATGAAAACGCAGACTACCGGACTTGAGGGGAACAATGCAGCAACTGGAACGTTCACGTGAGCTGATACAGGCGGCACGCGACGAGATTTCGCGACGGGTCGTGGGCCAACGGGAGATGATTGACGGTCTCCTGACGGGCATTCTCGCCGGCGGGCACATCCTGTTGGAAGGTGTACCGGGACTGGCGAAAACGTTGACCGTTCGATCCCTGGCGGAAGTGATCGACGCCTCGTTTCAACGGATACAGTTTACGCCGGACCTGCTGCCGGCCGACCTGGTAGGGACGATGATCTACAACCAACAGACCGGTGAGTTCGTTCCCCGCCGGGGTCCGGTCTTCACCAATATCCTCCTGGCGGATGAGATCAACCGGGCACCGGCCAAGGTGCAGTCCGCGCTGCTGGAGGCGATGGAAGAGCGGCAGGTGACGATCGGCGATACGAGCTACGAACTTGCGGAACCCTTTTTCGTCCTGGCGACGCAAAACCCCATTGAACAGGAAGGGACGTATCCGCTTCCGGAGGCTCAGCTCGATCGCTTTATGTTGAAACTCTACGTGGAGTACCCGACGCCGGACGAGGAGCAGGAGATCCTCCGCAGGATTGGAGTTCCCCAGGAGTTCGATCTGAACAAGACGATCTTCCAGGCGGACATCAAGAAACTCCGCGAATCGGTGGACTCCGTTACCGTGGACGAACGGATCGAGGATTACATCGTGCGTCTGGTCGTGGCGACGCGGGACGTAGAAAACGAAGGTATGGGCGCCACCCGTTATATCGACTTTGGCGCCTCTCCGCGCGCTTCGATATTCCTCCATCGGTGCGCCCGGGTACGGGCGCTCTTCGAAGGGCGAGGATACGTGATTCCGGAGGACGTGAAGCGCGTTGCGCCGGACGTCCTGCGCCACCGGATCGTCCTCTCCTACGAAGCCGATAGCGAGGAACTCGACAGCGACGACGTGGTGACGATGCTGCTTTCGACGGTACCTGTGCCGTAGAGAGGTACCTCCGGATGGATCGGTTCAACCCGCTTGCAAAACTCCCCACGGAGGCGCGGCTTCGGCAGCTCCAGATTATCTCCTCGCGCCTCGTTGAAAGCCTGCTCGCGGGGAACTACCGCTCCGTATTTCGCGGACCGGGACTCGAGTTCGATGAGGTTCGCGAGTACGTCGACGGCGACGACACGCGTCGAATCGACTGGAACGTCAGTTCTCGAATGGGGTCGATCTATACCAAGACGTACCGGGAAGAGCGCGAACTCAACCTCTTTATGGTCGTCGATCTCTCCCGGTCACTCGATTTCGGGAGCGAGGAGCGCTCCGCCCGGGAAGTTGCGCTGATCGCTACGGCGCTTCTCACGCTCGCCGCCACCCACAACAACGACAAGGTGGGAAGCGTGCTCTTCACCGATCGCATCGAATCGTGGATACCGCCCGCGAAGGGCCGGCGACACGCCATGCGCCTGCTGCAGGAACTCGTGTCCGTTACTCCCCAGGGGGTCGGGTCGGACATCGCTCTGGCGCTACGAACGGTAAACGAGTCCTTGAAGCGGCGTGGAATCGTCTTTGTCATTTCCGATTTTCATTCGACCGGATACCAGAGGGAACTGGCGCTTCTGTCGCGGAAACACGACGTAGTGGCGGTGCGTATCACCGATCCCCTCTACAAGGACCTGCCCGATTTTGGATTTGTCCAGTTCGCCGATCTTGAAACGGGTGCGACGCTCCGGGCCGTCTCCGACTCACGGCGTTTTCGTTTCCTCTTCGAGCAGTTCTGGGCGCGGCAGAGGCAGCAGTGGCTACGAGAGTGCCGGCGGCGCGGTGTATCGGCGATCGAAATCGCCACCGTGGACCACGTGGCCGACCGCCTCATCGCCTTCTTCAAGAGGCACCGAAAGCGGTGACGGGCCGCGTCTCGCTCGCCTGCCTGGCACTTGCCCTGGCGATCGCCTCGCCGGTCGCTGCGCAGAGCGTCACCCAGGTCACGTTGCTTCCGGCAACGTACTACATCGGCGATGCCGTCGAAGCGCGTGTAACCGTCCGGGGTGTGGCGCTGGATGACGTTGTTGTGCCGGAAACGCTACCCGACCTGGAATGGGTCACGATGGAGGAGATCGTCGCTCTCAGTCGTCCCGACGGCGTTGAGATCCGGATCCTCTTCCGGCCGTACTTTCCAGGCACCCGTACGTTGCCGCCGGTAGATCTGGGGAGTTTTGAACTCTCGGGGCTTTCCGTATTCGTCTCTTCCGTTCTGGAAGAGGAGGCACGCGATTTGGAACCAATGCGGGACCAATTGTTGCTGCCGGGTACGCGGTTGATAGTGACAATACTCGCGGCGATACTCGTTCTGCTACCGGTCACGATCGCGACCACCGGCGGATTCGCCCGGTCCCTGGTGGAGCGTATTCGCCGGGGGTACCGGGAGCGCATGCCGTTCCGTCGTATGTCACGACAGTTGAAACAGCTAGACGCGCGCGTGCACGAACTCGATGGACGCACGTACTACATCGAACTCCTGTCGCTGGTCCGTCTCTACCTGCAGCAACGACTTGGTATTTCGATTCTCTCCTCTACCACGGCGGAACTGCCCCGCTTTCTTTCCGCTGCCGGGGTTCCCTCGGAAGTACGGGAACGGATCGTCGAGGTGTTCCAGTTTGGTGATCTGGTGAAGTTCGCCAGTCGTCACGCCGGGATCGAAACACGGAAGGCGCACCTGACCGAGATCAGGAACGCCGCCGTACGTATTCAGAAGGAGCCGTCCATCGGTGTGGGTCCTCGATAAGCCGATTTTCCTGCTGCTCCTATTGCCCATTCCCTTTCTCGTGTACCTGCGTCACTTCTGGACCAAGCGCGGCGGACGAGTGATGATGTCCACCTCCATGTGGGACGGTGAAGTTTTTCGCCCCCCCGCGACGGTTCAGTCGGCCATGCTCCGCGTGGCGCACCTTGCCTACTGGTTGGGCTGGGTGTTGCTTGTCTTGGCCCTGGCCGGCCCGACACGGACCACCCGGGAACGGATCTACCTTACCCGCGGCATCGATATAATGATCGTCCTCGATCAAAGCGCCAGCATGGCCGCGGAAGACTTCCGTCCGGGGAATCGTTTTGAAACCGCCCGTACGGTGATTACTCGCTTTATCGGGGATCGTCCCGGCGACCATATCGGACTGGTAGGGTTCTCGGCGGAAGCGGCCCTCCGTGTTCCGCCGACACTTGATCACGATTATCTGCGTGGTGAACTGGCGCGTATGGCGCTCATGGAATTGGGCGACGGTACGGCGATCGGAATGGGCGTCGCCCTCTCGGCGTTGCACCTCCAGGCGGGCGGAGCCGAAGAGCGGGTGATCGTTTTGCTCACGGACGGAGTCAACAACGCCGGGGAAATATCGCCTATCTCCGCCGCAGAGGCCGCGGCATCGGCGGGAATCCGCATCTACGCCATCGGCGTCGGTAGTGCTCGAGAGGCTCCGATCGAGGTTCGGGATCCGGAAACGGGGCAGCTGTACCGCGGCATTGTTCGTGACAGCTACGACGAAAACGCGCTTCGGCGCATCGCCGAGTTGAGCGGCGGCCAGTACTTCACCGCCTCCAGTGCCGGCACACTGCAAGCGGTATTCGAAGCGATCGGGACGGCCCAGACGGTGGAACGGCGCGTTCGAATCCACGTCCGCCGGGAGCACGTCTACCGGGAAATCCTGATGGTGGCGCTGGCACTGTTGCTTCTGGACTTCCTTCTGCGCCGAATCGTTCTGAGGGTGGCGCCGTGAGATTCGAATACGGCCGTGCCCTCTGGCTCCTGCTCGCGTTGGTTCCCCTTGCGGGCGGGGCGTATCTCCTCTATCGCCGCTCGCTCTCCAATTTGACGTATCTGGTGGGCCAACACCAACGGGTCGCCTTTATGGAGGCGCTTACGTTCAAGCGCTTCGTTACCGGTTTTCTGTTTCACGTCGCACTGGCGCTCGGTGTGGTCGCGATTGCCGACCCGCACTGGGGCGAACAGTCGATCGAGGACGAGCGTCGCGGGCTCGAAGTCGTCTTCCTCATGGACGTCTCGAACAGCATGCTCGCCGAGGACGTCGCGCCCAACCGCCTTGCGCGTTCGCGGGAGGTCGCGCGGGCCGTCTACGCTCGCCTAAGCGATATGGCCGCCGGTGTCATTGCCTTCAAGGGTGACGAAACGGTGATTTCCCCGATGACGGAAGACTCGGTCGCCTTCGAGCGCGCCATGGATATCCTCTCGGGGGCGCTCGTTTCCACGGCGGGTACCGATATCGAAGCGGCTCTGCGCGTTGCCGCCGACAGCTTTCCGGGACGGACGGAACGCCGGAAAGTCGTCCTCCTCTTCACCGATGGTCAGGAGATCAGCGGCAATTATCGCGGCCTCTTCCGAAATCTCCGGGGGTTGGACGTTACGGTTGTCACCGTCGCTACCGGTACGGCCGCCGGCTCCATGATCCCGCTCCCCACCGGCGGTGTTCTCCGTGATCTGGACGGTAATCCGGTGGTCGCGGGAGTGGACTTGGACGGTCTGGAGACGCTTGCCGCGGAGACGGGGGGCAAACACTTTTCCATCAACGACGCCGCTGTGGTCAATCAACTGACCGATTATCTGGAGGAGGTCTCTGCCAAAGGGCGTTCCGTGGTCTTCCGCGTTCGTGAAACCCCGCGGTATCGTCTCTTTGTGGTTCTCTCGGTGTCCATGCTTGTATTGAGCGTCCTCTTCGAGATTCGTCGATGGGGTCGAGTCGTATGAAGCGTCTTGTTCGGGCCTTGCTTGGGGCGATCCTTCTCACCGCCGTCGCGTCCTGCGATCGGTACGGTGCGCACGCCATGGTAATCCGCGCCAACTACAACGTGAGTCGGGGCGACTATCAGAACGCAATCGTCGATTATCTTCGCGCCGCGGAGGTCATGGAGTATGAACCGTGGCTTTCGTACAATCTCGGCAACGTGTACCACTCGCTGGGAGAGTCTCAGGCGGCCCTGGAGATGTGGGACCTAGCGCAGACCGTCGAGGTAAACGACCTGCTTTTTGGTGCCGCCTTTAATCGCGGCGTGTACTACTTCGAGCAAGGCGATTTCGAGCGTGCCTCTGCGCAGTTTCGCTTTGCTCTTCGAATCGACGGAGCGGATCTTGCGGCCAAACGCAACCTCGAGCTGAGTCTCGAGAAGCTGCGGGCGGAAGGGGATCTCACCGCCGGAGGCGCCGAATCGGAACAACGAGTACAGGCGTCCGGTTCCGGCGGGAGGATCATCGACTACATCCGGAGAAAGGAGGAGCAACGGTGGCGTTCAAACGCAACACGTGCACCGGAGCCGGGCGTTCGCGACTGGTAATTGCGTACCTGACACTCCTCCTTGCCCTTCCCATGTCGGCCGGGGCGCAGGCGTCCGGCGGGAGCGGTGAAACGGAACGGGTGCTCCTGGCGACGCCGGCGGTGATTGCAGGCGAGGTGGGCGAAACGGTGCGGATCGTCGCCCAGGTTGTCGACGCTCGGCCACATGCGATACGACCGGGAAGCGCCTCTTACCCGGCGGGCATCGAAGCGATCGGGGAGCCCATTCTTTCCGCTCGCGGTGGGAACGACACGAGAGTCGAGTTTCGAATAACCGCGACGGAGCCGGGGCGCTTTGTCGTACAACCGCCGTCGTTGACTGTAGGGCCGGAGGAACTGATCGTTCCGCCGACGTTGTTCGAAATAGCGGATCCTGAACGACCCGGTACCATACCGTTTACCGTCCGGTGGATGCCGCTGGTGGACACCTTCTACCGGGGACAGAGCATTCCGATCGTGCTGGAACTCTTCAACGCGGTGGAGTTCACGTATCCGCGGGGTATCGCTATCCAAAACCCGGAAATCGGTCTCTTCGAAGAGGTGACCGGGCTGGGGAACGTCGAGATCGACTTCATCGCGGACCGCGAACTCCTCCGGTTCCCCGTTGCGTCCTTTGTCTTCACTCCCGACACTACCGGGGCCGTCCAGATACCGGGTGTTCAGATCGGCGGTACCGGCGGAAAACGACGCATCGATCCGCTCGTCCTCGATGTCCGCCCGTCTCCGGAAGGGATCCTCGAATCGTCGGCTGTCGGTGATTTCGAGCTCTCCCTAGAACTCGACCGCGAGAGCGCGTTGGTGGGTGACGTCATCCAACTTCGCATGGCGATCTCGGGGAACGGTAATCTCCCGGTCCTACAGTTTCCAGCGGTAACGGCAGAGGGCCTGGTGGAGATCGACCGTCGGGAAGAGGCGCAGTTCGAGGCGGATGCAGAGCGACTTCTCGGATACGCCGGCGAACGGGTGGTTACGATTCGTTTCGAGGTAACCGGCGATGCCGGTGACGCGGCGCTAATCGTTGGGCCTTTTGCGTTTTTTGATCCGATAACGCAGAACGTGGGGTATGTCGCCGAAGAGCGGTTCGCAATTGAAGTAGCGACGGAGGAACCGAAAGTCCAGCGCAAGCTCGATCTGGAACTCCTGACGATCGAGGAACTCCAGTTGCCGGAGTGGACTCAATTCTACGATCGCTCCTGGCTGTACGGTGCGTTTTTGCTACCGCCGGTGGTCGTGATCCTCCGGGAACTCTTTCGTCGACGCCGTGGCGCTGCTGTCGTTGCCGCGTCACTGTTCCTGCTTGCGGGGGCAGCGGTTTTTCCGACCCTCAACGTGGAGCGTCTCGTCCGCGCCACTGAACTGATAACGGTGGGTGAGGCCGATACCGCCGGCGTTCTCTACGATCTCGAAATCCAGGAACATCCGGACCACGCGGGACTTCGTCGCAACCGGGCGATCCTCGCGTTGCGGTCCGGCCGTGAGAGCCTGGCGGTATACCAAATGAGGCGTGCGGTGGCACTGCGACCCGCGACGGAGTCTTTGCGGAACGAGCTGCAGCGCATTGAAACGCTCTATGGACTGGAGGAACAGCCGCCGATCCCGATGTTGCCCAGACCGGACGTCTGGCTGGCGGCGACATTTGTCCTGTGGATCTCGCTGTGGACGGCCGCGTTTATCCGGCGCGGTGCATGGCGTTCGATTGTTCTCTTCGTTGTGGGACTCACCGTGGCGGCATCGCTTGGAACGTTACTCGTGTCCGTCGCGTTCCAGGAGCGCCCCGATGCAACGGTGGTGTCGGACGTCGTCGTTCGCCGAATCCCCGATGATCAGGCGCGGCCGTGGCTTTCAGTCCCGGCGGCTACCTCGGTCACGGTTGAGCTTACGTACGAGGGTTTCCTGCTCATTCGCACACGCGACGGCGTCGAGGGCTGGGTGCCGGAGACGGCACTCTTCTTTGAAGGGCGCCCGCGATGAGCGAGCATCCAATGGATCGGTATCTCGAACGGTACCTTCCGCCGGACGATCTCGACAAAGTGAGGGAAAACGGTGAACAGACGCGCTCGGGGCGGACTTCACCGCGAAACGTCCCTATAGACGCGACCCTGGACCTGCACGGGTACCGGCTATCCGAGGCGCGGGTCCGCCTCGGCGAATTCCTAGGGGAGTGCCTTGCGCAGGGTGCACGGAAGGTGCTGATCGTCCACGGTAAGGGCAGTCACGGATCGGGTGTCGGGCGTATCAGGCAGATGGTCCGGGAAGAGCTCGAGAACAACGGTTTTGTTGGTGCCACCGGTCACCCGGCGGCGCGAAACGGCGGGACCGGAGCAACCTGGGCAATGCTCCGGCGGCGCGATCAGCGTTCGCGGTAGATTATTCGACCACGGGTCAAATCGTACGGCGAGAGCGCAACCTTCACTTTGTCGCCGGGGACGATGCGGATGTAGTGTTTGCGCATCTTTCCGGAAAGGTGGGTCAGAATCACATGCCCGTTTTTGAGTTCCACCCGGAACATCGTGTTGGGCAACGATTCCTTAACGATGCCTTCGACTTCGATTGCCTCTTCTTTCGCCACTTTGCCTCCTGTAGATTTACCGCATCCTACGGAGGATCACGGTGTCTGTCAACGCGGGACCGGGGCCTCCTATCTATTCTCAGTGACGAAATAGTCTATAGCCAAACAACAAGCAGTTCGCATGGTGGAGATCACATGGCGAGAGAAAGAACATACCCCCAGGCGTGCCCGGAACGAAAGACAAAACGTGTCACTGCAGCACAGCGAAGCCAAGCGTTTTGTTCTTCGTTCCTGGCCAAGGGTATATGATCTCCACCATGCGAACTGCTGGAGACCTCCCGTTCTACTTGACATTTTTCGTGGTGGCCGTATAGTTTCGTGCACCGTTGCAATCTGGGGGGACGCACCATGGACAAAGCGTTTGTCAAAAAGATGAAAAAACGGCTGGAAGAGATGAAAGCCGACATTTTGCGGCAGCTTGTCGCCGAGGACGAAGAGTTCCGATCGATGGCCGGCTCGAACGATACAAAAGACCTCGTGGACGTCGCAAGCAACGATATCGACAAGAAGCTGCTGAGTGCCCTGGGGGCACAGGAGCTTCGAAAACTCAAACTCATTGAATCGGCCCTTACCCGGATCCAGAACAACAAATACGGCATCTGTTTGAAGAGCGGTTTGCCCATACCCAAGGAACGACTCGACGCGATTCCCTACGCGTTGTACCGGGTTGAATACCAGAACGAACTCGATCGAATGAGGCGATAAACCTCTCAAGCTCTGCGATTATCCGCCGATACTCTACATGGAGAGTAATTGGTATGGCGGATTTGGCAATACCTTCACACGGAACCATACCTCTCACTGAAATCGTCAGGGCCCGTGTTGCGGGGCATCGCGTGGCGATGCCCGTCGACGGATCCGGGGTCGTTCAGTTGCGGAATATTACCGCCATGCCGACCGGTGGTGGCGGCCACACCGTATCGCGGCTGCAGTCAATCGACAATCTGATCGAACGTCTTCGTCTCGTTCACGGACAGGATGAGTCATTCGACTCGATGTCTCCGGTGGAACAACAGGAAGTGATTATCGAGGAGACCGCACGGGCGATCGTGGAGGCCAACCTCGCCCGCGACGACTCGGTGTACGCCTACCAGGGCCTGCTTATCGACGTGACGGTGTAACGGGCTCAGCCGGGCGCCGTCAGATCGTTGCACCGTCACTCAGCATTGGATTGTTTTTGATCTCCCGTTCAACGGCGGAAACCGGTCCGTGACCGGGAAAAAGCCGCGTATCACCGGGCAGGGTGAAGAGGCGTTCGGCTATGCTCGTTTTGATCTGGTCCAGGCTGGCGTTCGGCAGGTCTGTTCGGCCGATGCTGTTGAAGAACATCGTATCGCCCGTGAAAACGGTCTGGCGTCCCTCGCTGTAAAAACAGACACTTCCTTCGCTGTGACCGGGTGTGTGGAGCACTACCAGGTCGGTTCCTTCGATCGTGTCGCCGTCGGCGAAGGAAAACTCCGGTTCCGGCAGCGCCGTCGCGTGGTCGGTGTACGCCTGCATGCCTGCATCGCCGAACTTCCCGAATATGGTTCGGTTTTTTTTGAGCCCCCGGCGGCCGAGGAACGCCGCGTCACCTTCGTGGACGCCGGCCGGGATTTCGAAACCGCGCTCCCGGTAGTGATCGCAGATCGTCAGGGTTGCGGAGGTGTGGTCCATGTGGCCGTGGGTGAAGATGATGGACTGTGGAACCAGATTCATCGCCTCGAGCCGCTGGATGATGATTCGGGGAGATGCGCCCGGGTCAACGAGGATGCACTCTTTTTTGCCGGTAGAAATGATGTAGGCGTTCGTGAACATGTTGCCGACAATGACGCGGTCGATTAGCATTTTGTCCATGCTATCTCATCCAGCCGGCGAACGCAACGCGCCGTGATCACCGCTGTCGCCGTAGCCGTGTTCTTCATGCTCCTCGTTCCGGGAATCGGCGCTTTTGTGGTTCGTCGTCGTTGGCGCCGGTTCCGCCGACTTGTTGCGGAATCCGCTTCGTGGCCGATCATCTCCTATCGAAACGTTCGCGAGACGGGTCAGGCACCCGGTTCGTTCCGTATGTACGGGAAGTTGCAGGCCCTCGAGGGCGATCACCGCGTTTGGATCAACGACGGCACCGTTACGGCCGGTGTGGAACTGGAACACGTGTCGATCTTCGTTCTTCCGCCGGGTGGAATGCGATCGACGGAACTTCCCGATGCGACGCCAAACGAATACGCCTGGCACGAATTGTCTGCAATACCGGAAGGCACACGGTTTTTCGTCGCCGGCCGCGCCGAACGGACACCCAATGGAATCGTCTTTGCCCGGACGCCGCAGCAACCGCTCCTGGTAATCGTCCACGAGTGCCCGGCGGACGAACTCTACGCGCGCGCGATATGGACCGGCCGCCAGCGAAACGAGTATTGGAATGCAGTGACCTTGCCGTCCCTCGGTGCGGGTTTTCTGGCGCAGTTGACGCTCGCCTTTCTGCGGCTTCCCAGCGACCGCGCTTTGGCGCTGTTTGGGCTTGTCCTGGCCGTTATTCCTTTTCTGCCGCTCGTTCCGCCGGGAAACGTCGGGTTTCTCGTCTATCGGCGACTCTGGCGGTTTGCCCGGCGCCACCGCGGTGAGCGTGACATTGTCCAGATGCCGTCGGCGTACCGTTTTCGACCGCTCTGGCCCGGCGTTGACTTGGCGCTCACACCGGCCGGAGGTCGGTACTTTCACATACGACGGTGGCACCCGGGAGGTGCCGCATCGGTGGCGTTCGGCCGCGC
>JANQHT010000099.1 GCA_028282545.1 Spirochaetales bacterium
AGGAGAAACGGGACCGCCGACCGGTCGATGAGTGCGATCTCACCGGTCTCTACGAGCGCCCGGAAGGTCTCGCCGGGGATTTTCACGTGGTTCGGCCCCTTGAGCACGCGCGTCACGCCCACATAGTGGAACGTCGAAATCTCAACTTCCTCCGCGTCCCCGTTAGACAGCAGTTCCATGTAGTTGTAGTCAGATGAAGGTCGCGGGTCGTGATACCACTCACCCACTCGCACGGTTCAATTCTACGGTGCCTGATCGGCGCTGTCAAAAGGAAGCCCGATGAGGAACGTGGTTCCCTCACCCACCCCGCTCTCGACGGTGATCGTTCCCTTGTGGGCGGTGACGATGTCGTACACGATTGATAGACCTAGGCCTGTCCCCGCTCCGACGTCCTTGGTGGTGAAGAAGGGCTCGAAGACGCGCTCCCGCGTTTCTTCGTCCATGCCGGTACCGGTATCGCTGATTTGAATCATGATGCGATTCTCGTCCACCCCGGTGAAGATCGTGATCGTTCCGCGCTCGGGAATGGACTGCACCGCGTTGACCAGGATATTGAGAAAGACCTGGTTCAGACGATCCGCGTGACAGTAGATATCGGGGATATCCCCGTACTCTTCGATCACCTCCGCTTTGTACTTCACTTCATTCCAGATCACCTTGAGCGTGGTCTTGAGAAGATCGTTAACGTTCGCCAGGGTCCGATCCTCTCCATCCATCCGCGAGAAGGAGCGCAGGTTGTTGACGATCTTTTCCACGCGCCGAACGCCGTCGAGACTCTCCTCTATGGTGGCATTCAAGTCCTCAATCATGTCTTGGCAGTCGTAGCTCGCCACGACCTCCGCGGTAGGCTCCAGCTCTGAGATTTCACGGAAGGTGGCGGTCATTACCGACGCTTTCCGTTGTAGCGTGGACAGGTTCGACTTCACGAACCCGATGGGATTGTTGATCTCGTGGGCGATTCCGGCCGCCAGTTGGCCGATCGAAGCCATCTTCCCCGCCTGCAGGAGTTGGCTCTGCGTCTGTTTCAATGTCTCGTAGGCAAGGTCCAGATCGCGGGTTCGATCCTGGACGCGCTTTTCGAGGTTCTTCGAGTACTCGTTAAGGAGACGTTCGATCTCGGACCGCACAAGCGCATTGGCGATAAGGAGTGCCACCACGCTGACGAGCTGGTACTTCTCTATCGCACGCCCCGAACTGGGTACGCGCTGCGTGAAGAGCAGGACTCCCAGCGTTTCAAACTGGGTGTGAATGGGAAAGGCGAGCGCAGCCCGGGCGTCGATCAACCGGAAGAAGGAGCGCGTCTCCTCTTCTTCAACCGCCTCGGTGTCCGAGATCTCTACGGGTTCGAAACTCGTCATAGCCTCCCACCATGCCGTACCGATCTCTTCCGGCGGGACGTCAAAACGGTCGGCCATGTTGTTCAGCGTGCCGATCTTCCACTCATTCTGACACCGCAGGCACCGTTTGTTCCGATCGTAGAGCAGCAGGAAACCCCGTTCCGCCTCGACGAGCACACTCGCGACCGTCAGGACCTCGTCGAATCCCATCTCCATTTCGCGAGCGGTCTTGTTCACGAAGTTCGTGGCGAGGGCCAGGACGGTGCTCTCGAATGACTCGCGGAACTCCAACTCCGACTGCGCCTGCTTGATCTCGGTGATGTCACGGAGTACACCGACAACGCCGCGCGTTCCGTTTTTGAGGTGAAAGGGTCCGGCATTGACGTCCATCCACCGTTGTTGGCCCGATTCGTAGACACCGGAAATGGGATATCGAGCCGGCTGTCCCAACTCGAGAACAGCGGTTTCGAGTTTTCTGATCCGATTCGCGGTGGTGGGGGGAAATATGTCTTCGAAATTGGAGCCGACGATGGAATCGATCGGCCGACCGATGAAGCGGGCGTACGCACGGTTGCAGTAGATGAAGGTGCCCGCGGCGTCCCTGACGTAAACGGGATCCGGAAGCTGCTCGAGAAGGTTCTGTGCGTTCCGTTCGAGCGGCCGCTTCATTCGTTTCGCGTGATCGATAGCAACGACAAGTCTCCTCTCCGGCCGCCGTTGTGTTCCGCAACCACGCGCCGCAGTGCCCCTACGCCGGAGTCACTCCCGTGGGCCGCGACCAGTGTAGCGGCGAATTCCTTGGGCACCACGGCCATGTCTTCACCCGGAAACAACACCGCCGAGGGAACCACCACGATGTCACCGACTTGAAGTTTCACGGCTTTGGTCGCCCCGTCGGGACCGACCTCGGCAAATCCATTTCCACGGAGAAGGAACCACGACTGGGACCCGCTGAATGCGCACGTCAGCGTGTGGCGGTTCCGATCGAGAACTCCCACGGCCAGATCTGCGAGGATCTCCGGCATCGTCGCCGTTGCGTCACTCAAAGCATCCTGTGCAAGGGACAGTGCACCGGCGGCGTCCAACAGAACCTCGGTGTTCCGTTCCGCTACGGCGCCGCACAGCCGCGCGTACACAGTCGATGCGGCGAGCAACGCGCGCACCGTGTCCGTTGCGAAGCTCCCCATCACGAGCAGATCCGCGGCGGCATTGATAGGTATGGCCGTCGCCAGGTCTTTCCGGCCCGTCTCTCCGGATACGTGAGCGGAGGCAATCGTGTAGCCCCCCGTCTCGATCGTGCCTGTTCGGTTGATCGCCGTTTCGAGCTTGGTCGCCAACTGCAATTCGTTCTTTATCAATCGCAGGTATTCTGCATTTTTGTTGCGAGTCTCGAAGATATTGTACGCCTTGGTAACCTCGTAGACGAGGTCATCGTGGTCCCAGGGTTTCAGGATGTAGCTGAACACACCGGAGCGAATGGTTTTCACGACATCGTTGATGTCCGTGTAGCCGGTCAACATGAGGAGAACGATCTGCGGATAGTCCTGCGCACACGTGGCAAGCAGTTCATATCCCTTGAGGCCCGGCATCTTTTGATCCGACATCAGGAGAACCGTCTCGAGGTGGTGCTCCTTCAGGAAGTCCAGCGCCTCCTCGCCGCTGTTAGCGGCGTGAATCGTCAGATTACGTTCTTTCGCCCACTCCCGAAGCTCGCGTTGCAGCGAGTTGAGGATCATCTTTTCGTCGTCAACGATCACCATGTACGAAGGCATACTCATATTCTTGTGGACGCCGCTGACGAAAACAAGACCTCGCAGTACCATTCCACGATGATCTGGGCTTCTCTCCGGCGTCCTTTCCTGGTACTGGCACCCATGGAGGACTTCACCGATACGGTATTCCGGCGCGTGGTTGCGCAGAGCGGGCGCCCGGACCTCTGGTTCACCGAGTTTCTTCGTGTAGACGTGGCGACGTGGGCCGGTGAAACGCCGTCCCGGCTCCGATTCGAAGCGACGGAACGGCCAATTATCGCCCAGGTCTGGGGTCGCAACGCCGATGAGTTCGAGCCGGCGTGTACCGCCATTGAACGCCTCGGTTTCGACGGTATCGACATCAACATGGGGTGCGCCGTTCGGAAGATCCTCCGAACCGGTGCCGGAGCGGCCCTGATCGGCAATGAACCGTTGGCGAGCGGCATCATCGCCGCGGCGCGGCGGGGGACGTCGCTGCCGATCAGCGTCAAGACGCGCCTGGCGGACGATTGGGCCGGAACGAGTCGCTGGTGCCGCTTCCTCTTTGACCAGGGGATCGCGGCGTTGACGGTTCATGCCCGTCGCGTCGCGGACACGTTTTCCGGCCACGCCGACTGGCGGAGGATCGCACAGATCGTGAGGATACAACACGCCGCGGGAACGAGGTGCGCGGTTATCGGAAACGGGGACGTCCGAAACCGCGCCCACGCGCTGCGCCTCGCCGAACATACCGGCGTTGACGGAGTGATGGTTGGCCGGGGCGCCGTTCAAAACCCCGCATTTTTCGCGCGCCTTTCGGAGGTCTCGCCCGCCTCGCGCGCCGAGAGAATCGCAAACCTGATCTCTCACGCCCGCGTCTACCGCACGACGTGGGGCAACCGCCGAAAGGTGCGTGTATTCCGGAAGTACGTCGGAAGCCACATCCACGGATACCCCGGTTGGCGATCCGACACAAAACGGCTGTACGGAGCTGAGAGTTACGAGGAGTTTTTCGCGGTAGCGGAAACGATCAGCCGCGAGGCGATGACGTGACCTCTTCGTAGAGCGACGCAAAACGGCGCGCCACCGTTTTTCCGTCGAACTGATCGGCCATGGTTCGCGCCGCCGCCCGGCAGGCGCCGTGGAGTTCGTCGTCATCGATGATTCGGACCATGGCAGCCGCCAAGTCGTAGACGTCGTTGGCCCTGTAGCGGAGCCCGTTCCGATCCACCAGTTCGTTAATTCCGTCCACGTCCGGTACGATCACGGGTGTACTGCAGCAGATCGCCTCGATGACGGTCATCGGCTGGTTTTCCGTGGTACTGGCGGTAACAAAAGCGCGGGCGTGATGAATCAGTCCGCTCGCGAGCAAATCCCCGTGGGGAATTCGCCCTAGGAAGGTGACGTGCCGTTCCAGATCGAGAGCACGAGCCAGGCGGGCGTATTCGGCGCGATTGGGACCGTCCCCGACGATGAGCAGGAGCGCCGACGGGTAGATCTCACGAACGTGAGACATGGCGCGAATCAGTTGGTCGATCGACTTCTCCTGCCCCAGGCGCCCCACGTAGAGAAAGGTTTGGTTATCTGCCCAGGGATAGGAAGTGCGTACCGCCTCGAGGTCATCGAAGGTGGTAAACCGTGCAACGTCGATGCCGTTTGAGATGTGCCGGATGTCTGAATGGGGAAAGTGCCGTCGCAGTTGGCGGCAGACGTACCGGCTGGGACCGGTCATGACCGTGCTCCGCCGAATGTACATGCCGTTGTAGTTCCATACGACGAGTTGCAGGGCGGGAACAAGCACGGCCGTACGAGTGACGTACTGGATATAACTGCGTTCGTGCAGCATCGTGTGGAAGGTGTGAACCACCGGGATTCCGAGGTCGCGGGCGGCACGCATCGCGGCCCAGGAGAGAAGCCAGGGGCCCGTGATGTGAAGAACGTCAACGCCCTCACGAACGAGCGTCCGGTGTACCCGGCGATTCCAGGGAAGCGTCGTTCTCATGCCGGGATACATGTAATTCCCAATACTCGGTATATATCGTACCCGAATATTGCGGCGTCCCACGACCGGTTCACAGAACTGCGGCGTCTTGGGAGCAACAAAAACAACGTCGTGTCCGAGTTGCGTCAGGTTTTCTGCAAGGTTCACCGAGGAGGTAATTACCCCGTTGATTGTGGGGTAAAATATCTCGAAAACGATTGCTATCTTCATCGGAGGCCGTTGGCCGAACTATACCACTTGCCATTTGCTCTGACAACAAACGACTTGGCAGGGGCGCGTCCATGCAACATACTGGCGCCATGAAAGTGACCCAGTTGAGCAAGGTTGACAAGACACCCATGGACCACCCCGAGGTAAAGGGTGTCTGGAAGCAGGTTCCCATCGGTGTGGCCGACGGGGCACCCACATTCTCGATGCGCGTTTTCACCGTTGAACCGGGCGGACACACGCCGTACCACAGCCATCCCTGGGAACACGAAAACTACGTTCTCGCCGGAGAGGGGGTACTGATCGACGAAGCGGGTGCAACCACGCCGATTCGAGCCGGCGACTTTGCGATCGTTCTGCCCGACGAAAAGCACCAGTTCCGAAACACCGGATCCGCGGACCTCCAGTTCATTTGCCTGGTTCCCGCGGAACGGGAGTAATACACCGCCGCGTTGCGTGTTGTACCTGGTTCTACATCCACCATGCTCTGTGGGTCAGGGAGATCCACCGGCGGCGCGTTCCGCCAGGATCGCCGCCCCAACCAGGTTCGCATTGAGGCCTCGTTCGTCGATCACACTTGGCCTCATGTAGTTCATGAGCCCGAACCGCCCGAGGAATCGTTGCGTGCTCGGACCGAAATAGGGCAAGGCGTAGCTCGGGCGTCCCCCGAGGCAGATCGGCACCGCGTCTCCCAGACCGTCGGCGCGGGCCCGTTCGATCATGTATCGCGCGGCGTGGGCGAGCGCCTTTCCATAGAGCCTGTCCGTGTTGATCGCGGCGGGGTGTCGCGCACTGGAGAGGCGACTGATGACCGCGCCGGCGGACCTGCCGTCTCTCAGGGCGGATAGGTCCGATTCGTCGAGGTGGACGGCGTAGGATCGTTCATTGCCGTTCAATGCGTGAAACAGCCTGAAACGGCCGGGCCCGCTCAACACCACCTCGGCACGGATCGTTTTACGGTCACCCGACGGCCCAAGAAGGAGTGTGGTTCCCTTAGCGTTCTCTTCGCGTTCAAGGAGATACGCGAATCGCCGGTAATCACCACCCACCTCGAAGAAAAGCTCGGACAAGGTCGCTTTTGCAAGCGGGATCGAATATCCCGGCTCGTTGGTCGGGTGGAGTGATTCGTCGCGTCCGTCCCAGTCGTGAGACGGGTGCATGACGGTACCGTCTTTTGAGATCCATGCACCGCCCCACCCCCCACCAAAGACCCAGTAGAGCAGTTCGACCCGCATGGCGCTCCACTCCGCGAGGCCACCTGCGTTCGCGTCGTTGTCAATGGCCGCCGGGACTCCAAATTCCCTGGAGAGCACGTCGCAGACCGAATGACCGTTCAGAAAAGGCAGGTTCGCCGCTAGTTGGTACGTTCCATCGCCGGCGAGGATTCCCGCCGCGGCAACGCCGATCGCGACAAGGTCGGCCCGGGTGACTCCTCCCGTCCGCAGCGTCTCCTCGATCTCACCGTTCAGCGCTTCGAAAAAGGAGGGGGCGCTTTCGCCGTAGCTGCCGCGTGGGAGTTCCCGGGTAACGCCGAATCGGCCGTCGCGCCCGGTGAGGGCTACGCGCGTACCGCCGCCGGCGCCAATGTCAACTGCCAGGTAGTATCCGTGCACCCTATTCCGCTGGGAAGTTTTTTGTGGCCTTGGGCAGAAAGACACGAAACACAGTACCGGTCTCGGGCTCACTCGTCACGTCCAGACGGCCGAAATGATCGTCAACGATACCGTGTGCAATGGCGAGGCCCATGCCCGTTCCCTTGCCCACGTCCTTGGTGGTGAAGAAGGGATCAAACACGCGGTCCACCGTGCTCCTGTCCATCCCGGGACCGTTGTCCCTGACTTCAACAAACACACCGTCGTCATCTTCGCCGGACCGGACTACGATCTCTCCATCTTGCCGGTCTTCGAGCGCCTGGGCTGCATTCACCAGGATACTCACGAGGACCTGGTCGATCTGAGACGGAACGGCCATGACTTTGGTGAGGGGCGCAAGTTCCTTCTTGACTTCCGAAACGTACTTGAGTTCACTATGCGCGAGTTCCAGGGCGCGTTCAGCCTCGTCCGAGAGGTCAACCTCGGTCTTTTTCGTGTTGGAGGGGTGAGCGAAATCGCGCAGTCCCCGGACGATTTCGGCAACGCGTTTGAGCCCGTCCCGCATGTTGTCCACCAGAGGGCGGAAATCGTCCCCGATGTACTCAAGGTCGTGCTCCTTCCTGATCGTCCGCACTCGATCTTCCCACCCGTCCGGATCCGCTTTGCGCCCGTACTCCGCCAGGAGGTCAAACGCCTTGGTGACGGCGTCGCGCATCTGCATCCCGTACGCGTTGAGCATGCTCAGGTTGCTCATTACGTACGCCAGGGGGTTGTTGATCTCGTGGGCCGTACCGGCGGCAAGTTGGCCGATCGCCGCCATCTTCTCCGAATGCGCCAGGCGCTGTCGCGTCTGGTGGAGTTCCATATGGGTCCGAACCCGGGCGAGCACTTCCTGGAACTGAAACGGTTTTGTGATGAAGTCCACCGCGCCCGCTTCGAACCCACGCAAAACACTTTCGCTGTCCGCGGCGGCACTTACGAAGAGCACGGGAACGCGCTGCATTCCCGGGTAGTCATGGATCCGCCTACAGAGTTCATAGCCGTCCATCTCCGGCATCATGACGTCAAGAAGCACCACGTCAGGGATGGCCTCCTCCAGCGCCTGCAGAGCGATCTCCGGCCGTATGGCGGGCATAATACCGTAGCCGGACCGTTCGAGCATGTCCGAGAGGACGCGCAGGTTGAGTTCATTGTCGTCAACTACCAGTACCCTGCCTCGACTCGCTGCCACCGTTGACCCCCGATCCCAACGTCTTGGGAATTCGATCACGGTATATTATCGACTACCACACGACATATGTCAAAAACGGAAAATCCTGTGGCATTTTATGATCGCGTCAGGTCATCCAGGACGCGTCGCAGGCGTTCGAGGCGGTTCTCCGTTTCACGGACTCGCTCTCGCTCCCGCGCCACCACCTCCGGCTTGGCCTTCGCCACGAATCCTTCGCTGGAGAGTTTCCGGGTACTCTGCAGCAGGAGGCGTTCCTCTTTCTCGATCGCCCTTTCGATACGAGAGACTTCCGTGTCCACGTCAATAAGGGCTCTCACATCGAGATAGACTTCGAAACCGGTTCCGACCGCGGTGATCGATCCCGCCCTACGGTCCTCATCCTCCACGAACTCCAGCGCACCAATTCCCGCAAGCATCGTGATCAGATTGGATGCTGAACGAATGAACTGGGCTGACGCAAAATCTGCTTCAAAACGAACGGAGGCGTCGATCTTCCTAACCGGTGGTATGGCGAACTCGCTCCGAACGGTACGTACGCCCCGGACGAGTTCCTGCAACGAGGCAAACGACGCGGCAACCGATTCGTTGCTGCGCTCCCCGTGAACTCGGGGGAATGCGGCCGTCATCAGCACGGGCGATCTCCGAGTGCCGTCCGCCGGTTGCAGTGTGTCCGGGAGCTGTCCGTAGATCTCCTCCGAAATAAACGACATCAGCGGATGGAGCAGGCGCATCGTCTCCTCCAGCACGTACAGGAGGAGCGACATCTTCCTATCCTTCTCGCGGTCATCTTCGGCGTACAGTGACAACTTGCTCGCCTCGATGTACCAGTCGCAAAAATCGTTCCAGAAGAACTCGTAGACCCCGTGCGCCGCCTCGTTGAACCGATACTCCGCCATGGCGGCATCCATCCGCGCGATCGTATCGTTGAGGCGGTGATAGATCCAGCGGTCCACGTTGTCGAGTGTGACCTCGGCAAAGGGGACCGGGGTACGTCCCCCCAGGTTCATGAGCAGGTAGCGCGTTGCGTTCCAGATCTTGTTCGCAAACTTGCTTCCCAATTGAAAACTTTCGGTTTCGATCGGAACGTCCTGCCCCTGGGCCGAGAGGTATGCCAGGGTGAACTTGTGCGCATCGGCGCCGTAGCTGTCTACGATGTCGAGCGGATCGATGCCGTTCCCCAGACTCTTTGACATCTTCCTGCCGTGGATGTCGCGAACGAGTCCCGTGATGTAGATGTCCCGGAACGGTGCCGCGCCCATGAATTCGATTCCCGCCATGACCATTCGAGCTACCCAGAAGAAGATGATGTCGTACCCGGTCACCAGTGCGGTGGTTGGATAGAATCGATCCAGATCCGGGGTCTGTTCGGGCCACCCAAGTGTACTGAACGGCCAGATCCAACTGGAGAACCACGTGTCGAGCACGTCCGGATCCTGCCGCAGAGAACGCCCGGCATACGCCGGATCCTCGGTCGGGTCCGTGCGACTTACGATGACGTCGCCCGACTCGTCGTCGTACCAGACGGGGATACGGTGGCCCCACCAGAGCTGGCGACTGATACACCAGTCGCGGATATTGCGTAGCCAATGCGTGTAGGTATTCTCCCACCTCCGCGGGTAGAAAACGATCTCGCCGTCCTCCCACGCCTTGAGCGCCTTCTCCGCGAGCGGCTGCATACGCACAAACCACTGGGTGCTCTGCCACGGTTCAATCACCGTGTCGCACCGGTAACAGTGACCGATCTGGTGCACGTGATCCTTCACTTCAACGAGGAAGCCCCGGCTTTCCAGGTCCGCCACCACCGCTTTGCGCGCTTCCTTGACCGTCATGCCCCGGTACTTCTCGGGCGCGTTTTCGTTGATGAGACCCGCCGCGGTCAGCACGTTGATTCGGGCCAGATCGTGCCGCTCTCCCATTGCCCAGTCGTTGGGGTCGTGGGCGGGGGTGATCTTCACCGCTCCCGTTCCGAACTCTCGGTCGACGAAGGAGTCCTCAACGATAGGTATCTCCCGGTCGGTGAGCGGTAGACGGACCCGGGCGCCCACTAGATGGGCGTACCGTTCATCCGCGGGATGAACCGCCACGCCCGTGTCGCCGAGCATCGTTTCAGGGCGCGTGGTGGCAACCTCGATCGAACCAGGTCCATCGACAAGCGGGTAGCGAACGCGCCAGATCTGCCCGTTGACCTCCCGGTGTTCCACTTCATCATCGGAGAGCGCGGTACCGCAACTGGTACACCAGTTCACGAGGTATTCGCCGCGATACACAAGGTTGCGTTCGTAGAGCGCCACGAAGACCTCCCGGACGGCGCGGCTGAGCCCGTCGTCCAGGGTAAAGCGCTCCCTGCTCCAGTCGCAGCTTGCGCCGATCTTTTCGAGCTGCTTGGTGATCACCGAATGGTGCTCTTCCTTCATCTTCCACGTACGTTCGACAAACTCGTCCCGTCCGAGTTCCTCCCGGGTCGTTCCCTCTTCGCGGAGTTTCCGCTCCACCACGTTTTGGGTGGCGATCCCGGCGTGATCCGTTCCGGGTACCCAGAGTGTGGGGCGGCCCTTCATCCGGTAGTACCGGATCAGGATGTCCTGGAGCGAGTTGTTCAGGCCGTGGCCCATGTGAAGCACGCCGGTAACGTTGGGCGGAGGGATCACGATGACAAAGGGGTCTCTGGAACCGTCTTCATCGGGACGGAACCCACCCGACGCTCGCCACGCCTCGTAGACGCGGTCCTCAAAATCGTGATGATCAAACGTTTTCGCGAGCTCTGCCGCCTTCATGGGTGCTCCTGGTACACAAAATGAAGTGTGATCCTATCAAAAAAGGATCGTTCCCGGCAACAAAGTTATCCGAGCAGCAGCTCGCATGTTGGAAATCACATAGCCTTGGCACTTCATGGCTGCCTTCGGAACGAAGAACAAAACGCTTGGCTTCGCTACGCTGCAGAGACGCGTTTTGTTCTTCGTTCCGGGCGCGGCTGGTGATAGAATCTTTCTATCCGCAATGTGATCTCCAACATCCGAACTGCTTCTTGTTCGGTTAGAGATAATTTCGTCGAAAGGCTTGTCGCCCTCCTTCCGTACTGTGAATTGCGGGTTAACCGAGCAGTCCCCGCGCCACGGCACCGATCTTTCCGGGGTGCGAAATGATCTGGATTCCAACGGACAACCCGTCACCGGTTGGAACGGGAACGGTCAGAACGGGAAGCGCGGCGAGACTCGCGTAACAGGTGAGCTGGAGGATATTGGTTCGGTAGTCACCGGACACCTCCGTGGGCGTGGGCGCCGTGCGGTGGACCGCCGGCATCGCGATCGCGTCAAAGGCGGCGAGTTCACGGTCCAAGATACCCGCTACGGCGCGGCGAATGTCCTGTGCCGCCCGGATCGCCCCGCTTTCCCAGTGCCGGGCGCGATCGATGAGGTCCCATACGGTGGCGCTGTACAGCGAACGATGCGTATCGAGCCAGGGCCGGTGGAAGGCGAACGCCTCGGAGGAACCGATCACGTTGTACGCCCAACGGGCCTGTTCGCTCTGCCTGTCTAGGCTGTGCCGCGCCCCTTCAGAGACGTCGACCATCTTCCAGTCGCGGCGGTACGTCGCAAACGCTCGCTCAGCCTCGGTATCGATGGACACGCCGGCGGGCGCGTACCAGCCGACGGAAGGCGTCTCCGTAAGCGGCTGCGCCGTCAGAGGGTCTTCCCAGAGTGCATCCAGGGACGCCACCATGTCGACCGCGGTGGCGGTGAACCACCCCGCCGTGTCGAAACTCGTGGCGAGGGGAACAACGCCGGTTGCTGCGTAGTGGTCAACGGCGCGACGAAACCCGTAGATGCCGCAGAACGCGGCGGGAACGCGCACCGAACCGCCGGTGTCGGTGCCGAGTGCGAGGGGGACCACTCCCGCTCCGACCGCCCAGGCGGAACCGCTGGAGGAGCCGCCGCTGATCCGCGAAGGGTCCAGCGGATTCGTCACGTTGCCGGTGTGGGCGTTGAACCCGTCCAACCCATAGGCAAACTCGTTCATCTGGGTGCGTCCCACGGATAGGGCACCGGCGGTGCGCAGTTGATGCACGATTGCGGCGTCCGCGGCGGCCGGTGCACCCACTTCGGCAAGCACCCGGGAACTCGCGCAGGACACGATCCCCTCCTGGTCAAACAGATCCTTGACGAGGAAGGGAACGCCCTCGAGAGGCGGCGCCTGCGGTCCCGGAACGTCGCCGGGCGCAACGGGGGTGGCACCGGTTTCTCGCGGGTCCCAGGCCGCAATCGCTACGTTCCAGGCGGCCGGATCGGCGCCGCTCCGGCGCTCCTCAAGGGCGGCGGTCCACGCCGACCGGTCGGTACGGAAGAGCTGTTTCCATTCGGCGAAGGTCATGGAGTACCTTCTCCCGGAGGCCGCCTTTATTTCAACCGGGAAAAGCGGTACGTTTCGTACCCTATGGATACGTTCCGTGGTTCCGTTGCCGTGGGTCCCGCCGCCGTGCCCGTATGGATCCTCGTGGCGATCACGGTGGGTATCGTCTGCCGTGTCGCCCTCCCCCCGGTGCTTCGCCGAGTGGGTCTTTCTGCGGAGACGGAACGCGTACTGGACACGATATTCACCGCGACGATCGTTGCATTGGTGCTGTGGAAACTCTATCCGGTGGTCGATCTCTTTCCGGAAATTCGGGACAACCCGAGCCTCCTGCTCCGCGCGCCGGGAGGACGGCGGGGAGTTGTCGCCGGTCTTATCGGTGCGACACTCTATACTGCTTGGCGCGTATGGCGCGTGGAAAAGAGACGGAACGCAATGGCGGCGATCGGCGTCGCGGGAGTGGTAGCGGCTGCTGCCGCGATAGCCGTCGTTGTGGTGGTGGCGGCGGTCGGCAGCGGGCACTCATCCTCCGACCGGGCTGTGGCGCCCGGAGACGACGTAGCGCTGGAACTCCTGGATGGAACGTCAATCTCTCTGGCAACGCTGCAGGGGAAACCCACGGTGCTCACGTTCTGGGCCACCTGGTGCGGGCCCTGCGCCGCGGAACTACCGTACAAGAAGAGCCTGCACGCAGCGTACGCGGAGGGGGCCAATTTTGTCGGCGTTAACGTCACGAGAACGGAGCGCTCCGTCTCGGACGTCGCCGACTACGTGCGGGACAATGGAATCGAATACGCGGTGGCCCTCGATCGTAGCGGCACGATATCGGACCGCTTCTTCGTACGGGGAACACCGACCACGGTGGTCCTCGATGCATCCGGCGAGGTCGTGGCGCGGTGGGCCGGTCCGGTACACTCGGACCGCATCGTCCCGTACCTGCGGTAACGCGTTTTTCGGATTGCGGCGAAGACAAAAAAACCGCCCAACCGGGCGGTCTTTCCTTTGCGAGAAAAGGGAGAGCTACTCGTCCTGGGAGCCCTCGGGCGCGTCACCGGCTTCCACCTCCGCAGCGGCCTCTGCCGCAACCTCAACGCTCGCCTCTTCTGCGACTTCCGCCGAGGTTTCCTCCGCGGGAGCGTCTTTCGCCTCCGCGGCGTCTTCACCCTCCGCCGTCGCCTTTTTCGTGGCCTCCGTCGCCTTTGGCTCGTTTTCAGCCGGGGCGTCTTCCTTCTTTGCCCGGGGAGCGCGTTTCTTCTTGGTCGCTTTTTCCTCGGCGACCGATTCCGTCCCGTCACGATCGACCAGTTCCAGGATCACCATTTCCGCGGCGTCACTGGGCCGGGGACCCAGCTTGAGGACCCGGGTGTATCCGCCGGGGCGCTCCTTGTAACGCGGTCCAATCTCGGTGAAAAGCCGGGCCAAAACGCCCTTATCCTTGATATCGCGACCGATCATGCGGCGGTTGTGCACCGAATCGATCTTAGCACGGGTTATCATTTTCTCCGCCGTTCTACGGATCGCGAGCGCTTTTGCCTTGGTAGTTTTGATGCGCTCATGACGAAAGAACGACACGAGCATGTTCCGTGTCATCGCCTTCCGGTGCGCTGATTTGCGCCCGAGCCGGTTGTATCCGATCTTATGCTTCATCGTTCTCTTCCTTCTTCTTTATGAACACCGGGTTGTTCTTGAGCACGGTGTAGTCGGACATTCCCAGGGAGAGATCCCATTCGGCAAGTTTCTCCTTGATCTCCTGGAGAGACTTCTTTCCGAAGTTCCGCGTTTTCGCAATTTCGTCCTCGGTGCGACGAGTCAGATCGCCCAGGTTACGGATATCCGCGTTCTTCAGGCAGTTCGAGGCGCGCACGGAAAGCTCGAGCTCATCCACCGGGGTTTCGAGGATTTCGCGAATCAAACGCATATCCTCGTCCTCCTCCTCGTCGCTGCCCACCTCATCCTCGTCAAAGTTTATAAAAACGTCGAAGTGGTCCTTGGCGACCTTTGCAGCCTCGCCTACAGCGTCTACCGGCGAAATGGTCCCGTCGGTCCACACTTCAAGGGTAAGCTTGTCGTAGTCGTTGCGCTGCCCGACCCGGGTGTTATCGATCTGGAACTTGGCGCGCCGGATCGGCGAATAGACCGCATCGATCGGAATCGTCCCCACCTCCTCGATGTACTTCTCGTTCACCTCGGCGGGCACGTATCCACGGGATAGGTCGATCTGGATCTCGATATCCACCTGGGCGTCATTCATCATGGTCAGGATTGGAAGGTCCCTGTTCGTCACCTGGACGCCTTCAACGGCAAAGTCCGCCGCCGAGACGGTTCGCTCGCCCTTGAACTCCAGGAACACCACCTTCTGTTCCACGTCGCTATCGAGGCTGACCTGAATCTGTTTGAACTTGTTGATTACGTCCGGCGTGTCTTCCTGGACCCCCGGAATCGGTTCGAACTCGCTCGAAAGAAAGTGCTGGTTACCGTCACCGTCGTAGGTGGTGATCCGTACCGCCGAGATAGCGTAACCCGGAATCGACGAAAGTAGCACGCGCCTGAGCGAGTTACCGATCGTCGTACCGTAGCCCCGTTCAAAGGGGTAGGCTACGAATTTACCATAGTCCGGCGTCGATTCGCTCGGCTCGAACGAGATGCTCTTTGGTTTCTTGAAGCCCTTTAGCAGTGCTTTACGCCCCATCCATGATGCTCCTTATACGCGACGTGTCTTGCGCGGACGACACCCGTTGTGCGGAATGGGAGTGATGTCCTTGATGCTACGCACACGAAGTCCCAGTGCGCCCAGCGAGCGGATTGCGCTCTCCCGCCCCACGCCGGGGCCTTTGACAAAGACGTGAACCGCTTGCAGACCATAGTCCATCGCCTTTTTCGCGGCGGTTTCCGCCGTGGTCTGCGCGGCGTAGGGTGTCGATTTCTTGGCGCCGCGGAATCCAAGCGATCCGGCGCTGCACCAGGAAACGGCCTGACCGTTCATGTCCGTTATGGTAACGATCGTGTTGTTGAAGGTGGCCTGCACGTAGACCTTACCTTCGTATACCGAGCGTTTTGTCTTCTTCTTTGTTGCGGTTTTTGCCTTGGCCACGAGTTACCGCCTCCTATTTCTTCTTGCCGGCAACGGTCTTCCGCTTGCCTTTCCGCGTTCGCGCGTTTGTCTTGGTACGCTGTCCCCGAACGGGAAGGCCCTTCCGATGCCGCAGCCCTCGGTACGCGCCGATATCCATGAGGCGCTTGATGTTCAGCGAGACCTGCGTGCGAAGCCGTCCTTCCACCGTGTATTCGTTGTCTATGACCTGCCGAATCTGGTTGACCTCTTCCGCGGAGAGGTCATTCATCCGTTTCTCCGTGTCGACGTTCGCCTTTTGACAGATTTCGCGCGCCGAGGTGCGCCCGATTCCGAAGATGTACGTGAGCGCAACGTCCGCGTGCTTGTTGGGTAGGTCTATACCTGCAATACGAGCCATACGATTATCCCTTTTGCCGTTGTTTGTGCTTCGGGTTCGAACAGATGACGCGAACTACGCCGCGACGACGAATCACCTTGCACTTGTCACACATCGGTTTGACACTGGCACGAACTTTCATATCTCAATCCTTCGTTTACAGACTCCGTCTTGACTTGATCCTGCCCTTCTTGGTCAGGCCGTCGTGGTGATGCATCCGGAGATGCCCTTCGATCTGAGACATCAGGTCCAGGTCAACGCCAACCATGATCAGGAGCGACGTACCACCCATGAGGAACGCAACCTGACTGGGAAAGTTGAACAGGCTCTGGACGAGCGTCGGAATGACCGCGATAAACGCCAGGAACATGGCGCCCGGAAGGATGATCCGGTTCAATATTCTCGTAAAATACTCTTCCATCTTCTCGGTACGTATTCCGGGGATCGAACCGCCGTTTTCACGGATGTTCTTTGCGATCTCCATCGGGTTCAACGTCACCTGCGTGTAGAAGTAGGCGAAGAAGATGATCAGCAGTGTATACGTGATGAGGTACGCCGGTCCGCTGGGGCGGAGAAAAAACGCCAAGCCCTGCAGCCATCGCACGTCCGGACCGAGTCCCTGGGCGATCTGCAAGGGGAACGTAAGGACGCTGCTCGCGAAGATGACCGGGATAACGCCGGAGGGATTGATCTTGAACGGTACGTAGGTGTTTTGGGCACCGTACATCTTCCGGCCCACTACGCGCTTTGCGTAGTTCACGGGGATCTTGCGCTGTCCCCGCTGCTCATAAATCACGAGGGCGACCACCGCGACGAACATACCAAACACGACGATCACAAATACGGGATTCAGATTGCCGGAGCGCACCTGTTCAAAGAGGACCCAGATGCCGTTGGGCATTCGGGCGACGATACCGCTGAAGATAATCAAGCTGATACCGTTTCCGATACCGCGCTGGTTGACCTGTTCGCCCATCCACATGAGAAAGACCGTCCCGGAAGTTACGGTCAGCATCGAAACAACCGTGTAGACACCGCGGCTGAGCGTTACCGCGTCTGGAATGCTGTCGGCATACACCGTAACGGCGAATGACTGAATCAGTGCCACCCCGACCGTACCGTACCGGGTGTAGCGCTGGATCCGTTTCCGGCCGCCGTCCTCCTCGGAGATGCGCTTGAGCGCCGGAAAGACCAGAAGCAGCAGCTGCATGATGATCGACATCGAGATGTACGGCATGATGCCGAGCATAAAGACGCTGAATCGGCTGAACGCCCCGCCCGCGAAGAAGTCGAGGTAGTCCGTGACCGAGATGCCACCGCCCGCTTGCTGCGCCTGGAAGTAGAGTTTTAACGCGTTGACGTTGATCCCCGGGATGGGGATCGTAGCACCGAGGCGGAAGACGAGCAGGATCATGAGGGTGAAAAGCACCCGATCCCGCAGGTCCTTGATGCGAAAAATGTCAGCAATCGGATTCGATGCCATTCAATCAGTCCTGTGTTTTTTCGGTTGTGTCTTCTTCGACCGTTCCGCCGGCCGCTTCGATCTTGGCGCGCGCCGACGCGCTGACCTTGAGTCCCCTGACCGTCACTTTTTTGGTGAGGTCCCCGTCCGCGAGGATCTTGACGCGTTTCTCGCTCTTACGAACGACCTTCCGCTCCACCAACGACTCCTGGGATACCACGTCGCCGTCGGAGAAGAGCTCTTCCAAACGCCCCAGGCTCACCGCCACGTATTCGATCTTGAAGGGGTAGTTGGAAAAACCGCGTCGGGCGACTCGGCGGTAGAGCGGCATCTGGCCGCCCTCAAAGCCGGGACGGACGCCGCCGCCGGAACGGGCGTTCTGGCCCTTATGGCCTTTCCCGGACGTTTTGCCGACGCCGGACGACGGTCCGCGGCCGAGTCGCTTCTTGCTATGGGTTGCTCCCTTCGGGACACGAATCATGGCTCTTACACTTCCTCAACTTTGACCAGGTGCGACACGGTTCGTATCATCCCCTGGATCGCCGGATTTGATTCCTTCACGACCGAATGGTTGATCCGGCGGAGGCCAAGCGCCTCTACCGTCTTGCGTTGGTTCGGCCGCCGACCGTGCGCGCTGCGTACCAGCGTAATACGGACTTTCATCGCCTACCCCCACAACTCGCGTACTTTCTTGCCGCGGCTTCGCGCGACTTCCCGGGGATCAAGCAGGCTCTGCAGGCCGGCAAAAACCGCCTTGACGATGTTCACGGCGTTTTGACTGCCAAGCGACTTGCTGAGCACGTCGTTGATCCCGCCGACTTCCATCACCGCCCGGACGGGTCCGCCGGCGATGATGCCGGTTCCCGGCGCCGCCGGCTTCAAAAGGACCGAAGCACTCTTGAAGCGTCCC
>JANQHT010000132.1 GCA_028282545.1 Spirochaetales bacterium
GCCTCCATTCACGGGAGGAGTACGACGGTACCGGGGTCGGCCTGGCGATCTGCCGCCGGATCGCTGAGCGGCACCGTGCAACCATCGTCATCGAAGCCAACCAGCCGGTCGGGACGCGTTTTGTTGTTCGATTTCAACCACCTACCGTGGGAGAGACCGAATGAAACGGCTCGATATCGTCTACGTTGAGGATGATGCCGAAGACGTCATGCTCTTCGAGGATCATATTCATCCCGATCGTCACCGTATCATCCTTTGCAGGACACTCGAGGAGGGAATCAGCACGGTTCGGAAGACATCGCCGGACCTGCTGTTGCTCGACTTGAACCTCCCCGACGCCAACGGTGTTGAAGCGGTTCGGCGCATGCGAGGTCTCTTTCCCGAAATCCCGATCCTGGTGTTTTCCGGGATCGACGACGACACGATCGGGAGGGAGGCGGTCGCACACGGCGCCCAGGGCTACCTCGTCAAGGGCGACGCCCACCTGGGTATGCTCGACCGCGTTCTCCGCGACGCAATCCTTCACAAAGAGAGGCAGAACAGCCACGAAGACTACGCGCGGTTCATACAGAACCTGCTTGTGGCACAGCGGCAGATCCATCGCCTGGAGAAACGATCCACAGAGCTCCCCCTGGAGATGTGCCGGTTGCTGGTCGAGAACTTGGGCATCCCCTGCGTGCGCTGGACAACCCACGTTCCCGCCGCGGCGCGCGCATCGGTCGTGATCGTACATCGTCGGGAAACGGAACTCGAGGCAGAGTCTATCGAGAGCACCGACATCACGCCCCTGGAGAAACGCGTGCGCACAAACGGTGACACCTTCGTCGTGATCGACGCCGAGGAAGCGTCTATCCTCTGTGATATCACGGGGAAGGACCTCACCGGATGGCGCATCGCCGTTGCAACGGCGGAGATCGGGGTACGCGAATCGGGTGTCCTGACGCTGCCGATCCCGGAAGACCTCGTCCAGTACCCTGAGATCGGCAACCTTATAGACGGTCTCACCCGGGATCTGGCCGTGGAGATCACCACCACGCGCCTGCGGGAAGAAGCCGACCACGCACGGAGCATGGCGGAGCAGGCGCTGGAGGAAAAAGAGGTTCTCCTACGTGAGATCCACCACCGGGTGAAGAACAACCTCCAGATCATCATGAGCCTCCTCAGGCTGTACGTAGCCCGATTCACCTCACCGGACGTTTCCTCGGCGCTACAGGAGTACGAAAACAAGATTTTCTCCATCGCACTCGCTCACGAACACCTCTACGAGTCGGAAAACGTGAGCCACATCGCGCTCGATCCGTTCCTGGAGCGGATTGCGAAGGAGACATCAGACCTCTTCGAGCGCGGTCGCGAGATCGTGGTTCACCTCAACTGCGAACAGATTTTCCTGCCCCTGGGCATCGCCGTACCGGTGGCCCTTGTTGCGAGCGAACTCATCACGAACAGCCACAAACACGCGTTCCCGAACGGCCGCACAGGGAACATATGGATCGACGCCGAGCTGATGGACGATGGTCACGTTCGAATGTGTGTCCGTGACGACGGCGTGGGATGCGGAGCGGGGCAGGGCCCGAGCACCGACACGCATTTTGGACACGTACTCATCGACAGCCTCGCAAAACAGATATCGGCGGAGGTTGTCACCACTAGAGAGGATAGAGCGGGGACGGAAACGTATCTCCTGTTCTATCCGGGGGAGGACACATGACACCGCGTAACACCAAGGAGATCACGATCCTGTATGCCGAGGACGACCGGGAGGACCAGATGCTCGTTCGCGAAGCACTGGAGGAGAGTCGCCTCCTCAACCCCATCGATTGCGTTGGTGACGGTGAAGAGCTCATGGACTATCTGCTCCATCGGGGGGAGTACGCGCGTCTCCCGGACAACTACCGCCCCGGGATCATTCTTCTGGATCTCAACATGCCCCGCATGGACGGGCGCGAGGCGCTCTCGCAGCTCAAATCGCATACGGAGCTGCGACGCATCCCCGTATGCGTCCTGACCACCAGCGATGCCGACGAAGACATCGTCAAGTCGTACAACCTCGGTGTCAGCGGATATATCCGAAAACCGGTCACCTTTGACTCGATGGTGGAGATTGTCCAAACCCTCGGGAAGTACTACTTCGAGATTGTGGAACTCCCCAATTAAACGGCACACCGAACGATCGAGACCGTGTTCCCCCGGTGCTGCAATTTTCAGGATGGACGGAGGGCGACAAGCCCTCCGACGAAGAACAAAACGCGTCTCTGCAGCGTAGCGAAGCCAAGCGTTTTGTTCTTCGAACCGTGCCAAGGCTATGTGATCTCCACCATGCGAACTGCCGCCCCCGTTGCGGTGTCATCGACTCCTCCTGCGGATCTCCTCCACCACAGCCATGTGTTCCTCGATTCCGATTGCGACCTTCACGGGAACAAGCTCCTCCGATGCGAGAAAAAGCGGTCCCCCGGCTGACAGGGCTTCTCCGGTCTCCACCATCAAGCCCCGTTCGAACTTCAAACGGACGATGCGCGCCACCGATTCGTTGAGGCGGCCCAGCGATATCTCTCCCGACTCTACGGACGAAACCAGGAGGTCCCGTGCCGCCCGGGGATCGGAAGGACGCAGCAGCAGGTCCGATCCGGCGGACACGGCGCGCAGTATTATCTCGTCTTCCCGGTAGTAGTTGACCAGCGCGCCCATCATGAGCGCATCGGTCATAACCACACCGTCAAAGCCGAGCGCACCGCGCAGGAGGTCGGTGATGAGTGTTCGGGAGAAGGTGGCGGGAAGATCGTTTCCCTGAACCGCCGGAACGGCCACGTGGGCCGTCATCACCACGTCTGCCCCCGATTCAATACCGCGAACAAAGGGCACAAACTCGACGTCATAGAGCCGCTCCAGTGAATGCGCCACACTTGCGGCCCCGTTGTGTGTGTCGTTCGACGTATCCCCGTGACCGGGAAAGTGTTTCAACACGGCGATGACGCTCTCCCGGTGAAAACCCTGGACGGTGGCGCCGACCATCTCCGCCACAAGGTCGGGTTCGTTGCCGTATGCGCGCGTCCCGATGACGGGATTCTGGGCGTTGGTCTGGATGTCCGCCACGGGTGCCAGGTTCATGTTGATTCCGAGGGATCGGAGTTCCCGGGCAACCACCCGGGCCAGTTCAAAGGCGAGGTCGGCGTCGCCCGTAGCGCCTACCTGGGCCGCGGAGGGCACACGGGTGGCCCCCATGACACCGCTCGAAGAGAGGCGATCCACCAGTCCACCCTCCTGGTCAACGGCGACGAAAAGCGGCACCGGGCTGAGCGCCTGTAGCTCCATCACCAGTGCCCTCGTCTGCCCGGGCGTCTCCAGGTTGGGGCCAAACAGGATGATTCCACCGGGACGCACCTGGTCTATCAGATCCTTCACCTGGGGAGTGACGGCGGTCGGGTTCCCGGTCGACAGAATCGCCGGCATGATCAATTGTCCGGCTCGCTCCTCGAGCGTCATCGACGCGACTACGCGTTCCACCACGGCATCGATCCGCATGCGTTCGATCTCCGGCACCTCCTCCGGCACGGGGGTAATCGGATCGGGTCCCGGCTGTTCGCGCGGGGAGAGCGGAGACTCTGGAACGGTCCGTTCCGGTACGCCGTCCGTTCCGGGTACCCGTTCCGGAGGGGTTTCCACGGACGGCGTTGTGGCGCAGGCCGCAAATAACAGAGTACCAATCGTGATTTGTGAAAATCGGTGTATTTTTTTTGTTACATATTCGTGTCGTTCCATACCGGCATCCACCGAACCATCACGATAAATCTAAATAAAATATAGGGTTACAAGAATCACCGAATCAACACGTGTTTGGCATGTAACTTGCATCTTTCAGACGCGATGCCTGTTTCGTACGTACAAACCGCTACAATTCTCAACCGTCGCGTCGCCCTTCGGCCGGAAATCCGCACCGAACTGATCCGAAAGGGCATCCACATGCTGATTGCCGGCGTTCCTACGCTCTCCGCCGTCGCTGGATCCACGGTAGCCATGGTAGTTCTGGCGGTTGGAACACTTGCCTACGCCTACGCCGAGCAGCAACGCCAACATGGTATAGACATCCCGATCATATCACGGATAACGGAACTTGCGTCCCGAAAGAGGGATCTCAACCACTACGTTCTGGGCCCGGTCACGCTGGGACTTGGTGCAATGCTCGCACTTATGCTCTACCCGGCGCCGGCCGCAACGATCGCCATTTACGCCCTGGCCTTTGGTGACGGTGTTGCCAGTATTGCCGGTCGCTTGGTGGGACGAACCACCCTCCCGGGGACGGGGGGAAAAACGCTCGAAGGGAGCATGGCGTGCTTCATTGCGGTGGCAATTGCCGCGTCGTGGGTTCTCGAGAGCCCCGGTGTTGTCTTTGTGGTTGCCCTTTCCGCCGCGGTAATCGAAGCGCTCCCCACGGGAGACGCCGACAATCTTCTGCTCCCGGCAGGCGTCGGACTGATCGCATCCACACCGTACCTGTAGACTATTCGATAATCTGATCGCGGTAGCTCTGCTGCGCGAACGTTGCAACTCCGATGACGGTGCTGATCACGCCGGCAGCAATCGCGATGGGATCGTAGGCGTAGTAGAGCAGCTCGTAGCCGGCGGCCATGAAAACCATTGACGCCCCGGAGACCACCGCGCGTCGATCCCGTTCGCGAACGCCAACCTGCAGGTAACTGATGGTCGCCAGGACCAGAAACACCCCCACCAGAATCCCCATTGAATCTCCGAGCGCCACCGGATGCGTCAAGTTGCGACGGAGAGAGAACGCGTCCACGGGGATCGTCCAGGAGAGTGTCAGCGCCACAAAGAGAACGGCGAACAGGACCCAGGCGTGCCTCCGGTACGCCTGTTCCGCAGCGTGCAGCCCGGCGGCGAAGAGCAAAAGGGCAAAGGTAAGGTGCGAAGCGATGACGATCCGCATGGCGACGATAGATTCCAAGAAAGAGACCTGTACGCCGGGAATGGCCAGACGAACGAGCGTGCACGCCGCCGCGGCGAGCGCACAGGTCACGAAAAAGACGGGAGACGACATGGTCCGCCGGAAGAGTACGGCAAGGACTATGCTTCCCAGGAGGGGTATCGTGGAGGCGAGGACCACGGCCAGGGACGCCCAGGGATGATCGCGTACCAGGGACGTCATGACGGGACGTGCGACAAACCAGGAGAAGAGCGTAATTCCCGCCGTGACAAACACAAGGGAGAGACGAACAAAAACGTTGCGGGAACGCAGTGTCATGAGTCCCGAATAGTAGCGTGAAGCGCAAAAAAACTACAGATCACCTACGCTTCGTTCGATATTTAGACAGAGGGAGGTGAAAAACCCGATGTTTCGTTTCCATAGACGCACACTGCTCGTTGTCGCGCTCCTTCTCCTCGGCGTTTCATTCGCCGGCGCCAACGACGTTGCGGCATTCGCCAACCTCGGGTTTTCGCGCGATTCCGAGGTGTTTCTCTTTGGTCAGTACGGAATCGGTCAGGACGGCGTCTTTGCCGATATCTACGCCGTTGACGTTCCACGGAACGTATTCCTTCCCGGCGGGCGGTTCTCCATGACGTCGAATACGGAGATCGGTCCCGGACAGAGCGGGGTCGGCGCACTCTACACGCTCATCCCGGAAACAAAACCTATTGTCACATCGCGGTCGGTGGATCACCTCAGGCAGGGACGGATCATCTATCTGTTGATCAACGGCGCGGAGCCGCGTTCGGAACAACTCTCTTTCCGCGATTTCGAGACGGGCAACCGGTACGAGGTCACACTTATCGAAGAGACACGCGGTGAGGGCGAGACGATGTCGGCAGCGTTTTTCATTGAGCTCGACATCGAATTCGCCAACGGAACGCGTGATTCCTTCCGCGTCGGACGTCCCGGCTTCTTCCGCGAGGACGCGCAATCCTACCGTATCCGGCAGATCCTCCTTTCGCCGAGTGGGCGTTCACTGGTCATCGTCGTGGAAAAAGTGACTCAATTTGCCGGTGGAACACGGGTTCGCTACATGGTCGAAACTATCCAATTTCGATGATTGACATGGGGCGGTGAACCGCATATCATCGCTCGGACCATGACCGAGCGCATCACTCCTCGATCGGAAAACTACGCAAACTGGTACGTCGACGTCGTAACGCAGGCGCAGCTTGCGGATTACAGCCCCGTGAAAGGCACCATGGTCATCCGCCCGCGGGGCTACGCCATCTGGGAGCGGATGCAAAGCGCCCTGGACGCGATGTTCAAGGAGACGGGCCACCAGAACGCCTACTTCCCGCTCCTGATTCCTGAGAGTTTTATTCATCGCGAAGCGGAGCACGTCGAGGGCTTCGCGCCGGAACTCGCCGTTGTCACCCACGGCGGCGGAGAGAAACTGGAAGAACCCCTTGTCATCCGGCCGACCTCCGAAACGATCATCTGGAGCATGTACCGGAAGTGGATCCAGTCGTACCGGGACCTCCCGTTACTCATCAACCAATGGGCCAACGTCCTTCGCTGGGAGAAACGGACGCGGCTCTTCCTTCGGACCACCGAGTTCCTCTGGCAGGAGGGTCACACGGCGCACGAAACGGACAAAGAGGCGCGGGAAGAGACGCTCAGAATGCTCGACGTGTACCGCACCTTTGCGGAAGAGTACATGGCGCTGCCCGTCCTGACCGGAAAGAAGAGTGAGAGCGAGAAGTTTGCCGGCGCTGTCGACACCTATGCGATCGAGGCGATGATGCAGGATCGGCGAGCGCTCCAGGCGGGAACGTCGCACTTCCTGGGGCAGAACTTCGCCCGCGCCTTTGACGTCCAGTTTCAGACGCGGGAGAGTACGCTGGACCACGTGTGGGCAACCTCCTGGGGCGTTTCGACGCGTCTGGTGGGTGCACTGATCATGGCCCACAGCGACGACCGGGGACTCGTTCTGCCGCCGCGCCTGGCCCCCACGGAAGTCGCGATCGTTCCCATCTTCCGCAACCAGACGCGGGACGAGGTTCTGCGGTTTGCCTCTACCCTGCGGGAGCAGTTGTCCGAGTCCTTCCGTGTGGTCCTGGACGACGACGAAAGCAATTCACCGGGCTGGAAATTCGCCGAGTGGGAACTGCGGGGCGTACCGGTACGCGTCGAAATCGGCCCCCGGGATATCGAACAGGGAACGGCTCTCGTGGCGCGCCGGGACACGGGTGAGAAAAGCCCGGTGCCGATCGCGAAATTGAGCGGCCACATTGCCGCCCTCCTAAAGGACATCCAGGCGTCCCTCCTGGAACGGGCCCGCGCGTTCCGCGACGAGAATACGATCGAACCGGCCTCGTACGACGAACTGGTCGCCTTTTTTGCCGACGGACCGGGCGGTTTTGCCGTCGCACCCTGGGACGGTGATCCGGCAACGGAGGCGCGGGTGAAGGCAGAGACCAAGGCGACCATTCGCGTCCTTCCCTTTGACGGCGAGGAGCGCGCCCGGGGCCGGGTGTGTATCGTCAGCGGCAAACCCGCCACATCGATCGCCGTATACTCCAAGGCGTACTAGACAGACCGGCACGCCCGTGTCGACCGGGTCCGCGTGATATACTCACCATCGAACGCGCCATGAGACGCCGCTTTGTACCGCTTTTCACGATACTCCTCACGTTGGCCCTTGGCACCGGACTACAACGGACCGGTGCCCTCGCAATCAAGGGATACGAACTGCACGCGGGCCAGACGTGGATCTACAACGGATTTACCACCGACAGCGACGGGAACGCGGTCCAGGGGAGTGATGTCAGCCCTATTCGTTTCACCGCCGGAGGCGGCGTCAGAATGGAGATCGTCCCCGGCTGGGAGATTGCACCGGGGGCGCTCCTCTTTCGCCAGGAGTACCTTTCGTTGGAGGCGCACGACAAAACGGTGCCGACCCAGATAGAGAGCGGCAGCGTCTTGGGTGACATCGCGTCCATTCTCACGGTGATCGTCGGCTCGCCCTTTCTCTACGTACGGCCCATTCCCGGGACTGAGAGCCTTACCGTTTCCGCCGGTGCGTCGCCGTCGCTGGTCTTCCGTATTCCCCTATCGGGGATCGAGGGGGGGCGCGCCGGGACGGTGGCGAGCTACTTCGTGCGGCAGCTCCGGTTCGTTATGCCGGAGTTGACGGTGCAGGCGGACTACCGATTCTCTCAGTTGTTCGACTTCGGGGTCGCCCTGCGGTGGTTTATCCCGGTGTACAACGCCTGGGACAGCGGTGAACGGACGGGGTTCCTCGATGAAACGATGCTCCACATGGGAATGGTGATTCGCCTACACCAGTGACCGGACCGGCACCTCTTTCCGGTATCCACCGCGGGCGGCCACCACTTCCGCAACGAATCCAGCGGCGAGCACATCCAGGACCGCACCGATCCGTTGCAGGATCGGAACCGCGGGCAGCAGAATGAGGTACGACTCCTCCATCCCCTGTCCGTACCGCAACGCCAGGTAACTGAGCATCACGACCACGCCGGTGGTCGGCACGCCGGCAAGGATGATCGAGTAGAGCCAAGCGGCAACGACGATCGTGAGCAGCGACACGAATCGAATCTCCAGCGCCGTGTAGGAACGGATCACGAGCAGGAAACTCGCCGATGCAACGAGTGCGGTTCCGGGCCGCAGAAACGCCGCGGACACCGGAAAGACCCATCCACCGGCCCGGCGCGATACGCCCAGGTTCTCTTTCCCGATGCGGTTCATGACGGATAGCGACATGTAGGCGTCACCCGTGGCGAGCGCCACCAGCGCCGGACTGAGCATGACGTAGAGCCACCGCAGGGGCGAATGGTCCACGCGCAGGAACCGAAGCAGGAGCGGGAGGATGACGACTCCCGCCACGCCCGCGGTGGTACCTACCACGAGGACGAGCTGTCCAAAGAGGAGCAGATCTCCGGCGGCGCGGCTCTGCAGCGTAACGAGCGCGGCCGTGACACCCGCGGGAACAAATATCCAGTCCACCACGACTGCGTTTATCCGATAGAGTATGCGGTTGATCGAATCCGCCACGAGCCTGACCGGCTCGGTTATCTCCCGATCAAACCGGAGCACGGCGCCCACAACCAGCGCCGCCAGGATCACCGATGCGAGAACGTGGGGTCCCCGCGCGAGGGTTCGGAAAAAGTTGCGCCCAATGGCGGCGGCCAGGGAGGAAAAAAACATAGGCCCCTCCGCGGGGGGCGCTTCCTGCAGGATCGGCGGTATCCGCTGCGGTTCCAGCCCCAATACGACCACCACCCCCAGGAGCGCCGCCACCAGGGCGATTGCCAGGGAGAGCGCCGCGGTTCGCGAAACGATCAGCCAGAGGCGGCCGTCCTCGCGGAGTTCGTCCACCGCGATCATCACAACAAAAAACACAAGGGGCAACAGAACAAAGACCGACGCGTTCTGGAGGACAACGGCGATTTCAGCGACCAGCCGCTCCGTATCGCCCCCGGCGAGGGGCAGGAACGCACCGAGCACAACGCCGGCCGCAACGCCAAGGAACAATCGCATCCAAATTTTCACCGTTTCGACTCCACGTTTAGCAATTCTCAGTATGGAAGGAGGGTGACGAGCCCTCCGACGATGTTGTCTCCGTCAAGGAATAGCACCAGGCGCGCCCGGAAGGAAGAACAAAACGCGCCTCGGCAGCGTAGCGAAGCCAACCGTGCCACGGGTATGTGATCTCCACCATGAGAACTGCTACTCCACGTTCGCGCACCGCCTACCGGCGACCGCCGAAAATTCCGGTTCGTTGTCCAAACCGTACCCACCGTCCGGCGGTTTTACCGGCCCGAGAGTCCAGCGTGTCAAACACCCAGGCGGCGGCTTCCGAATCGCCTGCCCCCGAGGCGTGCAGGCCGTGGACTTCAACGGCCTCATCGGCGTAGTAGGTAAAGAGACTGTCCACCAGGCGTACCAGACCGCCCTGGACTACGGCGTCAACCGGCGGCAGAACCTCCGCACCGCCGTCGGAGAGCACGAACACGAGGCGCCCCCCACCGGCACGCATGAGGTGCGCCAGCCCCTCCTTGACCAGGAAGAGGTACCCTTTCACGGTGTTGTCGATTCGTTTTTCGATCAGCGCGGATTCGGTCTGGTGGAACGGCGAGTGTACCCCTTCCGGCGTCATGAGAACGATTACATCGTCCACCGTGTCCAGGCGGTCCATCGCGGTGAGGACCAGGGTGCGGGCGGAAAAGAGCGACCTGGGGTTCCAGGGAACGTAGGAAAGGTCCTCACCAAGTCCTTCGGGCACCTCCGGTTCAACCTCGGGCTCACGAGTCGCCACGACGCGTCCACCCCGGTCGAGCGCCCCCTGAACGAGATTGGCAAAGAGCGCGCCCGATCTTCCCGCTATGAGGAGCCCGCGTTCCATGGTACGGTATCGTAGTTATTCGATATGGCAGGGTCAAGCAAGATTACAATCGCGATCGCGCAGGTCAACGCGGTGATTGGGGACTTTGCCCGGAACCGGGAACTGATCCGCCTCAGGACGACGCAGGCGAAAGAGGCCGGGGCACAACTGGTCGTCTTCCCCGAACTCAGCCTCTGCGGGTATCCACCCATGGACCTGCTGGACCACCGCACCTTTGTGGAGGAGAACCTCAGGAACATTCGCCGGCTGCAGCAGAACCTTCCCGAAGGTATCGCCGTAATGGTGGGATACGTCGACGCGAGTCCGACCGCCGGCGGGAAAGCGCTGCAGAACTGCGTGGCCGTCGTATCGGACGGCGCAATCCTCTTCCGACAGGCGAAACGCCTGCTCCCCACCTATGATGTGTTTGACGAGGCGCGCTACTTCGAACCGGCCCGGAAGTCATCGGTCTTCACCCTCTCCGGAATCAGAATCGGGGTAGCGATCTGCGAAGACATCTGGTGGGAAACGGAACCCGCCCCGGGGACGCGCTATCCAGTCGATCCCGTGCGGGATCTCGTGGACGGCGGGGCCGACCTTATCGTGGCACCCTCGGCCTCACCCTTTTTCACCGGCAAACTGGCGACACGACGGAGGCTTGTACAGAAGATCGGACGAACCAACGCGGTACCGGCCATCTACGTCAACATGGTCGGGGCCAACGACAGCCTGATCTTCGACGGACACAGTTTTGCCTGCGACGCCACGGGGGCGATCGTTCACCAGAGCCCGGGGTTCGTGGAGGACCTGGCGCTGATGACCGTGGAACCGGCGGCGGATCACCTATCGCTCTCCGGTGGCGTCCTGGATGATACCGACCAATCTCCGGAAGAGGAGACGCGGCAGGCCCTCGTTCTCGGGATACGGGACTACCTGGCAAAAACGGGGTTTACCCGCGTTCACCTGGGGCTCTCCGGCGGCATTGACTCGGCGGTGGTGGCCGTCCTAGCGACGGAGGCGGCGGGGCGTGAGAACGTACGCGTCTTTCTCATGCCCAGCACGTACTCCTCCGCCGGGAGCGTTGACGATTCCCGCGTTCTCTGTGAAAACCTCGGCATCGACGCCACGATCCTACCGATCACGCCCGCCTTTGAGGCGTTTCTCGAGACGCTGTCGGAGGTTTTCGCCGGCCGGGAGCCCAACGTTGCGGAAGAGAACATCCAGGCGCGAATCCGGGGTACCCTTCTGATGGCGTTCTCCAACAAAACGGGCTCCCTCACCCTGACAACCGGCAACAAGAGTGAGTTGGCGGTAGGGTACGCGACGATGTACGGCGACATGGCCGGGGGCCTCGCGGTGATCGGCGACCTCTTCAAGACGGAGGTGTACGCGCTTGCACGACACATCAACCGGGAGCGGGAGATCATCCCCGAGGCGATCCTCACGAAGGCTCCCTCCGCCGAATTGCGCCCCGACCAGCAGGACGAAGACTCGCTGCCGCCGTACGACCAGCTCGATCGGATCCTGCGACACTACCTGGTCGAGAGCCAGACGTACACGGAGATCGTGGCCGGCGGACACGAGGCCGAGGTTGTTCGCCGGGTGCTCCGCCTGGTGGGGAGAGCGGAATACAAGCGCCGCCAGGCGCCACCGGTGCTCAAGGTGAGCCCCCGCGCCTTTGGAACGGGCCGTCGCATACCGATCGCGCGATCGATCTACGAGGAATCGTTATAGGTGTTTGAAATCGGCGGCGGTTGCGGCTATCTTGTATGGTAGCAGACGATGAAAGACATCATGCTCGTTGAAGCGGAGATCTGGACCGTCGCACGAACCGACAAAGGGAACGCAGTTCTCGTTCGCCCCGTTGGGGGTGACCGGGCGGTGCCTATCTTTATTGGACAGGCTGAAGCGCAGTCGATCCTCTTCGGTCTTGCAAGCGTACCGGTCCCGCGGCCGATGACGCACGACCTCTTCCTCAGTGTGTTGGGAAAGACCGGTATCTCCGTGGAACGGGTGGAAATCACCGACCTCAAGGACAGGACGTTCTACTCGCGCCTGATTCTGAAACAGGGAATGAAGAGAATCGTGGTCGACTCCAGGCCGTCGGACAGTCTCGGCATCGCCTCCCGTGTGCACTGCCCCGTCTTCATCGCGGAGTCGATCGTGGACGAGACGGGGGTCGCCGTGGCGCATTTTACCGATGAGAGCGACGAGGGCGAGGAAAACGCCGTCGTGGACGACGAGCGCAGCCGCCTCGAGTCGGACCTCCAATCCGCAGTCGAACGCGAAGACTACGAAGAGGCTGCGAGAATCCGGGACCGGATCAAGGAACTCTAACCCGTACCTGTTGTACACTACCCAGATGAATTACCCCTTTGGTGACGAGCGCGTTACGGGTCTGCTCGTTCCGCTGGCCGCACTGCGCTCCGACGAATCGGTCGGGTGCGGCGAGTACGCGGACCTCCCGGGACTTGGTCGGTGGTGTGCGGCGTGCGGAATACGGCTCATCCAGCTCCTTCCAATCAACGATACCGGAAGCCAGAGTTCGCCCTACAATGCGCTCAGCGCCTTTGCCCTCCATCCGATCTATCTCCGAATCGAATCGCTCCCCGAGGTTACCGCACTCCCGGCAACGGTTGCAGGGGATCTTGTTGAAAGGACGCAACGCGCCCGGGGGCGCCATCGAAGCGCCGGCCGCTTCGACTACGCCGCGGTTCTGGCGGACAAGATGGCCCTCCTGCGGCACCTCTACGACGCGGCGGAGGCGAAGGAAAATGGGGAGATCGACGCCTTTGCGGCGGAGAACGAGTGGGTCGCGCCGTACGCGCTCTTTTGTGCCCTCAAGGACGATAACGATCAAAAACCGTGGACCCAGTGGAACTCGGGCACAGCGCCGGACGGGGAGGCAATCCGCATCGCCTTCCGGGGCGAGGAGTACGGTCCGGCGGCACGATTCTTCGCGTGGCTGCAGCTCCGGTGCGCAGAGCAGTTGGGTTCCGCCGTAAGGGCGCTCGAATCGCAGAGAATTGCGCTCAAGGGCGATCTGCCTATCCTCATGAACGAGGACAGTGCCGACGTGTGGTCTGAGCGCGACGTGTTCATGCCGGAGTTGCGCGCCGGGGCGCCGCCGGACATGTTCAGCGAGCTGGGCCAGAACTGGGATTTTCCGATCTACTGCTGGTCAATCCTGGAACAACGCAACTACGACTGGTGGAAACGGCGTCTTGCCTCATCCGCCGCCTACTATACCGCCTACCGTATTGACCACGTTCTCGGGTTCTTTCGCATCTGGGCAATTCCCGCGGGCAACGAATCGGGGATCCTCGGTTTTTTCTGGCCCCAGGAAGGGATGACCGTGGACGAGCTGCGGTCGCTCGGTTTCGACCAGGGTCGGATCCGCTGGCTGGCGGAGCCACACGTGGAGGGGTACCGTATTCGGGAACTCTTCGGCGACGATTGGACCGGGACGCTTGGTTCCACCTTTGTTCAGGTTGCCGAGGAGGATCTGTATACGTTCGCTCCCGCGATCCGTGGTGAATCGGATATCCGGGGACTGCCCTATGACGACGACCAACGGGAGACGCTGCTCGCGTGGTTTCGCGACCGGGCACTGGTGGAGCTTCCGGACGGCCGATTCGCGGAAACGTGGAAATTTCAATCCTGTTCGCGGTACGCGTCCCTTTATGTAGAGGAGCGGGACCGATTCGAATCGCTGGTACGCGAAAAACACGACCGCAACGACGCGCTCTGGGAACGGGAAGGAACAAAGCTTCTCCGGGAACTCACCGGCAGCACGGAGATGCTCGCCTGCGCGGAGGACTTGGGTGTCGTACCGCCGTCGGTTCCGCGCACACTCGAATCGCTATCGATCCTCGGCTTACGGATTCCACGGTGGACGCGCCGGTGGGACACGGAGGGTCAGCCGATGGTCCCTATCGGGGAGTACCCGGAACTGACGGTGGCCGCGCCGAGTGTTCATGACACGTCGACGCTGCGCGGGTGGTGGGAGACGGAGAGCGGCCGTGAAGAGCTATGGTCGCTCACCGGAGCCGATGGGCCCTGCCCGGCTACGTATGACGCCGGTACAGCCGCCAGGGTGGTCGGGTTCCTGGCTCAGACAGCGTCGCGCATCTTTGTGGTGCAGATTCAGGATCTGTTCGCACTCACCGGTGACGGTTGTGACGGACCCACCCAGGAGGAACGCGTGAACGTGCCCGGGACCTACAACGATTTTAACTGGACCTATCGGATACCCCTCACCATCGAGGAACTACATTCAAACACGACTTTAATTGCGGCCATTCGACAGATCTCGTTGGTGCGTGCACAATAGGGGAAAGGAGCCGCCCATGAACCTTGCTGTATCACTCCCCTTCTCCGTCGCCGGTGCAAGGCGAGAATTCCACATCCGTCGTGACGCCCGCCGGAGGTATGACTTCGACGATTCGATCTTTTCCCTCCAGGGCCACGTGGTACTTGCGAACGCCGGTGCGGCGCGGAACTTGGCCCATCGGGTTAACCGGGTTCGCGGAGCTTCGACGCACCCCGACCAGGCGTTATCCGCCGCCGACGTGTACGCCATGGGACTGCTCGACGAGATCTTACACTTCGTGATCGGTCGGTACCGGAAGGAGTACGGCGATAAACCGTTCCGTGAACTCCGGGAGCAGTTGGAGTCCGCGCCACCGGCGGGGTCCTTTGCCCGCACCCTAGAGCGTTTCGCGGCGAGCTTTCCCACGGTGGAAGTCTACCGCGACGAGGCGAGCGTCCAGGCGAGCCTTGACCGGGTAGTGGACGGTGTTTCCGGCGTGGACGTGGCGGTGGAAGAGATGATTCTGCTCCGCCTGGACAACGATAATCCCGCCTATTCACCGGGACGTGAACTCTTCTCGGACCGCGAACTCGTCCTGGAGACGACGTATCCGCAGGTCACGGACCAGGTGGAACGCTTTTTCGAAACGCAGCCGCCCTTTGGTCCCGAGCAGTTGCCCCTGATCGAACTCCTGCGCCTGCCGGCAAAGCTCTTTCCCAATTCGTTGCAGGACCAGCTACGCTACATCCGCGACCGCTGGAGTTCGCTGATCGGCGGGTACTTTGATCGTCTTCTGCGTGGACTCGATCTCATCGCCGAAGAGACAAAGATGCGCTCCCTCGGTCCCGGGCCCGCTGCGGAGCTGACATTCGGCGGTGTCTACGACGACGGCGAACCGGACGTGGCGCGGTTCAGCCCGGACCGCCACTGGATGCCGGAGGTAGTCCTGATTGCGAAGAGCACCCTTGTGTGGCTCGACCAGCTCTCGCGCTGGTACGGGCGCGACATTCGCACGCTGGATGCGATTCCGGATGAAGAGCTGGATCGTATCGCGTTGCGCGGTTTTACCGGGTTGTGGCTGATAGGACTCTGGGAACGCTCCCAGGCGAGCAAGCGGATCAAACGCTCCATGGGCAACCTCGAAGCGGAAGCGAGCGCCTACTCGATCTACGACTACGACATTGCCGGCGAACTAGGCGGGTGGTCCGCGGTCGAAAACCTCCGACACCGGCTCCGGCAGCGCGGCGTTCGCCTCGCCAGCGACATGGTTCCCAACCACGTCGCGATCGACGGGCGCTGGGTCTACGAACACCCGGAGTGGTTTGTCCAGGTGGACCACCCACCCTTCCCGGGTTACTCATTTTCCGGCGAGAACCTCTCGAGTCGAGACGGGATCGTCATTCAGCTGGAGGACCATTACTACGACAAGAGTGACGCGGCGGTGGTCTTCCGCGTTTGGGACGACTACGCGCGGCGGGAGCGCTTTGTCTACCACGGCAACGACGGTACCAGTATGCCCTGGAACGACACGGCACAGATCAACTATCTCAACGCCGAGGCGCGTGAGGCGATTATCCAGACGATTCTCCACGTGGCGCGGAACTTCCCGATCATACGGTTCGACGCCGCCATGACGCTCGCCAAGAAGCACATCCGGCGCCTCTGGTTCCCCGCGCCGGGTCACGGCGGGGATATCCCATCGCGGTCCGATCACGGCCTCTCGGATGAGGACTTTCATCGCGCCATACCGATCGAGTTCTGGCGGGAGGTCGTTGACCGCGTTGCGGCGGAGGCGCCGGATACGCTCCTGCTCGCCGAGGCGTTCTGGATGATGGAAGGCTACTTCGTTCGTACCCTGGGTATGCATCGCGTCTACAACAGCGCCTTTATGAACATGCTCAAGAACGAGGAAAACGCGAAGTACCGCGCCACGATACGGAACACGCTCGAGTACGACCCGGAGGTGCTCAAGCGGTTCGTGAACTTCATGAACAACCCCGACGAGGAGACGGCGATTGCGCAGTTCGGCCGCGATGATAAGTACTTCGGCGTAGCCACGGTAATGGTCACGATGCCGGGTCTCCCCATGTTCGGGCACGGACAGGTGGAGGGGTTTGAAGAGAAGTACGGGATGGAGTACCGCCACGCCTACCGGGACGAAACGCCGGACGCTCACCTGATCGAACGGCACGAGCGCGAAGTGTTCCCCCTGATGCGACGGCGCTATCTTTTCGCGGAGTCGCGCGATTTCAGGCTCTACGATTTCTTCGACACCGACGGGAACGTCAACGAAAACGTCTACGCCTACAGCAACCGCGCCGGGGATGAACGCTCGCTCGTCTTTTTCAACAACTCCTACTACGAGACGGCGGGGTGGATCCTGGGCTCGGTACCCTTCGCCGTGGGCGCCGAGAGCGATGCACGGGAAATCCGGTTGGACCGTCTTGGAAGCGCCCTGGCCATTCCGAGCGACTACTCGGCCTACCTCGTGTTCCGCGAACAGCGTAGCAATCTGTGGTTCATCCGCAATTGCGGCGAGATCCACGAACGGGGTCTCTTTGTGATGCTCCGCGGGTACGACTGCCAAGTGTTTCTGGATATGCGGTACGTGTACGACTCGGACCACGCCCACTACGCCCGGCTGGCCGACCAACTCAACGGTGGCGGCGTACCCGATGTCGACACCGCACTACGACGCCTCATGCTGCAGCCGCTGCACGACGCCTTTGCCGTCGTGGCCAACTCGGGCCGCCTGCGCCGGATCGAAGCAGCGTTGTTCCCCGGTGAGACTCCGGCGGAAGAACCGGTTGACATGGATTGGACTAGCTTCGTCGACGAGTACACCGGTTTCATGAATATCGCCTCCACCTTCTCCTCGCGAGCCATTTCAGAGAAACGCGGACGACGCTCGCTCGAGCGGCTCGTCGATGCGTTTACGAGGCTTTGCCGCGGGGCGCGGTCTATCGCCGGGAAAGGGACGGCCCTGCGCGCCCACCTGGAGGGGCGGGCTGAAGACTCCTCGATCGTACTGGCGCTGCTGCTCCTCCTCCCGCTTCAGGAGGCGATGACCGACAGAGAACGAGAGACACCGGTCGGGTTCGGTGCGCTCGATCAGATCGGTGAATGGTTTCTTGTCCATGAGCTGCGGCGCGTCTTCGAGCAGATGCGAACCGACGGTCACCTCCCGGAGAACTGGGATCTGCTCGTTTCGATTCTCATTCACCACGCGGCGTGGAACGAAGCGGGAACGGGGCCCGCAACCGTGGTGGAACGGCTCCTGGAAGACCCGAACGTTCACGCCTTCCTCCACGTGCACGAGTGGGACGGGACGGTATGGTTCAACAGGGAGGCCTTTGAGGAGCTTACGGATTGGCTGCTTGTGGTGGGATTGTGGCAGGAGTACACGGGAGCAAAACGCGGAATCGTCGCCAGGCGCGATGAAGTCCTGGCCCATTGCCGAACGATCAAGGATGCCGGCGAACGTTCCGGGTATCAGATCGAGCCCTTGCTGAGCGCCCTCGCGGCGGAATAAGGGAATGGCGGTTCGAACGGAATCTCTCGCGGTTCCCAGCTACCTGTGCAATGGTGCGGATCGATTGAGCTTGACGGGCCTGGCGGGGCTCTTTCAGGAAGCGGCGTGGCAGAGCGCGGCCCAACTGGGGTTTGCCTTCACGGACTCGGCATCACCGGTGTACTGGGTCCTATCGCGACTGACCACCGTCGTAAATAGAATGCCGCGATGGGACGAGGAGGTCACGGTATCGACGTGGCCCAGCGGGACGCACCGTCTGTACGGGACGCGGGAATACCTCATCACGGCCGGGGAGGAGCGACTCGTTGCCGGGGGGAGTGCGTGGATCATCGTGGATGCGGCCACGGGGCGACCGTCGCGCCCGGAGCGCCACCTTGAACTGGGTATCGTGCGGCGCGAGTACGCAGTGGAACACAACTTTGAAAAACTGGAACCGTTACCGGCGTGCGACGGTTCCTGGCAGCCGGTCCAGCCGGTGGCAATCGACCGGAACGGACACGTCAACAACACGCGCTATCTCGACTGGTTTGCAAACTGGGCTCACGACACGGCCTTTGAGCCCTTTGTGCGCGACGCATCGGGGTCCACCTTTGTCATGACGTTCTCGGCCAACACGACGCTGGACCACGAATATCGGGTCTGCGGGGATTTTTCACGCCGCCAGGCGGAAGCACACGTACGATCCCAGGACGCCGATAACGACCATGTAGCGTGGATGATCCGACTTATTGAGCCGGAGCAAAACGCCGATATCTAGAGTAAGACGGTCTATTGACATCGTTTCATCAGACCGACAACTATACGGCAGGCTTTGACTGGCATGAGTTGTGACTTCTTCGGGCCGGGCAGTGTCGTGTGGGACCTGCAGAGCCCAACCAAATTCGACGCCATACACGAGACAATCCACCGAACCCGTGTGTTCGCCGAGATTCCCGGCCTTGACATCGATCGATTCACCGCCGCGGTCATTGCGCGGGAGAAGGAGCAGTCAACGGGCTTTGGGCGAGGGATAGCGATATCTCACGGTCGTGATCCCGTCGTCGCAGACAGCCGGGTAGCGCTGGGCGTCTCCAGGCACGGTATCGAGTTTGATTCCTACGACGGGCAACCGGTGCATCTTCTATTCGTCGTTGCCAATCATCCGGACAAACACGTGGACTACCTGCGAATCCTCTCCTCCCTTACCACTGTCGTTCGAAACGAGATCTTCCGGCACGAGATCATGTCGGCGATCTGCTGCGAAGAGGTAGAGACCAAGATGGGGAGCGCCCTGCGCGGAGCGCTCGCCGGCGCCGTCTGAACCGCGTCGACCTTTCCCCCGACCTATTCGTCCCAGACAATCGTAGCAAAGAGGTCTTCCACCGTTTCGGGGCGTCGGATCATCTCAACCGTTCCATCGGTCTTGAGGAGTAGTTCCGCGGACCGAAGCTTCCCGTTGTAGTTGAAGCCCATCGAGTGGCCGTGCGCGCCTGTGTCGTGAATGACCAGGAGGTCTCCAACTTCCACGGGGGGAAGCCGGCGGTCAATGGCAAACTTGTCGTTGTTCTCGCAGAGGCTGCCGGTCACGTCGTACGTTTGTGTTGGTTCCGCTCCTTCCTTGCCCGCCACGGTGACGTGATGGTACGCCCCGTACATTCCCGGGCGCATCAGGTTTGCCATGGTTGCGTCTAACCCGACGTAGTGTTTGTACGTCTCCTTCATGTGGATGACGCTGCTCACCAGGTAGCCGTAGGGACCGGTGACGACGCGGCCGTTTTCCGACACAACCCGGATCGGATGGAGGCCAGCCGCGGTAATGCGCACCTCGTACGCGGCACGAATGCCGGACGATACGTACTCGAAGTCCACGGGGGTCTGGTCCGGATGGTAGGGAATCCCAACGCCTCCCCCAAGGTTGATCAGTTCCAGGCGAATTCCGAGCCGCTCCTTGAGTTCCACCGCGAGGTCAAAGAGGATCTCCGCCGTTTCCACGAAGTAGTCCGCGTTGAGTTCGTTACTGGCAACCATGGTATGGAGACCGAACCGCGTCGCGCCGAGGTCGCGGGCCCGGGCGTAGCCGTCGAAGAGCTGGTCCCGGGTAAACCCGTACTTCGCCTCTTCGGGCTTCCCGATGATCACATTCCCCTCTTTGAGCGATCCCGGGTTGTACCGCATGCACACCATGTCCGGTACGCGGAACTCTCGCGCCAGGTAATCGATGTGGGTGATGTCGTCGAGATTGAGGATTGCACCCAGCTCCAGCGCCTTGGCATAGTCCTTCCTGGGCGTATCGTTGGAGGTGAACATGATCTCTTCGCCCCGCGCGCCTATCATCTCTGCAAGGAGCAACTCGCTGTAGCTGCTGCAGTCGAATCCCATTCCCTCCTCACGGAGGATACGCATGACGTGCGGATTGGGCAGAGCCTTTACGGCGAAGAAATTGCAGTAGCCGTCGGGGTGCGTGGCCGCCCGGGCTCCCGGTCCGGCGGGTACCCAGCCAAAGGCGGCTTTCATACGACGGGCGTTCTCCCGAATGGCCGCTTCGGTGTAAATGTGGAAGGGCGTCGGGTACTCACTGACGAGATCGCGCAGGAAATCGGCGGAGAAGGGAAGCGTTTTCATCCGGGAAACATATGGGTCCGCGAGGGCACCGTCAATAGGGCGGGAAGCGTTTCAGCAGGTCCCATTTCGGAGATCATATGACCTTGGCACGGTTCTCATCCTGCCTGCCTTCGAAAGGAAGAACAAAACGCTTGGCTTCGCTGCGCTGCAGAGACGCGTTTTGTTCTTCCTTCCGGGCGCGGCCGGTGGTATTCACCTCCGATCGGTCATCTGATCTCCGAAATGGGACCTGCTTGCGTTTGACAGAGACACAGTCGTCGGAGGGCTCATCGCCCTCCGTACATATTGAGAACGGCGGGAAGCGTTTGCCCGCTATCGACCGACCGAGAGGTAGGAGAAGCCCGCTTCCCTGGCGCGCATCGGATCGAGAACGTTCCGCGCGTCGAATAGCACGTTCCCGGCCATGAGTGATCGTGCTCGCTCCAGGTCGAGATTCCGGAACTCGTTCCACTCGGTCAGAACGATCGCGGCATCGGCCCCGGTCAGAGCGTCAAAGGCCGTCGTACAGTAGTGCAACGCTCCCCCGGCGTCGCCCAGCTCCGCGGCGAAGGTGTCTCGAGCCTGAGGATCGTAGGCCCGCACTGTCGCTCCTTCGACACGGAGATGCTCAACGATTTCGAGCGCCGGTGACTCCCGCACGTCGTCCGTTTCGGCCTTGAACGCGAGTCCCAGGACGGCCACGGTCTTGCCCTTTACACCACCGGCAGCCTGAACGAGTTTCGCCGCGGTGATGCGTTTTTGGGCGGCGTTGGCATCGATGACCGCCTTGACCACGCTCATCTCAACCCCCAGCCGGTCGCCGGTGGCGGCGATCGCTTTTGTATCCTTCGGGAAGCAACTGCCGCCGTAGCCCGGTCCGGGATGCAAGAACTTGGGACTGATCCGGCCGTCCATCCCCATGCTCTTGGCGATGACGTGGATATCGGCGCCCGCGGCTTCGGCCAGGTTGGCCATCTCGTTGATAAAGGAGATCTTGGTGGCCAGAAAGGCGTTGCTGGCGTACTTGATCAGCTCCGCCGTCTCGAGGTTGCACCAGACAAAAGGCGTCTGGATAAGGTAAAGCGCGCGGTAGATCTCTTCGATATATGAGCGGGCCCGGTCATCCTCACACCCCACAACGATACGGTCGGGATGGAAGAAATCCTGCACCGCCTTCCCCTCCCGCAGGAACTCGGGATTACTCACGCAGGAAAACCCGGTACCGGGGGTTTGGCCGCTTTCGGCGGCGATGATCTGCTGAATTGACCGGTTGGTACCCACCGGCACGGTGCTCTTGGTAACGATGACTTTGTAGTGGTTGAGGTTCCCGGCGATCGTCCGGGCTGCCGTCTCAACGTAGGAGAGATCCGCGCTCCCGTCTTCCGCCGGGGGGGTGCCGACGGCAAGAAAGACGATGTCCGCATCCCTGATCGAGGCGTCACTGTCGGTGGTGAAGGAGAGGCGCCCCGCCTCGAGGTTGCGCTGCAGGTACCCTTCGAGACCGATCTCGTAGATGGTGGGGCGTCCGGCGTTGAGTTCGTCCACGATCTCCTTGCGGAGGTCCACACCAACAACGTCATTTCCGAAATCGGCGAGACCCACGGAACTGACGAGACCCACGTATCCCGTACCGATAACTGCGATGTTCTTTCCCATGTGCTATTCGTCCCTGGAAGATGTCAGGCGCGACCGGATCCACTTCACGTAGTTGACAATTCCCGTTTCAATGGGTGTCTGCGGATCGTAGCCGAGGTGTTCCCGCGCCCGCGAGATATCTGCATAGGTGGCGTCCACGTCTCCCGGCTGGCGGGGCTGTTTGTCGATCTTTGCTTTCTTGCCGAGAGCCTCTTCAAGAAGCGACACGAGTTCGGAGAGAGAGACGGTGCGGCTCTCACCGAGATTAAAGACGTCGTAGGTGCCCAAAGGCTGATCTTTCACCCATGCGATCGCCCCGATCACGCCGTCGATCGTGTCGTCCACGTAGGTATAGTCACGCGTCGTTGATCCGTCGCCGTAGAACGGGATGGGGCGGCCGTTCTCAATCAGGCGCGTGAACTTGGCAATCGCCAGATCCGGGCGCTGGCGGGGCCCGTACACGGTAAAAAACCGGAGGGCGCAGATGCGCATGGCGTGCAGGTGCGCGTAGGTGTGACACAGTAACTCGCAGGCGCGCTTGGTCGCCGCGTAGGGTGAGATGGGGTAGTCCACAACGTGGTCTTCCCGGAAGGGCACCGTCTTTGTGTTGCCGTAGACGGAGGAACTCGAGGCGAAGGTAAGATCCTTGACGTCGCTGGCAATCATCGCCTCGATGAGGTTCACCGTTCCTTCGATGTTGGTCTTGGTGTACCCCACCGGATCTTCGATGCTGGGGCGAACGCCTGCCTTTGCCGCCAGATGAACCACGTGATCGATCGAGTGGCCCGTCTCGGCGGCGGTGCCGAAGACCTGCGCCAGGGCGTATACATCGCAGAGACTGCCTTCGAAAAGCCGGAAGCGCTCGTCGCTACGAACTTCGGCGATGTTCTGTTCCTTCACGTGACGGTCGTAGTACGCATCGAAATTGTCAAATCCGAAAACGTGATGGTCCTCCGACACGAGGCGTTCGCAGAGATGTGACGCGATGAAGCCGGCAGCGCCGGTGATAAGAATATTCATCTGTACCTTCCGACAGATGATACCGTGCCGTCAACGGGAGATTCAAGGAGCGGCAGTTCGCATGGTGGAGAAACGATAACCGTGGCACGATTCGAAGAACAAAACGCTGGGCTTCGCTGCGCTGCAGAGACGCGTTTTGCTCTTCCTTCCGGGCGCGGCTGGTGCCATAAAGATTAATCGGCCAAGGGATCTCCACAATGGGAACTGCCTGTCTTTTGACATAGACACAGTCGTCGGAGGGCTCATCGCCCTCCGTCCACGCTGAGAATTGCTGTTCAAGGAGCGGTGCCGTGGTATCATCGCGCTGGAGCGTAGGCCGATGGACCTTGTTGTACACGACATCGATTTTCTCTGGACGGGGGAGACGCTGCTTGAAAAGAGCAGTATCTCCGTAGAGGACGGCGAAATCGTCGCCATAGCCGGCGGGGATACAACGCCCGCAGCCCGGGAGCCGGTTATAGAGGCCGCGCGGATAGTGGACGGTCGCGGAAAGGCGCTGCTCCCGGGGTTCAAGAACGGGCACACCCATGCGGCGATGACGCTCCTGCGCGGGTATGGGGACGACATGGCGCTCCAGGAGTGGCTCCAAACGCGAATCTGGCCCGTTGAAGCCGCGTTGACACCGGAAGACATCTACTGGGGAACGCGCCTGGCCGCGCTGGAGATGATCCGCACCGGCACCACCTTTGCCAACGACATGTACTTTTATCCTCGCGATGCGGTGCGCGCCTTCGAGGACGCCGGGATAAAAGCCGCCGTGGGGCTGGCGCTCTTTGACTTCTTCGACGAGGAACGACGCGCGCAGGAAACGTCGCGAATGGAGGAGATCCTCCGCGACGTTGGGGCGTCTCATGGGCGGGGGGCGCCCGTGTCGCTCACGGTCGCGCCCCACAGTATCTACACGTGCGGCCCGGAACTCCTGCGCTGGTCGGTGGCGGCGGCGGACGAAGCGGGCCTTGTGCTCCATACACACTTAGCCGAAACGCGCACCGAGGTGGAGAACGCCCGTCGCGACCTCGGGATGTCCCCCTTCTCCTACGCCCACAGCGTGGGACTGCTCAGCGAGAACGCAATCGCGGCACACGCGGTGTGGCTGGAACCGGAGGAGATAGCGATGGCCGCATCGAGCGGGGTTACCGTCGTCTACAATCCGGCAAGCAACATGAAGCTCGCCAGCGGCGCCTTTCCCTTTCGTGCCTTCGCCGACCGGGGCGTTCCCATGATGCTCGCACCCGACGGCGTCGCCAGCAACAACAACCTCGATATGTTCGATGAGATGAAGCTCGCGTCGCTTCTGCAGAAACACCACAACGCCGACCCGGAACTCATGACGGCGCGCGAAACGCTTGATGTGGCGATCGGCGCGGCGATGCGCCGTGGCGATCGTTCCCACCGGACCGATCTGTTTCCCGCTGTAGGTAGCGCGATCGTTCCCGGTGCACCCGCGGATTTTGTGCTCCTGGATCTCTCCCATCCGCAGATGGTTCCGGTCCACAACCTAATCAGCAACGTCGTCTACGCGGCCGGCGGGGGAGTGGTTGATACGGTTGTCTGCGGCGGGCGCGTGCTCATGGAAGACGGCGAGGTTCCGGGCTCGGAAGAGGTGATCACCGAGGCGCGCCGCTGCGCTTCGGCGCTCGTGCAGCGCGTCGCTACGCACTGATAGGTGGGCGCACTGCTCTGCCGCGGCACCCACGCAGCGCGCCGATAGTCAGGCGCGTTGTTACACGCCGCCGGCGAAGCGCGCCGGCCGGCACACCGCCACCGGACGTCACCGTTCGAGTTCCGAGATGTAGCGGAGCTGCTCATCCGTCAGGGCATCAAACCGTACGTTCATGGCGGCCAGCTTTCGACGCGCCACGTCGAGATCGATCTCCCGCGGAACGGGAACCACGTCCAGGGCAAACGCTCCCGCGTTGTTCACCACGTGGCGCGCCGTCAGCGCCTGTAGAGCGAAGCTCGTATCCATGATCTCCGCCGGGTGCCCGTCCGCGGCGGATATGTTGACGATCTTACCGTCCACGACGACGTTGACCCAGCGTCCGTCTTCGAGTTCGAACCCGACGAGGTTTTCCCGGATCGGTACTTCCCGTTTCGCCCGCCCCCGAAGTGCGGTGACGTTGATCTCATCGAAGAAGTGTCCGGCGTTGGCCAGGATGGCGCCGTTCTTCATGACCGCAAAGTGCTCATTCGACACGACGTTGTTTACTCCGGTGGTAGTGATGACGAAATCACTTAGGCGGACCGCCTCGATCATCGGCATAACCCGGCAGCCCTCCATGACCGCTTCCAGCGCCTTCACCGGATCGATCTCGCACACGATGATGTGGGCCCCCAGGCCGCGGGCAACCTGCGCCACTCCACGGCCGCACCAGCCGTAACCGGCGATCGTGACGGTCTTTCCGTTCACGGCGAGGTTGGTAGTTCGCATAATCGCGTCCCAGGTACTCTGGCCCGTACCGTACCGGTTGTCGAAGAGGTGCTTCATGTAGGCGTCGTTCACCGCGAAGACGGGAAACCGCAGTTCGCCGCGGTCGCGACGCGCCCGATTCCTGACGAGGCCGGCCGTTGTCTCTTCACAGGCGCCGGCGACGTTCCCGATTGCTCCGGGGTATTCCTCGTGGAGCAGGTGTACCAGATCGCCGCCGTCGTCGATGACGACGTTTGGTTCGATCTCGAGCGCAGCGAGCTGGTGGAGGCGGAACTCCTCGGCCGTGGCGTTGTGCCGGGCAAAGACGTGCAGGCCCGCCGCGTCCAGGGCGGCTACGACGTCATCCTTGGTGGAGAGCGGATTGCTCCCGGTGACCGATACCTCGGCCCCACCCGCCGCCATGACCAGCGCCAGGTAGGCCGTTTTTGCCTCCAGGGGGACGCTTACCGCCGCCCGAATGCCGTCGAACGGTTTCTGCTCTCGGAACTCGTCCTCGATACCGCGGAGAACCGGCATATTCCGCCGGACCCAGTCGATCTTGCGTTGCCCCTCCGGGGCGAGCGCGGCGTCGCGCAGGATGTTCGGTTTCACACGGACCGCCTACAGCCGGGCGAGGACGCCGCGAACCAGCGAGACAAAACGATCGCGAACCTGCTTGCCGGTCTCCATCACCTCGTCGTGACTCAGGGGCTGGTCCAGGATACCGGCGGCCATGTTGCTGATGGCGCTGATGCCCAGGACGCGCATGCCCGCGTGGGCGGCGGCGATCACCTCGGGCACCGTGGACATACCCACGGCGTCGGCGCCGAGCGTCCGAAGCATCCTGATCTCCGCTGGGGTCTCAAAACTTGGGCCGGGCATGTGGGCGTAGACGCCCTCGCGGAGTTCCATACCGAGGTCGGACGCCACGCCCCGGGCCAACTCTCGTAGTTGCTTCGTGTAGGCGTCGCTCATGTCGTTGAACCGGGGACCGAAGTCAACGATGTTGGGGCCCCGGAGGGGACTGTCGGTGAAGAACTTTATGTGGTCCGAAATGAGCATGAGGTCCCCCGGGGAAAACGCGGTGTTCACACCCCCGGCGGCGTTGGTGACCACCATCGTCTCCACCCCGAGAGCTTTCATTACGCGCACGGGAAAGACAACTTCGTCCATCGAGTACCCTTCGTAATAGTGGAACCGGCCGCGAAGGATGACCACGTCGCACCCCTCCAGGTCACCGCACACGAGTTCACCGGCGTGTCCCTCCACCGTGCTGAGGGGAAAGGATGGTATCGTTTCGTACGGAAGCGTGATGGGCTCCTCGATCTCATCCGCCAGAACGCCCAGGCCGCTGCCGAGTATCAACCCGACGGTGGGGAGTCGGTTGAGGCGCGACGCGATGTGGTCCGCCGCGGCGTGAACACTTTTTAGTCGTTTGTCCATGACACTCTCCCGTGTGCGTATATAAAAAAGGCCGGGCCACCAGGCCCGGCCGAATTATCGCACACTCCCGTGCGATTGTGTCGATCAGTCGAGCAGATCCTGGATCTCCGCCCGGGTGGTAGCGACCTGGATTTCGCCGGAGAGGATCTTCTCCGTTGCGTCCGCAACGGCGTCCTTGACTTCCTGCGGAACGACACTCTCAAAGGCGTTGAACGGCGCAATGCCGGTTGCTCCCTGTTCGAGCCCGTAGACCCGCGTACCTCCGCTGAAGGTACCGTCAACGATGCTTTTCAGAACGACCTCGATCGATTCGGGGATCTTCTTCACCGCGCTGGTCAGGACCGTATCGGGGGCAACGTTGTGCTGGTCAACGTCAACGCCAATGGCGAGAACACCCGCTTCCTTGGCGGCCTGGATTGCGCCAAGACCGGTGAGACCCGCCGCGTGGAAGATGATGTCGGCACCCTGCTCGACCATTGCCAGGGCCGCTTCCTTGCCCTTCGCCTGATCGACAAAGGAACCGCTGGTCACGCTGAGAATCTGCACGTCCGGGTTGACGTACTTGGCACCCTGGATGAAGCCGACTTCGAATTTCTCGACCGGCGGGATGAACATGCCGAGGACAACGCCGAGAGCATTCTCATCGTTGAGCTTGGGTGACGCGCTTGCATACTCCTGGGTCATGAGTCCGGCCACAATACCGGCTAGGAAACCGCTCTCGTGTTCCTTGTAGAGAATGCCCTGGAAGTTGTCGAGATCGTCAGATCCGCCGATGTCGATGCCGCCGAAGTAGGTGTCCGGGTTCTGGGCCGCCGCCTCTTTTACCGCTTCCTCCATGAGGAACCCAACGGCAAAGACGATGGTTGCGCCGTCTTCTGCCAGACCGCTCAGGTTGGGTACGTAGTCGGTCTGTTGCTTGCTCTCGATTACGCGCGCCTCGAAGCCGAACGGTTCGCCGCGAAGCAGGCCTTCGTACGCGCCGTCGTTGAAGCTCTTGTCACCGAGACCGCCGACGTCCGTGGCCATCGCAGCGATCATCGGTTCAGCTTCCATCGCCGGTTCGGCCGCTTCCGGCGCCGCAGCGGTTTCTTCAGCTCGCCGCTGACACCCGGCAACAAGCAACAGGGCTACCACAACAACAGCAATAAACAACGTGAACTTTCTCATGTTTCCCCCTTATGAATACATCAACGTGTTGGCCGATTATACACCCGCCTCCTCGTTCCCACAACAATCGCGGTGTCTGACATAGACAACCTCGTCGCGGGGCTCGTCGCACTCCGTCCATACTGAGAATTGCCGGTGTTTGACATCGGCATTCGCCGGCCGTAAGGTTCTCTACAGGGTGTCAGCAAAGCAGTTCTTCCTACTGATCGCGATGATCGTCGCCTGTACGCTTACCGGAGCGGCCCAGAGCCCCATGTTGATTGACCAGCTTCTGGAGGCTGACCCGGCACCCCTTTCGCTCTCGGCGGAACTCCTGGTCTTTGTTGCGACGCAGACCGGAGCAATTCCCGACCCCGCAGGATCACCGCCCTTTGAAACCGCCCGGGTGACGGGCCTGTTTCCCCCGGAGGCCACGGATCCGGCGGCTCCAACTACGATGGCCGTGGCCTCCCTGGCGCTGGTGGAGGCGTTTTCCCTCCACTCGGGGATTCTCTACCCCATCCAGCGGAATCCGCGCCGGGCGATGCGTGAACTGGACTACCGGGGCATACTCCCAAAGGGCTCCACCGGTGACACCCGGCTCTCCGGCGAAAGCCTCTTGCGCCTCGTGTCGGCGGTCATCGCCTGGGAGCAGACGTACGGAGCGATACCGGAATGACGGTATCGCGTCGACGGATCCCATTCTCCGCCGCGACGGCGGTGTTCATCCTCTGTATTGCGCCCAATGCCGCGGGCTTCCCGAACGGATGGTCGCTCACGCTGTCTCAGGGGCTCTCGTACGCCGCCCTGGACGAGAAGTTCTCATCGTCGACATCGCTCTCCGGTTCGGTGAGCGACGTCCCGGTGGGCGGGTTCACCGGCGCCGCAGCGGCAAGCGCTTCCCTTTCCACGACGATCACACCGGAATTCGAACTGTCACCGTCGGTGACACTCGATTCGGCGACACTCACCCGCGGCCGATGGACGCTGGGGCGCCAGTCGGTTCGTGACGCCGGCGGGTTGATCGTGCAGCACACGCTGGACGGAGTCACATACGCCGCCGGCGAACGACGCCCCCTCTCGTTCGGTCTCTACTCGCCGCTTCTGTTGGGCGCGGGTAACAGTTCGATCCTGCTTTCAAACCTGGATCTGCAACTCAGTTCACGGGAGACTCTGACGCCGGGCCCCCCGCGGATCATCGCGGGCGCGAGCTACGGCGGGCGCGCCGACACCGCTTTCGGCGCGGAGGTGTGGTTCCAGGCGGACGGCCGGCACCTCCACGCACCGGCCTACGAATCGGTGATTGAACCCGGTGACAGCGTGGACGACGTTCCAGACGGTGCCGGCGGAACGGTGGACACGGGGTACCAGCTCATCTGGATGTCGGCGCGCCTGGGGGAACGGACACGCCTGTCGCTCTACGCGGCGGCAATGGAGGGCATCGGCGTCATGGCGCCCCTGGTAGGAGAAGGAGCGGACCGCTACAAACGGGACATCCTGCTCTCCGGCGCCGGCCGCGTCTCGCTCGCCTTCACGCTCAACCGGTGGGCGTTTGAGATGACCGCGGACGGCGCCGGGGGTGACATAGACGCGCTTTCCTTCACCGAGGGAAACACGCTCGGGTACAGTACGCTCTACCAGCCGATCTCCGTAATCACCCGGGGCCAGATCGTGGGGCTCGAACTCGGAAATTCAGCATCGGGGGCGCTCATCGTTTCCGCGGCACCCTTCCGGGCGGAGCGCTATTTCACCCTTCGGTACCTTCGTTTCATCTGGGAGACGCGCGGTTTTTTCCGTACAACCACGGGCCCTACCTCATTCGGAGATATCAGCGAAGAGTCGCTCTCACCCTACCTCGGCACCGAAACGTCGCTCATGGTTCAGTGGCAGTTCCTCCCGGACCTGACCCTCATGGTGACGTCGGCGCTCTTTGTTCCCGGCACGTACCCGGCCGGCGCCGTCAGTGCCGATTACGCAGGCGGATCCACAGCCGTCTACCAGGGCGGCGTCACCCTGACGCTGGCCTACTAAAAAAACTTTCACGGAAAATTTGCAATCGAAACCCCCATCTCCTACACTATGGGCATAGGCGAAAAGTCCTCACGAAACCACTGATCGGAGTAAATCGATTATGATCAGTGCAAAATGCCTAAAATCAACCCTTTCCGGAGTAATCGTCGCACTGTCGCTCGTACTGCTTGTGCAGTGCACGGGCGATATGCGCGGTACCGGCGGCGGTGATCTGGCGATCTTCCCCAAACCCGGAGATTTCGACGGACCGGTCTCCGTCCGTCTCACGTCGGACCTGCGGGACGTCACCATCCGGTACACTACCGACGGCAGTGCGCCGACGATTGATTCTCCCGAATACACCGATGCCATCACGATCGTCGAGTCGACCGTTGTCCAGGCCGCCGCCTTTTCCGCGGCGAAAGAACAGCTCGCCGGCGTAGGGGCGGTCTACCTGATAACACCGGGTAACGGCACCCCCGCGGTTGCGCTGGTTTCGATGCTCCTCGACGACGGCCGGTCCCGGTTCGAGGCGAACGCGATCGATCCCGACGGAGACACCCTCCACTACCGGTGGTACGTAGACGGCCGCCTCCAACTCGGTGCGGAGGGTTCGCTCTTCATCACCGATCTCCGGGCCGACTTCGAGCGTATCGCCACCGTGACGGTGAAGGTATCCGACGGAGAAAACGCCGCGGAATCGACCCTGGAAACACGGATAGCGGCCATTCCGGTGGAAGTGGACCTGGAACAGCTGGGGCTCGATATTCAACCGGCCGCGTCAACCGCAGCCTATCAGAACCGTGCCCCCTCCGTCTCGATGCGGGCACCCTACGGCGTCCTGGAATTCGCGGAGGAGATGCGGATCCAGGCGCGCGCTACCGACCCGGAGTCGGATCCCCTCGAATACGTTTGGCTCCTCGACGGCGAGGTGGTCAAACGCGGGCCGGAGCCGTGGCTCGATTTCATCCAGGAACCGGTATCCAGCCGCGACTACTCGGTCCAGGTCGCCGTCAGCGACGGTACACATGTCCGCACCACAATGCTCCCGATCCACGTGAACGAGGCGCAACCGGCGGCGCGGGTCGAATCGGTCCGGGGAGACGTCCAGGTGCAGCACTTCGACGGTGAGTGGTCCACGCTGCGTCGCGGCATGGCGCTCGAACTGAGTGACACGATCGCCACCGGATTTGGTTCCGCCGCCACGGTGGAGTTGGGGGACAGCGTGGTCCAGGTCAACGCCATGAGCCGCCTTTCCCTGGACGCGCTCGCCAGTGACGCAGGGACGCAGACGACGAGTCTTTTCCTGAGGGTCGGTTCAGTCCAGGCGGAGGTGGACGCCAGCGAAGGGAAGCACGACTTCCAGGTGATGGGCCCCCACGCGACAGCTTCCGTTCGCGGAACGCAGTTCTCTTTTGACGGACTCAACCTGCGCGTCTACGAGGGTGCGGTAGCCCTCAAGGTGGGACCCCCGCAACGCAACATCCAGCGTGCACAACAGCAGAGCCGCGGCCCCGTCGAAGCCGAGGCAGAAGAGGAAGAGACGAACGAAAACAATGAAGGCGCCGAAGAGACGGCCGCCGAGGAATCAGATACAGAGGAGGAGACAGCGGAGGAAGAGACGGAAACTGACGACCCGGCCGCCGTCGCGGAAGAGGCGGCGGCCACTGACGGGGGCGACGAAATCCTCGTTGGTGCCGGAGAGAGTGCCGAACTCAGCATCGATGCGAGCGGTGCCACGGCGGTGGAAGTAAACAACACAGATGACGAGAACATCGTCTTTGATCTCGACACGGGAATCCAGGAAAACACGATTCCCGATCGAGCCCGACTGCAGGTGTTCCTCGATTTTCAGTCGGTCGACACGTCGTCGACCGTCGAGGACGGAGGAACAGTCATCACACCATCCCGGTAAAGGAGTTCCACATGAAAAGGGAACACACACATCTAAAAAAAGTGGTGATGGTCGCTGCAGTAATAATCGTAATCAGCACGACCGGTTGTATGTTGCAGCCGGCGGACGACGCAAACGTCGTCTTTGTCGTGCCGCAAGAGCTGGGCGCATCCGGCTACTTCGGAGATCTGCCCGACGTGGATCGCGTGGCGGTCACGGTGCGTGGCGGTCCCGCGGACGCAGAGAGCGGGGAACAGCCCCTGTTGGCGTCGCTGGAACTTTCAGCGGACACGGACTGGCAGGCCACGGCCGCCGACGTGCCCACCATGACGACGTTGACGATCGAGGCGATCGCCTACGGCTATCCCAGCCACTCCTATTTCGGCGAGTGGACCTTTGAATCCGACCAGGAGCAGGTCCTCTTCACCGGCATAACCGAGCGGATGATCACCACCGCCTCGGCGCAGGTCTACATCTCCATGCGCCCCTATGACGACGGGTCGCTTCAGCGGCTCCCGCGGGTAAAGGAGATGCGGTCGAATCTCAACGAACTCACCCTGGAGATCGACCTTCGCGGCTACGGTGACAGCGAACAGTGGTATTGGCGCATCATAGACGATACCGCCGGAACGGTTGCGGTCGATTCCTTTTCGGCCACATCCGGGTCGGTGACCTTTCCCGGCGTTGCGGCGGATGAGGTAGAGACGGTCGCCCTACAGTACCTGGCGCCAACCACAACGGTGATCATGGACGACCCCAATACGCCGGAGGTAGAGACGGTTGAACAGGTCAATTGGCTCAATCACCTCTACGTCCTGGAGATTGCCAACCCGCAGCACAACGTGCTGCGCCAGACCTTCGTGGTCAACCCGGGAGCGAGCGGGTCCATGGATGTGAACTTCGCTCCGTGGATCCAGAACATTACCGCCGGTCGGTACAATACGGCGGCCCTCGACTACGCCGGTGCGTTCGCGATGGAAGAGAGCGTGGTTCGCTGGCAGGCGGACGCGGTAGACGAGGACAGCGCGGAATCACTGCGCTACGTGTGGCTGCTCGATCTAAGGTCCTCCGGGGGCGAATCGTTCTCGATCGCCTTTGGCGACGTCAACGCATCCACCACCCCCGGGGAGGTAGCGACGCTGATCACGGGCATCGAAACGCTCTACTCGAGCGACTCTCCCTTCGGCGCCGACCGCCGCGGCGTAAGTACACAGCTCCTGGGCGTAATGGCCGGGGTCGCCGCCCCGGAAGGAACCGCGGTTGGCGATACGCAAGAACTCCCGGACGTATCGGGTACGGGTTTCGGACCCGACACCTTTATCGTCCCCGGCGACTGGTTTGACCTGCCGGGCGTTACCGGTGACCTCTACCTGGTAGTGGCCGATACGGAGTTCGTGGTGGAAGTCACCGGAGAACAGACCTACGACGACTACTCGTGGAGCTACGTGAAGATGGAACTGGACGGAACCAGTTTTCCGGCGCTCGGGGATGGTACCAACGGCATCATCCGCTTCGAGGAGTAGAGGAGGAACAATGAGTCAGTCCCGGGTCAGCAAGCGCGTAACAATTCTCACCCCGCTCATCATCGCGGCATTGGTGAGTCTCAGCTCCTGGCTCGGGCTTCTCTCCTTTCTTGACGGTCGCGCCTATGACCGGCTGCTCGGACTACGAGCCGATCCGGTGGAAGAACAGGAGATACTCCTGGTTGATGTGGACGACAAGGCGATCGATTACGCCGGGACGTGGCCGATTCGCCGCGACGTCGTCGCGGACGCGGTGATCCTCATGGCGGAAATGGGGATGTCCTACCTCGTATTTGACATCGAGTACGTAGACCACAGCCCGACAGCCGTGGACGAGACGCTGCTCGAGACGGACCTGCCGGAACGGAGCGCGGCGCTCCTGACGGAGACGCGGGATAACCTGATCTCATTCCTGCAGGCGGTACAAAACGGGACCGTAACTCCCGGGGAGATCGAGTTCTACCTTCCCGACGTTGAAGAGGAGTTCTCCGCAACTAACCAGGAACTGGTAAACCTCTACGGTGACCTGGCACGCAACAACGACGACTACCTTGGGCGCAGCGCCCGAATCTTCGATACCGCGTACTTCACGGTCAACCTGGCACCGGGGGTCCAACTGGACGTGGACCCGGAACTCATCCGGTTCTACCAGTCCGAGATCGCCCTGACCGATGTCCGCGGTGATGTCGCTACAATACCCGATGCGGCGTCGATAATGCCCACCATCGACCCGATCATCCGGCGCTCTGCCGGTGCGGGTTTCCCCAACGTGATCGTCGATCCCGACGGTGTCCGGCGGCGGGTCCACCTGATGCAGTCGCACAACGGAAGCATCTACGGCCAGCTCGCCTTTACGCCGCTTCTGCACCGCCTGGGGAATCCCGCGATCGAGGTCACCCGGAACGAGATCCTTCTCCACGGGGAAAACGACACCATCGCGATACCCCGTGCCGAGGACGGAACGATGCTCATCAACTGGCCGCACGCGGACTACCTGGGCAGTTTCCGGCACCTTTCGTTCGGCATGCTCCTGGAGCACAACTTCCTGCTGCAGCGCATGCTCCGGAACGTCCAGATCCGTGACGACTGGGGATACCTGGACGAATACCGGGGGGAACCGGGTCTGGCCCGGCAGTCGCTCGATCTCAGCCAGATGCGCCGGGACGCGATCTTCGGCGGCAACCGGGATCTCCTCTTCCGGTACAGCGAAGACCTGGATCGCTTCCTGGCGGAAGTGGCGGGGTACCTCTCACCGGAACGGGAAGCGCGGTTCATGGCGGCCCTTGAAGAGGGACGCGCCTCCGGGCAGATCTCGGAGAGCGACGCCGCGTTTATTGCCAACGACTATCCGGTGTGGGTCCGGGCGGTTCGGACGCAAGCGGAGGACATCGCTCGTATCCGCGCCGAACTGCGCGAGGAGGTAACGGGAGCCTTCGCCGTCATCGGACACGCCGCCACAGGGACAACCGATATCGGCGTGAACCCCTTTTCTGAGCAGTACGTGAACATCGGGACGCACGCGGCGGTCGCCAACACCATCCTGACCGGCGACTTCCTCGACGACCGGCCCTGGTATGTGGCGGCCGCCGTGTCCGTCGTGGTGAGCATCGTACTGGCGCTCATGATCCGTTCCCTGGGCCCCGTGCTCTCGGGCCTGGTGGACCTGGGATGGGGAGCCGCCGGCATCGGCGCGAGTTACCTGCTGATGGCCCGGGCCGGCGTGTTCGTATCACCGGTCAACCTCGTCATCAGCAACGTGTTGATCTACGTGGTGTTCACGGTGATCAAGTTCCGGGCCGCCGAGGCTGAGAAGGGGTTTATCAAGGACGCCTTCTCGCACTACCTCTCGGAGGACGTCATCAGTGAAGTGCTGGACGATCCTTCGAAACTGTCCCTGGGCGGCCAGAAGAAGTTCTGCACCGCCATGTTCACCGACGTAAAGGGATTCTCCACCATCTCCGAGCAGCTTTCGCCGGAGGACCTGGTGCTGTTGCTCAACCGCTACCTGAGCCAGATGAGCGACATCGTCCTGGACGAGCGGGGTACGATAGACAAGTACGAGGGCGACGCGATTATCGCCTTCTTTGGTGCACCGATCGATCTCTCGGACCACGCCGCCCGGGCGTGCCGAAGCGCGGTAGCGATGAAAAAGGTCGAACTCGAACTCAACAAGGAATTCCTGGCGGAGGAGATGACCCCGGGTCCGCTGCTCACACGGATCGGCATCAACTCCGGCGACATGGTGGTCGGGAACATGGGTACCGACCGGAAGATGAACTACACCATGATGGGAAACACGGTAAACCTGGCCGCCCGCCTGGAGGGCGTCAACAAGCAATACGGGACGTGGATCCTGATCAGCGAAGCCACCAAGGAACTGGTAGGCAGCCATTTCCTCACGCGTTCCCTCGACCGGGTGCGCGTGGTGGGGATCAACACACCGGTGCGGCTCTTTGAACTGGTGGACAACACGTCGGACGCCACCTCCGAGGCGAAGGAACTCGTCCGCACCTTTGAAGAGGGAATCGCCGGCTACGAATCACGCGACTTTATACAAGCGCACAAGCTCTTCAGCGAGTGCCTCAAGATAGACAAAAACGACGGACCAGCGCAGAAATTCCTCGCCAATACCGAGGAGTTCCTGGAAAACGAACCAGCGGAGGATTGGGATGCGGTTGTCAATCTCACATCGAAATAAAAATATCGGAGCCCTAGGTGTTCTCTTGATCGTATTGATCGTCGGGTCCTGCCAACTGACGGGCCTCGATCGCGGCGGCTCCAGCGGCGAGAGCAGCGTAACGCCGAAAGCGCGGGTGACGATCGCGGTTCCCGCCGGCTCGGCGGCAAACGGATCGATCACCGCCAGCGAAGTCTACGCGGCTGAAATCGACCAAGTGCGGATCAGCGTTCACCGGCCGGGTGACCAGACGAATTACGTCACCAAGGTGATCAACGACGCGGACACGGCCGGGAACTACTCCCTCGAGGCGGAGGTCCCGGTGAACACGCTGCTTGTCGCCGAGGCGATCGGAATCAACACCGGTAGCGATGCCGCCAGCGCCGTCGATGACGTCATCGTTGCGTACGGGAAAAGAACGATTCCGATCGGTACCGATTCCATACTCATTTCGATGGATCGGTACAGCCCGGTACTCCGTGCATCGGTCAGGATCGACGAGGGCGGAATGACGCTCCCGGTGGCCGCCGCCCAGGGGCGCCAGTTTGAAGCAACCGTGGCAGGGTACGTTCCGCTCTCCGAATGGCCCGACGACCCGAACGGGGATCCACTGGATACGATCGATCTCGTGACTTCAACCTACGTGGATGGGGCGCAGGTTCCCTCCGCTACGTCGATAACCACCCTCTTCCACGATAACGCTTCGGGTGACCGCGTTTCGTTCTCCTATCCGTTCCAGATCGTCGCCGGTGAGAGTGCGACAACGGTGTCGTTCACCAATGAATACCGGATCATCCCGGGAAACACGCTTGAACGAACCGTCACGCTCGACGTTATGAGCGCCGTC
>JANQHT010000043.1 GCA_028282545.1 Spirochaetales bacterium
CGAACTCAGCATGAGTCCACTGCGTGAGTCTATTACCGGGCGTCTCCGACTGCAAGATCGTGTTGAGCTGTGCCATCATCACGCCGTCGCCACTGCGATATGCAACATACTGCGCGTACGCGCGCGCCCACACCTCACACGGATCGGTCAGGTAATGCGCTCGCGATCGAGGGAGGCTTCCAATTGTTCGAAACGTGTCCGTGTCAACCGATCGAGAGAGAACCTCATTCATCGCACCACTGAGACGATTGAGGCTAGTAAACCCACCTCCCGGCAAACCACTGTAGTCCAGAAAATGACCGATCTCGTGGGCTACCGTTAGTTCCAGATGATCGCCGGACGCGATCCGGATGTCCCCTGGTGCGCCACCTGGAACGTACCTGAACGCACCGTGAAACGACGTTGAACTGGAACTCTTGACGTCGAGTTTCGGCAAGGGGCCGTCCCCATGAACGCTTCTGATCGCGGCAACCACCCGCTCGTACGCTTCCCGTCTGTGCCCTCGCATTCGCGGCACGAGTCGATCCGACACCGGGGTGCCGCCGGCGGCAGACGGGCGTAGGGTGTTCGATAGCTCCCGGTCCTTCTCGGCGAACGACCGACGTGCCACGGTCGATCGACCGGCCCCCGGGTTCCACGCAAAGCCTGGATCAATGCCGACCGGAATGCGTTCGGTGGCTCCTGTCCGTCGGTTGACAAAGGTGCGGTACGACACCGACGGTCGTTTGGTCGTCACCGTTGTTGATCCGCCGCCGCGACCGTCCGCGGTAACCGGATTCCGGATACCATCGCGCTGCAATCGATCCGCCGTTCGTCTGGTAACGAATCGTGCGTAGCACTTGCACCCCCAACCGTTCGGCGGGAAATGCGTATCCCAGAACGGATCATCCTTCGGCAGGAGCAGTCCGTGCCACGCTCGGTGTTGCTTCCGATGATTGCGGCTCGGTCCGTTGAGATAGAGAATGTGCGTGTGCGCGGTGCTCTCCTGTCCGCGTTGCCAGCGACCGTAGGAGTACGCTGTTCGCAGGTTCGTCCGATAGATCGTCCGAAGCCGACGCATACTCCCGAGCTGAGCCGGCACCAACTCTCCCGTCAACGGATCGACGGTCTCCTTCTTCCCCCACCACCCTTTGCTCTGGAGTGTAGGCGCCAAACCGTTGGCGAACGATCGAAACGTCTCTCCGTTCTCGATCGCGCTCTCGACCGCCGATTTGATGTCCGTAAGCACGTCGACCTGCATAGCCTTCGCAACGGAAAACGCGGTGGCGTGCTCCTCGTTCCAGATATCGAGATAGCTAAACTCGGTTCGAAGCTGCTTCCGTTTGATGAAGTCGAGCGCTTCCCGCGGGATCATCGGTCCTCCAAACGAAAAAAGCCCCGTCGCGTCACGGGGCCACGACATGCAGGCGCGCTAATCACTATCGAACTCTTCCATTCCGAGGATTCTGGCTTTGAACGTCGCCACGGCCATCAGCTCCGCGGTTCTGTCCGCCGGCCATTCGGCCGTGAGAGTCTCCAGTTGCCGTGTGAACTCGGCGTAGGTTGAACTCGCCGCAAGCGCTTTCCCCAGGACCGCCTCGATATCGCCAGTGATCTCCACGAAGTCGGCCTCTTCGGCTTCGGTGACCAGGTCCTCTTCCACCAACTCGATGCCCTGACTGTTCAGGGCAAGAGCGGCATTCGTCGCATCGTCCGTATCCGACTCCTGATCGTCCTTCGACTCGATCGCCACACCGCCAATTGTCTCGTCGTCGTCTTCCGGGCGACTCAACCCGAGCATTGAACGAATTTCGTCGGCGCGAACCTTGAGCCCCATGGGACCCAACTTCTCCACGCTTTCAACGACGATTTTGACGTCCTGTGTTTCGATCTGTTGGAGCAGCACGCGAGGGTAGTGCTCTTGCGGTCCAAAGTTGAACAGAACGTACGGGCGCACGACGTCCCGGTTCAGTGTTCGGGAGAGCTGCACCGCATCTGCGGCAACGATGTCCTGGCGAACCTCGTTGTGCACCTCCGCCTGGGAGCGACTCGATCCGTCGTCCGTGGTCATCGTCTGACCGAGCACGAGTTTGCTCAATTGCGAGTCGCACCACTTCGCCAGGCGTTCGTAGACCTGGGCGCTCGCACTTTTATTCGATGATTCAACGATATCGATGAGCATGCTGTCCGGGATGACTGCTCCCACGTCGCTCCCGATCGCCGCGACGGCTCGCTTCAACGTCGCTATGTCGTCCTTGGTCGCCTTCCGTCCGTATTTGCCGAGTCGAACCGGGTACCCGTACCGGTCAACGAATGCGGCCCAGCTCGTGACGTCGTAGGATTTCACCAGCCACAGGAAGAGGGCAGTGTATGCCAACCCACCCAGGATCTGGGGGCCGGATCGAAGGAGCGGCTCGTGCACGACGAACTTGTATGGTTTCAGCGGTGTTGCGTCAGTGCCTCGGGGATCCCGAAGGAGGAGCGTTCGTCCGTCCTTCTCGTCGTATTTGAACCAGCGTTGGTCTCGCCATAGGTAGCGAGCGGGCTTCCACACCCGCTCGGAAGTGTCCCAGATGATCTCGTTGACGGCGAACCCTTTGCCGAGTGCGTCCAGGCTGTTTTTCAGAAGATCGAGAATCGCTGGGTTCTCAACGATGTCGGTTTTGATGGCCGCGGCGATCTCCTGTGCCTGGTCGTCTTCGCCTCCCGGTTTGACAACCATGTCGAGGGACTCGACGGCCGCTTTCCGAGTTGAGAGGACCGATCCGTAGTGGGCGTCCCGGCGTTCGATCTCCTGAGCGAGTTCGAGGTATTCCGCCGGGTTTTCGCCCTGACGGACGGCGATCATGATTTCACCGAGTCGCGCGGGTGTGATGCTGCTCATGAGAACGGTATCGCTCCAGGGACTCCGGTTGGAGTTCGGCACCGGCGTGGCGTCCTGTTGCACCAGGTCCTTTTCGGAGACAACGGGCTCGTTATCGCCGCTCCGACGGATCTTTGACATCAGGTCGTTCAGTCGTCCCATGGATTCCGCTCCTGCATTCGGTACGGGTTGATCGTTTCAACACCGTGGTACTCGTACGGATGGTGTCCGCCGACACCGTCCTCGTTCGCAGCAAAAACGGCGAGACACATCGCGATTGCCGCGTCGCCGTGACGCTTCGCTTTGCTGTCACCGGTGCGTTCGAGGACCTGCGGAACGCCCTGTTTCAGGCCGATGGTCCTGAAGTCGTCCCGCACAAACGGGTCGGCCGGGACGGACGTTTCCCTGTCTTCGATGCGGCTCTTGAGTTTTGGGAAGTTCTCTTGATACCAACCTCGCGAAAGCATCACCTGATGGACGTACCCGGGCCATTCCTGGGCTACCAGCTCGGCGATCATTTGGCCATTCCCCCGAGAGTCGAACGCGGCCGCACCGAATACCGGGAGTGTCTCAAGGCATAGAAAAACGGTCTGTCGCTGCTGATCGAACGGGATGTTTCGCATCTCGATCTCGAGCACGGTCATCAGATCGCCGTTCTGTTGCTCCTCCAGGAACCATAGTGAGGTGAGGTCGCCCGAACGGCCAAAGTCTTCGCCCATATACACCATTCTCGAGAGCGCTTCGAGGATCGGGCGCACCTCGCTGTCGAACCACCGTTTGATGGTGCGCTCCCTCCGCGTTTGCTTCTCCCAGGTGAACGAATCATCTTTCTCGAGACGGATAACTGGAATCGAGTCGTCCACGATTGAATCGATGAGCGCACGAGAGAAGTACCGTTGTCCCGACCGTTTTGGAATACAGAGAAGCTCCTCGTCCGCGTCGTCTCCGTAGAAGGCGAAGAGTTCTTCGCGCCACTTCGACTCGGCAGCAGTGGACCACTCGAGTCCTCGAACCAGGCAGATCCGTTCGAACAGCCCGGCTCGAAGTGCATCGTCGATCGTGATGTGATGGAGGCTATAGCCCAGCTTTCCGTCTTTGATCTGCTTCAGCAAATCGTTGAACTCGTTATCATCACCGTTGTGCGTGGAGAGTATCCGGACCTGGCCACCCCACATGAGGAACGCCATTGCGGCTTTGAGCAAATCCGCGAGATCGTCGACGAACGCGGCCTCGTCTATGACCGCGCGACCCTGCTTTGATCGGAGATTCCGCGACTCCGACGGCATACCCCAGATCTCATACCCGCTCGCAAACTGGATTCGGTAGACGGTAATGTCCTTGTCACCGTCGTCCAGAACGACTTCTTCCAATTCCGAGGCGGCGGCGCCGATCATCTTCGCCCAGAACGCGCAGTCCTTCACGAACTGCTTCGTCATCTCTTTGTTGTAGGATACGTAGTAGGTATTTTGGCCGCCGGCGGGACGGCTCTTCGCTGCCTGAATGACCGAATCGAGCGCCTCCACGTACGAGGCGCCGATCCGACGGGACTTCTCCCAGACCTTGACGTCCGATCGATCGTCCATCCACGCTTTCTGATACGGGAGGAGAATGTCGTCTGGTGTCTGAGTCATTGCGGATTCCACGACCGCCTCTACAATCCGAGGATCTGGCGCTTGATTCGTTCGACGGCGTCAGCCGACAAACCACTGGCTTTGGCGGTCTCTTCTGCCGCCGCGGCTGCTTCCACGAGTGCGTCATGCCGAATCGCCTTCTCGCGTTCGGCGTTTACGGTGGCTGCCTGTTCGAGATCCTTGATGCTTCGACTCACCTTCTGGATGATGAACGCCAAGTCCGCGAGGTGTTCCGGGTTGGTCTCGTCTTCCTTTATCTCCTCGAGGTTGATGAGGAGATCGAACGCGACCATGCGAACCTGTTCGTTGATGATCTTGCCGAGTTTGTTTTGCCGCTCTTCGCCGTACTTCTCAAGGTAGAGATCCGCTACCTCCCGCGCCTGTTTGTTCCGCTCGGCGAAACGCGCCATCTTCTTCGCGTACCGATTCACGGCGCTCTTGCTGACAACCCGTTCGCCGGCTTCTGCGTTGATCACGTCGGCCACAGCCTGTTGCGTGACGTTCGGATCGGCCAGCAGTTCAACGAGGCGCTTTCTGAGATCCGGATCAAGTTTCTCGATTGACGATCGTTGACCCACGACTACTCCGGGAGCGGTCGCTCGATGCCTGCAACCTGGGCATGGCCACGCGCGACATCGACACCGGCGCGTGTAAGCTTCGCCACGAGAACGCCGTTGCCAAGCTCGTCAACTGTGACAAGACTCTCACGTTCCAGCCACCGTATATGCTCATCAACGCGGGAGATGCCAATCCCGTGACCGTAGAGATTCAACAGGCGTTGCAGCATCTCGTTTGAGAGGCTGAAATCGTTGTCCTGCTCCATCCCCTGGAGCATGATGATTCGTTGATTCGGCGCGAAGATGTCACTCATGAGGACCCCTCGTTGATGTACTTCTCCTGGATGATCCGCAGGATCATCGTGTTTCCTTGCAACTCCGATTGAACCCCGGACATCTCCGATTCAACCTTTCCCAAGCGCTCAGAGATCGACGCGAACGTGCGGTTTTCGAGTTCGTAAATCCGAGCATGGAGCGCCTGGACGTCCTCACGGCGTTTGTCGTCGACGGCGATAATCCGTGTTCCAACCTCTTTCTTGAAGGACTCAATCGCACCATTGAGTTCTTTCCCGAGGAGCTGTTGCTGTTCCTCTCTGTCACGCTTCAATCGGTTGTTCAGCGTTACCAACGCAACGACGAAGATGCCGGCCGATACGAGCGTACCGATGATCGCGATCGTCAGACTCGCGGATTCAGCGTTCATTGCGTTTCACTCTCCGGGTAGGCGGAGCGGTAGTATTCGATGGTCGCGCGGAGGTCGGCGATCTCACGACGGTACTCGATGATATTCTCGCGCATGGCACGATAGTTCTCGTACGTCAACAGAAGCCCCGGGGGGATATCCGCCAGATCGGAGTACTCGTTGATGTCGTGGAACTCGACGGACGTCGTTTCCGCCGGCGACGGGACCGCCGGGTGCACGATCGCCGTTTCCACATAGACCACTTCCGGCTCGGCGGGCCTGATCGTCCTGCACGAATCAAGGGAAAAGACTGTTAGCGTCGTCAACGAGATCGCTATCAGAAGTCTCATCCACGAGAGCTTTTTCATGTGTTGCCTCGTTTCGGTTTGCCGTTTTGACATTGTCGAGTCGTCGGGCAGCGTTGATCTGCCGTTTCTGTCTGGACACCTCGGCCGACACAGACGCGTTCGCCTCGGCGAGCTGGGTATTGCGGCGCTTGAGCATGGCGTTCCTCTTCAAGAGAAACGCCATGCTGACCAACAGCACCACGAATACGATAAGAACCGCGCTCACGTCGGTCACCCGGAAGACTCCGCAATCGGCGCCTTCGCAGCGGTTCGTTTTTTGGTCGATTTCGTGATGCCGGTTGCGACCTTGTTCGATTTCAAGCCCGCGATCACGATTGCGATGATCCCGACGATACCAGGACCGAAAAACGCGATCGCGACTTCAAGGTCGACTCCGGATACGCGCTGCTTCACGACGGCGGAAACGAACAAGACCGTCATGAGAACGATCGCAACGATGTACTTCCCGACGTCGGCGACAACGAACTGACCAGCAGGCAGATCACCGGTCCCACGAACCACCGCCTTGAGGTCCAGAGCGGTGTAGGCGCCGGCGGCCGCCAGGTAGACACCGGCAACGGCACCGATCACGACGGAACTCTCCAACATCGTGATCATCAACATCGTGATGATCGTTGCGACGATCAGAAGAAACAGTTGCTTGTGACGGATTTTCACGCAGCCTCCCGGGTGGAGTCACGCGACGGTCCAACGACGTGCGCCCAGACCGAGCGACTCCCGATTGGTTTGATGATAGAAGCCCACTCTGTGGTGGACATCGATATGTTGTTGCCGTGGTGATCGCGATAGTCCTTGCGCCAGTTCCCGTACGGATCGTCGATGATCCACGATTCAACTCGATCGGACGCCTGCGAATCGCGAAGCAGCTCTTCGGCAGTGGCCGGGCGTTGAAGTCGGAAACCGGCGAGGCTGACCACATGATTGAGATCCCCGCCATTGGACATTGGAAACAATCCCGACAGTACGATCCCGCTCCCGTTCACGAGCACGTGTACCAACGTCGTGAGATCCCACTTTGTGTCGAACACCGACACCAGTTTCCTTGCGAGTCGGTTGGCAGCCCAGGTGAGCATCACATGCACCTCGTTCGGCGGGTACAGAGGTTTGCCTGTTCTCCGGTCAAACGCCCACGACGCTCGTTCGCGCATTTCCCGGTACGCTGATGGCGATTGGAGAAACCTGGTCAGATAGTCTTCCGGCTGTTCGTTTTTTGATGATTGAAGATCGATTCCGGCCTGTTTCAGCGCCATGATCATTGCCGTCGGTGCGCACGACGCGTGCGGTATGACCATGTTGTTTCGCTGCGTGTGGTAGTCGCTGTCAGCGGAAAAGTTCCAGACCCGGAACCGCCTCGGCCTCATGGGGAGATGATAGAGACTGACTCCGTCGCTGATTACCTAATGCAGTTTAGTGGTTTGGGTCGCCGGATTCCGCCCCGATTTTGGCGCGATTTCGCGGCGCGCGCGGAGTTGCTGCCTGTGTAACAACGTTGCATTCTTGGACTCGCGTCATCCCGCTATATCCCGCCGAATCCCGTAGTTTTCTCACCCATTCTGCATTCTATTCGCAGCTACATACACGGTAGACGATCGTGAACAGGTCGGGGATCAAAGCGACCGCCGCCGAGCCGGAGATCGAGCTTTGTGCCGTTGCCAGTAGACGACACATCGGCCCGCTTCACCTGTCACCCGAGCAAGGATATGCAGTCGACCGGTCCCCCGGGGGAGACGCGTCCGAGACGCCTCGCGTGCACACAACCGGGACCGGACGAGTGTGGAGGCCTGCGACCTCCGGCGTGTCCGGTTGAGCAGGGATACGTACTCGTCCGGTCCCGCAGGGCGAAGGCGCGCGGTGGCCGAGGCCCATCGGCAGCATCGGGTGTGAGCGCTCAAGTGCCTGGTATTGGTTCTTCTCATCAACGCGTTCGAGGAAGCGAGAGCGCCACGTTTCGACGATTTCTCGGGACATGCCGAGGTGTGCGGCAAACGCCTCCAGGTGTCTGCGTTTTTCAGGTGCAAGATCGACTCTGCGTGCGACGCGTCCGGCCATGAATGGGCACTCCTGATTCACGTTAATGCCCGTTACGGGCGAGCATATAAACAGCGAAGAGCCGACAGCGGATACAAACGTTGATATACTTATTCACAGGAGCGGCGCCATGACCAAGGAAGCGATCATTGCAGAGATCAGGAAACTCAGTCTCCAGGAGCAGCATGAAATCGCTGAAATACTCTGGGAACGCGATGAGCAAGCGTACGAATTGAGCGAAACGCAGCACGCTGAATTGAAGCGGCGCTATGACGAGTACCGGAACGATCCGGAGCACGGATCGGCGTGGGAGGAAGCGCGCGCTCGCATCGAAGGGTCGCTTCCTGCGTGAAGCGTCTCATCGTTCGATCGCTTGCGGAATCAGACATCCGTGAGGCGACGCAATGGCTCGACCGCGAGCGTGGCCGACACATCACTTTGAACTTCCTGGATGCGGTTGAAACGACGTTTCAACATATTCGAGAACATCCCCACATGTTTGCCGTGGTTGAACACGAGATTCGACGTGCTCCGATCGCACGATTCCCATACGGAGTGTTTTACGTAGATGGCCCTGACGCCGTTTCCGTACTTGCCGTTATGCATTTCGCGCGTGATCCCGCAACCTGGAAACGACGACGATGATTGATGCAATCGATTCTAATTCTTTACTCAATAATAAATTACATTTGATCGATCCGGCTGAGCAGGGATACGCAGGCGACCGGTCCCCCGGGTGACCACCGGAGGGAGACGCGCGCCGGGGACACCGCCTGGTACACACCACCGGGACCGGACGAGTGCGGAGGCCTGCGATCTCCGGCGTGCCCGGTTGAGCAAGGGATACGTACTCGTCCGGTCCCCGCAGGGAGGTCGCGTGCGGGACCGGTTATGAGATCCGGTTGATTCGTTTACGGAGCTTCCGGCGGCTCCCGCCCCGGGATTCCGTTTCCCCGGCGTCAGCCGTCGGTTCGGCCGCCTGCAGTGAAAGCCGCTTGAAGACGATCAGAATAACGATACCGGCGACAACCATGAGCAGGCTCCAGGCCTGGCTGGCGATGAAGTTCCAGGGTGTGAGCAGCCGGTAGGGTGGAATCGACGGGTCCGATGCAAATCGCAGCAGGTAGTCGCTTCCCAGGGGCATACGGAAGTAGTCGATGACGAAGCGGAAGGCGCCGTAGCTGAGAACGTAGATTCCGATGATAAAACCACGAAAGGGGCGCCTGTTCCGCAGGAAGAACCAGATAACGAGCCACGCGATCACTCCCTCGAAGAGCGCCTCATAGAGCTGCGTTGGGTGGCGCGGCAAGTTCACCAGTACGGAGGGGTCCGCGGGGACCGAGAGCCCGGCCGCCCGGGCCGTCTCCTGGACCCACGATTCACCGGCCGGGAACTCCTGTGCGTGGGGGAAGATCACGCCCCAGGGGGCCGTCGTCACGCGTCCAAAGAGTTCACCGTTGATGAAATTACCCACCCGGCCAAAGGTGTACCCCAGCGGAATCGCCGCCGTCATCATGTCCCCGAAATCGACCACATCGAGCCCCTTGCGGCGCCCGTAGATCATAAAACCGACCACGGCGCCCAAGAGACCACCGTAGTAGTTCATTCCCTGGATACCAACGAAGCGCCTCGATTCGTCGAAGGGCCAGAATATTCGCAGTGGATTGCGCCAATAGTAGCCGGTCTCGTCGAAGATCAGCGCCGAGAAGAGGCGGGCTCCGATCAAGAGGCCTACGATACCCCAGAAAAAGAAGTCGGTTACCGTTTCCGTTGAGACCTCAAGGCGTCGCTGTTTTACCTGGTAGAGCGTGAGAACGTAGGTGATGGCAAACGCCACCAGGTACATCATGCCGTACCAGCGAAAGGGCAGGCCGGGAATGATCTCCGGTTGCAGGAACTGGGGAAACGGAATGATCAAGTGCATACTCAACTCCTAGGCCGCAACTGTACCGTACTGACGGTCCATTTTCGCTATCTGTCGTTCAAGCACCGCCGGATCCCGAAGCCAATGGAGATCGAGCCGGTCCACCAGGCGGTGAAGCGTTCGTCGTGGATCCGAAACGAGGTCGGCCAGAGCAATTGTCGCGTGGCGCGTCTCTTCCATCGTGGCGAACACCCGCCGTGGATAGCGATACCAGTGGTTCATGAGGCGGTCAATAGCCATTTCCAGCTCAGGGGCGGTGTCGCGCGTTCCCAGCAGTGCAAACCAGAAGCGAAACCACGCTATTGTCGAACGCCGGGTTGGTTCCATATCACGTACGATGTTGACAAAGCGCGAATCGGGAAACGCATCCGCCAGCGTCGCGATCATTCCCGTGAACGACGGGTTCTTGGAGAGAAAGACCGGAACGTCGCGTCCGGGATAGCGGCGGAGGTGGGCATAGAGTGTTTTTTTCACCACCTGGCGATAGAAACGGACGATACGGTCACGGCGCCGTTTTGGCAGTGAATCGATGTGTGCCATCTCCGGCAAGACGCCGCGGCGGGCAAAGGCGAACCAGGTGAAGAAACCGGACCAGATGTGTAGTAGTACGCCGCCGTCCTCTTCCGGACCGAACAGATCGACCGGGTGCAAAGCCAGACTCTTGAAGTGGCGTTCGTTTATGGCGTGGACGAACGCGGCTGCCCGTCCCCCGAGGCGCCGGTCTATCCGGGCAAGCAACGAGAAGAAGAGTCGCTGGCTCACCGTGGGGGCCAGGTATATCTCCCAGGTGTTGTGCGATCTCGTGTGCGGGGCACCGGCGTGGAGCGCGTTGATGAGCAGCGTTGTGCCGCTCCTGAAATTGCCGACCACAAAGAGCGGACGTTGTACCACCTGCCGGCGATATCCTCGAAAGAACAGTTCATCAAACGCGGCGAAGAGGAGGAGGGTCGCCCTGGCGTAGCAGAACAGGAGACATGAAACGACCAGCGCCGTGACTCGCCGAAGGCTGAGACGGTGTACCGCGCCGAGTCTCGGGAATACCCCGGTGGCGAGGTTATGTGCGATGTTGCTGTAGTCGAGCCGCACGATCCAACCGTATCAAGCGAATATGAGCGTTCGATTTGCGTTCCCGATTTAGTCGGTCACGAACTGACTCACGTTATCCGATAGCTCATCCGTCTTGCGACCGATCTCCTCGGCGTGTTCCTGCAGGTCGGACATGGCCTGGAGGATCTCCTGGCTGCCCATCGTAATCTCCTGCACCGCTGAACGGGTGGTACCGGTCAGGTCCGAAACGGCGTTCATCGCTTCCACGGTGTGCTGCGAGCCCGTTTTCATTTCGGTGGTGGCCGTTGCGATTCGTGTGGATACCTCGTTGAGCACGGTCATCGCCTTGAGCACCTGGTCGCTCCCGGCGGAGATCTCCATCGTACTGTTGTAGATCTCGGAGAACGTCGCCGCCATGACGCGAATCTGTTCGATCATGTCGTCCAGCGTTTTCCCAAGTTGCGTTACGTTTGTGTTCGACGTCCGGATTGAGTCGATGATTGTCTTGACCTCATCCGCTATTCGGCGGGAACTCGTGGCGGAACTCTCGGCGAGTTTCCGGATTTCGTCTGCCACAACGGAGAAACCGCGACCGACGTCGCCGGCATGCGCCGCTTCGATCGCTGCGTTCATGGCCAGCAGGTTTGTCTGGGCCGAGATACCGTCGATCACGGACGTCATTTCAAGGATGGAATCGATTCTCGTGTTGACTTCACCGATTGCCGAAACGGTCGTTGCCAAGTTCTCGCTGTTCGCTTCGGCAGCTACAACGAGGCTGTCTGCCACCTCCCGGCGCTGCTCGGTGACGATCGCGGTATTGCGAAGTGAGGCGATCATCTCTTCCACGGACGCCGTTGACTGCGCCACCGCTGCCGATTGCTGGTTGGTCTGGTCCGAGAGCGTGTCGATGTTGCGCTGAATCTCTTCCGTTGAGCTGGACGCCACGTGGACTTGGTCCGTGAGCCGTTCCAGGACCCTTTCGATAGAACCTATGTTGGCGGTGATCTCATGGACCGCAGCGGACGCTTCGGTGGTAGAGGCGGAGAGCTGTGAACGCACGGCCAGATTCGCCTCAACCGTGGCCTTCACGCGTTTGACCATACCCGCGAGGGTACCGAGAAAGCTGTTGAACGAGTCGCTGATTGCACCGATTTCGTCGTTTCGTTTCACCTCTATCCGCCGCGTGAGGTCCCCGCGTCCACTGGCGATCGTTGCCAGTTCACCGTCCACCACGCCAAGGGGGCGCTTGATCAATCGGCGGGAGAGCACCAGGATCAGGATCGACAACACCACTGCAATCGCCGCGGCGGTGATGACAAACGCCACGAGGGCGCGACGGGAGGTCTCAGTGATTTTCACCATGTCCTCCCGGTAGAAGATCTTCCAGTTGGCCGCTGTGTCGCCGTCGAAGTCGACGATGTTTGCGACGTAGAGGTTGCGCGTTCCGCCGAACTCGGTCTGGAAGACGTTCTCTCCGCTCCGGGCGATCTCGTACACCGGCGCAAACGCCTCCACCCCCTCTTCCGTGAGGACCAGATCCGGATTCGGGTGTGCGATCAGGTTGCCGCCGTCGTCACTCATAAAAACGTACTCGCTGTGGCTGAAGTGCTCCATGGTGCCAAAACGGTCAGTGAAGTAATCGAGGCGCGGGGCTACGAGCGCCACGCCTGCCACTCGCCCGTTGGCCTCCACCGGTACCGATACGACAAAGATCGGCGCACCGCTCGTGATGCTCAGGTACGCCTCGCTGATGAAGACCTCGCTTCCTGCACGCACCGCCTCGATGTAGTTGCGGCCGCCTCCCAGGCCGACGATACTCCCGGCTCCCGCCACGAGAAAGGACCCGTCGGGCACTTCCGTTTGAACGCCTCCGAGATCAACCTGGACCGGTGCTCCCTCTTCGGAAAACCGTACCAGGACGATATTCTCCATGTACGGGAACTGCGCCACGAAGTCCGTCAACCACGCCCGCGCTTCGGAGTAGACGTCGCTGTCTTCGGGATCCGCTATTACCGCGGCTGCGCGGTCGTCAACGGCAATTGCCCGGACGATATCCACCTGGTCCAGGACCCAGGTCAGGAGCGCCTGCTTGACCGATTCGGTTGTCGTGTTCCCGACTTCCGTCTTCAAATCGAGTTGAATCGTACTCAGGCGGTTGTAGTTGAATACGGTGAGTACCGCCAGAATGACGATTACTACGGGCAGGGTGAACAGCAGGAACCGCTGAACAACGGATGATCTTCTTTGCATTTCGCTCATAGGGAGCAGCAGTATACCCTATTATTGAGTGGTTTTGTTGGGTATCGTACGGGTATCGTGAAGGTGGAGTCGAAACAGCACCCAAACCGCGTTGAAACCGAGAAAAATCGCCAGGATTATCCAGAGACTCCACGGTCTACCCTGTGAATTCTCCACCAGGGCAAGCGCCAGCGCGATGACCGCCGCGGCGGACCAGATGATTTTGAGATTGAGCATCGCTTTTATTGCCGCCGCCGGTGCATCGCGTCCAAGCAGCGACTCGATGCCGATTCCAAAGAGCGCCGCCGCCACGAGGCGAGCCGCCACGGGATCAATCGTCTGCCAGCCCAGCGTTGCGAGCAGCCACCGGGGAGCAATCATCAGGGGCACAGCCACCGCGACATCCGCCGCAAAATGGATGGTGAACCAACGCCGGAGGCGTTTGTCTCCCTTCGTCTCTGACATGGCACAACTCCTTGTTCGAAAAAGCGTACGGTCGCCCCGGACAATCGTCAAGGCGAGGCAGGCTTGTCAGTTCCGATCACGGGTACACTCGTACCACGATTCGTCCAGTACTCGTACAACCTTCCCGCCGTCGGAACGGGTGGCCCCGATCTCTGAAGGATCTATGATCACGAGCTCAATAGAAACAGTAGCGAAGCCCGATGAAGGCGAAAGGACCGCGTGTCGAAACGGCCGGTGCCGATCCGTCGAACGTTCCTCGCCGCGTCTCTTCCCCCTCTTCATCGGTGATGACCTGCCAGGAATCGGAGGTGGTGGCAAAGCGGTACCCGCCGCCGATTACTGCATCCACGTCCGGTGTGAGGACAACGCTTGTTTCGATACCTGGGGCGAGCGTCAGGAGCGCCGTGCTCGTCGATTCGTCCGCGTCGTCCGGCCGGAACACAAGGTCGACGCCACCGTGTATCATCGCACTCGTTCGAACTCGGGGGCGCTGGACGATCTGGTACCCGGCAAAGAGGAGCAGCCCGAAGCCGGCGTCCTGGCGTTCCCGCGAATCATCCACGCTGAAGATTCGGATGCCCCCTCCACCGTACACCGGCGAATACGGCGCAAGAACAACCGTGATCGATGCGGATACCGACGGCGTATCGTTCCCCGAACCGGGTCGATCCCGACCGGCGGGAAGATCGAAGACGAGATCCGCACGAAGATCCGCCGGGTTGTCGACGAGTTCCCGGGCGCTTCCCGAAGAGTTGTCGGTGCCGTGGCGCCGGACGACGTCAGCAACGGAGTCACCCGCCTTGGAGCTTGTCACGCGGGCGAGGGAAAGCGCACCGGCCGTCTCCGGGTCCGCCACCCGAAAGATCATGCCCGGTTCAACGCCCAGCTCGCTGCCGAGGTCGATCGCGACCGATCGATCGTCAAGCCGCGTCGATGCACCGCGAAGAATGAAGAGCCGACGCAACTCTCCGTCGACATCCGGCGCCAGCGCTTCCAGTACCGCCGCACGCACCGCCGGAGAGCTTTCGGCACGCGCTTCTGAGGTCAGAGTAAAGCGCTTATGTTTTCCGTTCTCCTCGATTGAAACGAGTCGCGCCCGCACGACGAGGGATGCGTCGTACATCCATTGTCCCTTCTCCGTCGCCTTCGCTGATCTTCCGCCGAGCCACCCGAACAGCACTCGTCCAAACCACTGGAAGAACTCACCCCCCTCGTCGTCTTCCGATTGATCCTCATCGGGCACCCATATGCGTTCTTCCACGTAATCCACAACGCCGTATTCGAGTCGTGCGTCGGCTGTTGAAATCGAATTTTGGATCGCGAACCGCGGCAGCGCGGCGACGGAGTCTTCCATGAGCGCAAAATAGCGCGCCTCGACACCCGGAGGAAGGGCGATCTTTTCCGTTGCAGGGAACGCATCGAGAGTGATCCGCAACGGCTCGAGCGAGGACACCGGTAGCACGAAACCGAGGCACAGAACTCCAAGGGCAAATCCAACGCGTCGCATGTGTCCATTACAACGAGATTCCGTACGAACGACAAGGACGTACCCGAATGGGAACGACGTGGAATCGACTCCGCCTGACGACATCGGCGCGGTATCTACGGAGGAACGGAGTCAACTACCGGTGTCGCGGGGCCGGATACGCTCCAATGATCAAGAACACGCAGCGCGATGAGCGTGTTCCACCGACTCGGTGAGCGCGCCTCCTCCATGACGAAGTGGACGCTTCCCGCCTGGGCGCGCTGCATCGGCCAGCGCCCATCGCTGCGCCGTTTTTTCGTGACCACTGCAAGGGCGTCGGCCATCCGGGCGTCCCGGGGAACGGCAACGCGCCGGAAGTAGTCCAGCGCCCGGAGAACGTTGTATTTCCACCTGGGCGGAAAGGCGAACACCAGGAGTTCCGGATGGATCACCTTCCCCGTTCGGTCCGATTTGAAGAGGCGATGCCGGAGCAGGAACTCCCGCCCCGCCGCCGCGCACTGTTCGAGCTCACCACTCCGGTATGTGTATCCGTCTTCTTGGTACTGGGCGATCCCTTCGAGAACCGATAGCGTCGAGTGAACCGAGCTGTGGCGCGCTCCGGAACGATTCCGGCGGCAGTTGAACCCTCCATCATCCATGTGTTGGGAGATCACGAAGTCCACGATCGAAGCGAGATCCGTCTGGGGTACGCCGAAGTAGCAGCCATAGCTCAGGTACATGCCGTTGATACATACGTCGCTCTGTTTAATCGTTCCGGGTGGATTTACTCCGCCGTCGTCGCCCTTGTATTCACGGGCAATTTCCCAGGCGCTCTCGCGGGCACGTTCATTGTCGCGGGGGAGCTCCAGGAGACGGAGGTCCAGCAGTGTGTAGTGTGAACTCGTCCATTTCGGCTCGTAGAAACCGTTTCCCCACGATCCATCCTCGTTCCGAGCCGTTAGGAAGCGCGCACCCCAACCTTCCGTTGCAATCCGGCGCTGGACTGCGGGGCGCGACTCACCGAGCAGATCACGCCTCACCTGGTATTCGACGGCCGGATCTCCCGACAGGAGCCAATCGATCGTCCCCGTATCAACGCGCATCGTGCCGATTATAATCCGCCTCTGCGGTAGGGTGGAACGTGGACTGGATTACGGCCGGCGGGTCACCGGCCCGCGTGTCGGGCGGTGCAACTATCCCGCCGCGGGGCCGGTATGACCGGCCCCGTCATGCGGTCGCGGTCGGGTTAGTCGTGGATGTGGTACCGCTTCTTCAGTTGTGTTGCCACCAGCTCCATGATCAGTGCCACAGCCAGAATCAGGTAGGTGATAAACCCGATCTCGCTGATGTCGAAGAAGTAGCCGGCAGCCATAAACAGGTTGAAGCCGATGCCGCCGGCTCCTGCCGCGGCGCCCATCGCAACGGCGACGGCGAAGTTGATCTCGAAGCGGATGAAGGTCCACGAGAGCAGGTACGTTGCGGAGGACGGAAGGACCGCCTGGAAGACGATCTGCAGCCAACTGGCACCGGAGGCTCGCAAAGCGTCGATAACGCCCTCGTCCAGTTCCTCGAAGGATTCCGAGTACGCTTTGAGCAGATAGCCCACCGTGTGGAAGCTCATTCCGATGACCGCCGCCACCGCGCCGAGTCCCGCCCCGATCGCGAATATCAGCACCCACAGAACGGTGGGCACGGCACGGATCACCGCCACGAATCCCTTGATGATATTGCTCGTGCGCGTGTTGGTGAGGTTCCGCGCCGCCAGTAAACCCAGGATCAGGGCGATAATGGCGCCCACGAGTGTCGTAAGGAAGGCAAGCGCCAACGTTACCAGGAGGAGGCGTAGCGCCGCGGTAAAGACTCCCCAACTGCCGGCGCCGCTCACGCCGAAGTGCGTATCCACACCGGCGGGTCTGCCGAACATGATGCCGAAGTAGCGGATCGTGTCCACCGTTGCCTTTCCCAGGTCGGTCCCTTTGGTTTCGATCGTGAGGAACCCCCAGATCGTAAGGGCGAGCAGCACCAGCAACACGACGTTTACCCACCGCTTTGCCGCGGTGGGCCGTTTGACGATTATTCTGCCCGTTCGAAGGTTGCGTTTGACCGCGGTCACAGGATCACCCTCCGCACGGCGTTGGATATCAGTTCGATAGCCAGGACGACCACGACAATGCTCAGGACAACGAGAGATGCGCTCCGGTACTGAAGGCTCTTGTAATAGACGCTGAACATAAACCCGATACCGGAACCGGTGAGCAGTCCCACCAAGGTGGCACTTCGGATATTGGTCTCCACCATGTAGAGCACCCAGCTCATCATCTGCGGCAGCGATGCCGGAATGACCGCCTGGGCGATCACCTGGGAGTAGCTCGCGCCGGCCGCTCGGAGCGCCTCTACCGAACTCGCCGACGCCTCGTCGATCGTTTCCATAAACGCCCGCGTCAGGAACCCGAAGGTCGCGAAGAAGAGCGCCAGGAATCCGGTAAACGAACTCTGTCCAAAGGAGAGCAGGAAGATCATTGCCCAGGCCGCCACCGGGATATTACGGTTGATCGACGCAATTGTACGCGCAAGGAACGCGAAGACTCCGTTTGGCCGCGTCGTCACGGATCCGAGGATGGCGAAGACGAAGGAGACAACGGAGGCTGCCACCGACGCCATAACGGACATCAGGATCGTGTCCCACAGTTTGTCCAGGATTCGTGGAAGGCGGCTCCACGCCTTTGCGTCGGGCAAGAGATTGGCGGTCATCCACGCGGCAACGCGTGGAATTGCAGCGAACGCGTCGAACAGATCGAACTGCGTCAGTACGGACGCTCCCCAGGAGACAAAGATCATTCCGAGCAGGAAGAGCGTCAGCGTCAGTTTTTGCTTCCGGAAGTACGCCGTGGGGCTCGTTTTTTCAATCAATAATGAGCTCACCGGCTTCCGTCCCGTAGATTTCGTGAATCCGTTTTTTGTTGAGTTCCGACGGGGGACCGTCGAAGACGAGGTGACCGGCGTTGAATCCCAGGATTCTCTCCGCGTACCGCTTTGCCACGTCTACCTGGTGCAGGTTGACCAGGATGGTGATACCCAGGTCCTTTTGAATGCGCCGCAGGTAGTCCATGATGATCTTCGCGGAACTCGGGTCCAGCGAACTGATCGGTTCGTCGCAAAGGATCATACGAGGGTCCTGGACCAGGGCACGGGCGATTCCGACACGCTGTTTTTGACCGCCCGAGAGCTGGTCGCACCGTCGATAGACATAATCCTCGAGGCCGAGCAGTTGAAGGACTTCCACCGCCTTTGTCTTTTCCTCCTCGGTGTACATTCCGAGGACACCGGCGATGCTCGATTTGTACCCCAGGCGACCGTGCAGCACGTTTTCGATCACGGTGAGGCGATAGACGAGGTTATAGTGCTGGAAGATCATGCCGATCTTCGCTCGGGCGTGGCGAAGTGCCGCCCCTTTGAGGGCGAGAATGTCTTCCTTGTCATAGCGGATCGATCCGTCGGAAGCGTCAATAAGGCGGTTGATGCAACGGATCAACGTCGTTTTGCCCGATCCGGAGGGGCCGATGACCGCGACAAACTGGCCCTTCTTGATCTTGAAGGTTACGTCGGAAAGCGCGCGGGAGTCGCCGTAAAATTTGGTGAGGCGTTCAACCTCGAGCAGTGCCATAGGTGTGTCTCCAATACGCGAACGGTCGCTCCCCGAGGGGAACGACCGTTGCTGGTTCCCGTTTTGACCGGTCCGGCGGGGCCGGGCCGGAAACGGGAACGAGTGTGGGTCTTACTTCAGGCCGCTGAGGACGCGGATCGGGTCGTACCACGCATCTTCGACCAGCGCGAACTGCTCACCCTCTTCGAAGAACGCAGAGGAGCCGTCGGCGCCGAAGATCGCCTTGATCATCATCGTCTCTTCCGACGTGAACGCCGTCTTGAGGGCCATGACCTCTTCGTCCGTGAGGAGGTTCGTGTTCATGACGATCGGTGCGTTGAGAACGGGAACCGCTGCTACGAGGATGACCTCGACGCCGGGAACCTGGTCAAAGGGGGCGTCGGCGTTGTCCTTGACGCGGATGATGTCGCCGGGGGCGGGATCGTTGAAATCGCCGGTAACGAAGTCGATGTAGGTGTCCACACAGACGTTGCAGAAGGCGCCGATGTCAGCTTTGCCCGTCAGGACGTTGAAGAAGGAACCCTGGTGGGAACCGCCGAACATAACTTCCGAGAAGACCATGCCGGGGCCGCCTTCGAGAAGCTCTTCCGACGCCACGTTGAAGTTGTCGGAGATGATACTGGAGGGAACGCGGAACCCGGAGGTCGAGCTGTTCGAAACAAAGGAGAATCGCTTCTGTTCGAGCGTGTCCAGGTTGAATTCGCCGGCGATCTTGTACTGCTCTTCGTTTTCGATAAGCGTACCCAGCATCGAGTAGTACTTGGCGTTGTCCAGGCTACCCGTTTCATCGGTGTTGACTACCAGCGGGAGGATCGCCTTTTCCCGTTCGTGCGCCTGCGTGTAGCCTTCGCCGCCGAACCACGAGAACGCGGCGTTCTCGTTCACCATCGCCTCAATAGCGATCGCATAGTCGGTAGTGAGCTGCTCGGTAATCTCGCGACCGATCGCCTTCGAGGCCACCTCGATGACTGCGGCGCGCGACTCGGCAAACTCAGGGGTGGACTCGTTCGGGTACCAGACCCATACGAGAGCTTCTTTCTCTTCCATCATGGACTCGCCGGCTTCCTGCCGACCGCCTGCAAATACGGAACTGAGAACGATGCTCAGAACCGCAAGCGTGAGGAGTACCTTTTTCACGTTGTGCTCCTTTGTGGTTTTGCATCCGAATCGCAAACGACGTTCGCTCGACTTCGGAAACTTGTGTGGATCGTGCGTCGGTTCTGTTAGCGTCGTGTAATAAAACGATGCCGTTTCTCTGAGAATTGCGTTAGAGAAAGGTTACGGGTGGGCGTCCCGAGCGGAAGAGGTGTGCGAGGAGCGCGTCGAGGGTGGCCCGATCGCGGGCGGCGATAAAGAGGCCGCGGTCGCGCCGAAACCACGGCGGGGAGGTGGAGGCCTCGCCGTGGGAGCGCTCTCCCGTCTCTTCGTCGCCGATCTCTACGACCGCGGCGCCCCCCACCTCGCGGAGCACGATGTTGGCCGCGGCGTGATCCCAGGCGGAGATCGTCGCGGAGAGGTAGATATCGAGAGTGCCGCGAATGACGCGGATAACTCCGAGTGACGCGCATCCGAGCGCACGCTGGGCGCGGAAGCTCTTTCGAATCTGCTTCGTTTCGACGCCGAAATCGCGTTTCAACCGCCTCATCGTGGAGGAACTCACCTCGATAACCGACGCCTCCAGCGGAAGGGGGCGTTCCAACGGCAGGAGGGGCACGCCGTTGCAGAAGGCACCGCGGTTGGGAATGCCCACGTAGCACTCGTCCGCCATGACGTCGTACACCACCCCCACGACCGGCTCCCCGCCGTCCCAACGGGCCACGCTGACCGCGAAGTAGGTACCGGCGGAAACAAAGTTCGTCGTCCCGTCTATCGGATCGATTATCCATGCCGGTCCGGCCGTCGATTCCGGCAGCGTCTCGTCCTCTTCGGTCAGGAAGGTGTGATCCGGGTGGCGTGAACCGATCGCGTCGCGGAGATACCCTTCGACCGCCATGTCGTGGGCCGTTACCAGGTCGCGAATATCGCCCGCCTTGAGTTTTGGGTCGATTCCGTCCGTGGTCGCCCGGCGCGCTAGGTCGCCGGCGGAGCGAACCGTTTTGACCAGCCACTCTACCTCGTCGTCGTCGAAGGAGAGCAGCCGGTCCAGGCCCGCCTCCGGGGCGGTGATCTCACCCAGTCGGCGCGGAGACCCGAAGGTGCCGTGGTCATCGGTACCGCCCACTTCGATGAGGTCAAAATCCTCGGCCAGGGCGCGTGCCCGCGCCGTGTCCTCCGGCGAATGGTCGGGGTGGAACACTTCAATGCCGGCGAGTCCCGCTTCAACGAGTTCCGGGATGAGGTCAAAGCTCTCCTGCTGCCCGGGATGCGCCAGGACCGCGACTCCCCCGTCCGCCCGGATTGCCGCGAGCGCCTCGAAGAGGTCCACGTACTCGATGTCGCCGGCGCAGATCCCGTCGTCCTTGAAGAGCACACGGTAGAGGTCGCCGTACATTCGGGACGCCGCACCTTTCTTGACCAGCAGTTCCATTACGTGCTGCTTGAAGAGAACGCCCTCCCAGACATCGAGTTCTTCCGGCGAAAAGGAGTCCGCCGCAATCTCCTCCACCTCCTCGAGCGTGATAGGGTATCCGGCCTCCAGGAGCGCCTGTACCTGTTCGCGTGTTCGGGCGTTGCGGCGCTCCCGAATGGGTGCACAGAGCGCCTCCACGTGAGGCGCGGGAAGGGGCAGCCTGTAACCCAGAAGATGGATCTTCCTCGATGTGCGGGTATCGAACGCGGAGATCTCGACACCGGGGATCATCCCTAGGCCGGCGCGCTGCGCCAGGGAGGCGATAATCGGGAGTCCCGCCGTCGTGTCGTGGTCAACCACCGCAACGTGGGAGAGGTTTTTTCGCTTCGCCTCAACCACCAGCTCCCGGGCCGTATACGAACCGTCCGAAAAACGGGTATGAACGTGAAGATCGGCGATCATGCGGTGAATGATCCGAGGCTCATGCTGTACTCCTTGTCGCACAAGCCCCCCATAAACTCAAGGTCGTGGAAGATCCCCAGCATGGTGGTGCCCTCGTTCTTCAACTGCTCAATGAGCAGTCGAACCCGTTCTTTGGAGCGCCCGTCGAGGCTCGCCGTCGGTTCATCCAAGAGCAGGAGGCGCGGGTGCTTGACCATGGCACGGGCGATGTTGAGGCGCAGTTTTTCTCCGCCGGAGAAATTGTTCGGATAGCTGTCCCACAGTTCACGATCCAGCTCGAAGTGTGCCAGGATGCGTTCCGTCTCGGTCCGGGCAAACTCCGCATCGCGCCCCGTTTCGAGGATCGCCGTTTCCACGATCTCCCGCGCCGTGGTGCGGGGGATAACGTTCAGGAACTGGCTCACGTAGCCGATCTCGTGGTGCCGCAGATAGATAACGGTCTGTTCATCGGCACTGGTCAGGTCAACGGTGCCGAACTCGTTCGAGTCGTAGAGTATTGTCCCTTCCTGCGGCAGGTAGGTGCGGTAGATAAGCTTGAGCACCGTCGATTTTCCGCTTCCGCTGCGGCCGGTGATGCCGACAAACTCACCCGGTTCAATCCGGATGGAAACGTCCGTGCAGCCCGTGATGTGTTTGTCGAGCTGATGAATCGTGAATCGTTTTGAAAGGTTTTGAGCATCCAGTACCGGTCTCACCGGGCGCCTCCGTACTTCTCCACGAACGATTCCACCGGGCCGGTGAAGTCGTCCATTCGTTCTCCGAGCATTTCGTGGGGCCACTCCCACCAGGCGATCGCCTGGAGCGCCGCGGCCACCTCCGAGGGAAAGCGCTCCTTCACCACGCGCGCCGGAACGCCAACCGCAATGGAGTAGGCGGGTATGTCCCGGGTGACCACGGCGGCCGCTCCAACGACGCTGCCGTCACCAACCGTGACGCCGGGCATGACGATCGCGCCGTGGCCGATCCACGTATCGTGACCGATGTGTACCACCTGGTCGGCGCGCCACTCAAAGAACGCTTCGTCGTCCGCCTCCGCCAGTCCGTACAGTTTGCGACGGTAAGTGAAATGGTGCTGTGTGGGACGGTCCGTGGGGTGGTGCGTCGGTCCCACGCGGACGGCGGCCGCAATGTTACTGAACTTGCCGACGCGGGTATTCTGAAAGAAGCAGAACTGGCCGCAATAGGAGTAGTCGCCAAGGTGCGTATTCTCGAGCATCGACATGGCCCCCACTTCCGTGTAGGCGCCGAAGGTCGTATTAAAATAGCGTGCGCCCTCGTGGATCGTCGGGTCCGTTCCAAGCTGCATCGCTATCTCCTGTACGCCGCCGAGTAGACGTGGGCACCCGCAACGTAGGCACGAGCTACCGCCGGGCTTTGATCGTCCAGAACATCAACGACCACGACGTCGGCCCGCTTGCCGGGGGTTAGAGATCCAACGTGATCGTCCACTTGGACCGCCGCCGCGGGATTGTGTGTGACCAGACGAACCATCTCGTGTAGCGGGCGCCCGTGTTGCCGGTGCATCACGAAGACCGCCTTCAACAGCGCTGCCGGGTAGTAGTCGCTGCACAGAACGTCCACGGCGTCAGCCAGGATCGCCTCGGCGGCGGAGAGATTACCGGAGTGGGACCCGCCCAGGAGTATGTTCGGCGCCCCGGCAACGGTGTGGAGCCCGCGGCTCCGCGCCGCCAGGGCAACCTCGAGGGTGATGGGAAACTCGCTGATCGAGGCGTCAAAATCGCTGATCAGATCGAGCTTTTCAACGCTGTCATCGTCGTGGGATGCAACCGCTATGCCGCACGCCCTCGCTTCGCGCGCGAGGGATCGGAGCGTCTCCACCGTGAGTTTCTCGCGACCCTGGCTGTGGGCGATGACACGATCTACCTCGTCATCGGAGAGGTTGCGGTAGCCTTTTAACGTTTCGCGGTATATCTCCAAGTTCCGGTACTGCCCCTGACCGGGCGTATGGTCCATAAACGAAAGCAGGTGGACTTTTCCTTCCCGAATATACTCGCGCAACTCCTCCACCCGGTTCACATTGTCGATTTCGAATCGCGCGTGAAAACGATGGTGGATGAAGTGCTCCGATGCGTGGGTCCGATCGATCACGTCGATGAGTTTGCGCGTGTTTTCGACGCTCCGTATGGGGAGGTGGGAGAACTCGGTGTAATCGTAGATGGAAAGAGAGTGGTACATCGTCGTAATGCCGTGGGAGATCAACTCCCGCTCCGCCTCGCGAAGGGCAAAGGTGAAGTCCATCATAGACGTGGGCCTGGGCGCCGCCATGTGCTCGATGTAGTCGGAATGGACGTCGATGAGGCCGGGCAGAACAAACGCACCGCCCACGTCCACGATCTCGTTCCCGACGGCACCGGTGGTTCCTGCGCGGTCCACCGATGCAATGTGCGATCCGTCGATCACGAGATCGAATCCGGTCAGCATTTCCTCGGGTGTGGCAATGGTTCCGTTGGTAAGGACGATCATAACAACGAGTACACAAGCTCCTGGGTGTAAGGGTGTTGGGGATCTTCGAGGATCTGGTCGGTAAGACCCCGCTCGACCACGCGACCGTTCAACATGACGATGGTCCGATCCGCAAGCATGCGAACCACGCCGAGGTCGTGGGAAACGAGCAGCATGCTGATTGAAAGCTCGCGCTGGATCTGTTTTACCAAGTCCAGGACGCGCGCCTGGACGGAGAGGTCCAGTCCCGTCGTGACCTCGTCGAGCAAGAGGATAGGCGGATTGTTGGAAAGCGCTTTGGCGATCTGTACCCGTTGCTGCATGCCGCCTGAAAAGTTGGCGGGCGCTTCTTTCATACGGTGGTGCGGAATGCTGACGTGCGTAAGGAGTTCCCGCGCGCGATTTTCCATGGCCCCAACGTTACGGTTCCCTGCGGCGATCATCTTCTCCGCGATATTGGCGAGGGAGGAGAATTTCATCTTGAGTCCCAGAACGGGATTCTGGTAGACCTTGCCAAAGACGTGGTTCCGTATGTACCGCCGCGTCTGACCCGATCCGGAGAAGATGCTCTCGTTGCCGTTCTTGTATTGGGCGATGAACGCCTCACCCCCGCTCGGTTCGAGGTCGAAGTAGAGGCAGTTGAGGACGGTAGATTTTCCGCTGCCGCTTTCGCCCACGATTCCCAGTACCTCGCTTTCGAAGAGGTCGAGCGACACGTCGCTCAGTGCGTAGACGGTGCCGCAGGCGGGACAGTAGTTCCGTTCGAGCGCAGTTGGGTCACCGCCTGAACAGCGGGGGCACCCTTCGCCGAACCGTTTTCCCAGCTCCTTTACCTGGAGGACGATCTTGTTCATCGGTCCGCCTCCGCGTTCATCCGGGCGAGGCAGTAACTCGTGTCGTTGCACTGGAAGAACGTCTCGCCCGTCTCCTCGTCAACAAGCTCGTCGAAGTAGACGTCCACCGCGCCGCATTGGCGGCATACGCGACCTGTCACATCTTCGATCTCGAAGGGGTGATCCTCGAAGTCCAGGGAAACCACGCGCGTATACGGTGGTACGGCGTAGATTTTCTTCTCCCGCCCCGCGCCGAGCAGGATCAACGCCGAGGAGTGGTCCATTTTTGGGTTGTCGAAACGAGGAATCGGGCTCGGAGCCATCACGTAGCGATCGCGAACCTCAACCGGGTGGTCGGCACCGGTGGAGACGCGTCCGTACCGCATGATCTGTTCAAAGAGCAACAGGTAGGCGCCGCTGTAGTCGGCCTCGGCGTGGAGTCGCTTCGTCGTCTCTTCGCTGGGCTCGACAAATCTGAGCGGTTCGGGGATCGGTACCTGGAGTACGAGAACCTGGTCCTCTCGGAGCGGCGTTTCCGGAATGCGATGGCGTGACTGGATAAGGGTCGCCCGCTCCGTCTCCTCTGTTGTTTCCACGCCGGTCGTTTTTCCTACGAGTTTCTTGATGTTGACCGCGTTGACACTTTCGTCCGCGCCCTGGTCTATGACCTTGAGTACGTCACTCTTCCCAATCAGCGAAAGCGTTACCTGGAGACCTCCCGTTCCCCAACCGCGGGCAATCGGCATTTCCCGGGAGGCGAAGGGAACCTGGTAGCCTGGAATCGCGATAGCCTTGAGAGAGGCGCGCCGGATTTCGCGTTTTGACCCTTCGTCGAAGAACGCGTAGTTGTAGAGCGATTTCATACACCACCCCCCGGCGCCGGCGGCAGGTCCACGTCACGGTCGGCCAGACTGGCCTGCTTCGAATTTCGGGAGCGACGAACGCTGTCAAGATTCGACTGGAACGTTACGTAGTGCGGTAGTTTTAAGTGCGAGATGAATCCCGTTGCCTCCACCGAATCTATGTGGAGCAAGACGAACTCCTCGTCGTGTGTGGGGAACGCCGGATCCGGATGTTGGAGGCACTGGTCCAGAAGGCTCATTGCAATCGCTTTTGTCTCGTTCTGCCCTAAGCAGATGCCGTAACCGATATCGAATTCGATCTCACTGCGGCCCTCCCCACGAGGCGCGGCAACGGGCACAACGCTTTCGACTTCGGTTACTTTGACTTCACCGATGTAGTAGGCGTCTTCGTCGTCGGTACCGTCCGCCTCATCAACGAAGGGGTCGGCAATCGTTATCGGCAGGTACCCGACGCGCAGTTCAGCCACGGTCGGGTGGAGGAGGGGACCGTACCCGCGAAGCGAAGCGTACCCAAGGGAGGTAACCGTACCGGTCTGGCCCCGCGTCAGTACCTGAAGCCGTTCGGAACGGGAGGTGGGAAACGAAAGCGCCTCCTTGGTGACGTCCTTTGGTTCCGTGTGGTCGACCTCAACCCGTTTCATGAGACCCCGATCCCGAAGATAGTCCAGGACCTTCGGAAGGCGCCCCGGCTCCGCCGAAGCCGTAGCGGAAGGCGTTCCGGAGGTCGCATCGTGCCAAGCGGTGAGCCATTCCGTGGCCGACTGGTCCGTCTCTTCACTCATCGCGAAATCGACGAGACGGTGGACGTAATCGTAGGAGGCGCCCAGAATCTGGCCCCCGGGGATATCCTTGAACGTGGCCGAGATGCGCCGTTCCACCCGCATGGAATCGCTCTCGACAACATTGGAGTAGTGCTTCCGGGGTAGGGTGGATCGGAATGCGCGCATCGTGAACACAGCCTCTTCGGGGCTTCCCTCGGCCTGCTTGATACAGATCGCCGCGACCTCTTCGCTGTAGAGACTGCTCTCGCTCATGACTTGGTCTATGAGCGCACGCATTCCGCCGAGGACGCGGTCCACATCCAGGACGGTTCCGCCCTTGGTGCGCTCGTACGCAAGGCGTGCGATGGACGCCTCGATCGCCGCCGTACCGCCCTTGATTGCTACGTATCCCATCTCACACCTCGACCTGCGTGGTCCGCGGAAGGGCCGCCATGTGGCCGCGGCGATCTACAAGGAAGAGATCCACCCCAAGGGGATACTCGACGTTCTTCCGGTTCCGTTCGGCTATCCATTCGGCGGGCCACGTTCCGACAAGGCGCCGCGTCGATTCGATGCCCGGACCGGAAAGTGTGATCGAATCGCGATCAAAGGTCGTACCGCCCCCGGACGGGTCCGTCAGGTAGTCCACTTCGCAGAGGATCGTTGCTCCCAGGTGCGGATCAACCAGTGTTCCGACCGATGCGGCGCGGATCGTTTCGATGGGGTTCACTGCATCGTTGGTAACAAACAGGAACGCCGCTTCCGCCGGCGGCCGCATTCGCCCACCGGTTACTTCGGAGATGATCCGGCCGTCGCTACCGCTGTTTGCCGAATCAATTGTAAACGAGACTTCGCTGTCAACGAGCACCATTGATAGGAGCATCAGAACGGCGTTGACCGGCGGTACCGGTTCGATCCGGGTCGCGGTTGGAGAGAGGTCCACCGTTGTTCCGGGGAACGCCATTGCCCGCACCATCGCGCGGTAGGTCTGTTGCAGATCGTGAACAAAATCGAGTTGCATGGCGGTCTCCCGATTATCCTTCGTCGAGTGTCTCGAACCGAACTCGCGTTTCGTCGATTCGGGCGTGGTGACGCTGCAGGTGCGCGCGAATGCGCTGCTCTTCGTTCACAAGGCGCGAGTACCAGTCCGCGGTCTCCGGGAGATTCGCCCGCAAGGCAGCATCAATAACAGCAAGGTCGCGGGCAGCCTCCTCATTGTCACCGGCGATTATGCCGAGACCAATCGTCTCATTAACGCGGACTTTTGCTTCCGTAACCAGTACCTCACCGAGATAGAAGAGGCTTTTTCGAGCGGTATCGCGTATTTTGATCATGGTCAGGACCGGGCCGGGCGGCTCAATCTCGACAATACTGTGGCGAGATTCGATGTTCGCCGAGAATTTGCGTCGGATTTCCGGATTCCCTTCGACGAGTATTCGCGTTCGCCGTCGCCGCGTCACGTTGCTTTCCCCTTCACGACAAGCGACTATGTCAGGTTTTTGCGCCTCTTCGGTTAGGGAACGGTGAGTTTTTTGTCAGCGTCTATCTAGTCAGCGAGTACAGAACGTCCACCGCGCGCAGGAGCTGCTCATCTACGTTGGGTGTGCGGGGGTTGTCTGCGATTACCACGTCCGGCTGCAGGCCTGCGTTTTCTATCGACGTTCCCGCCGGCGAGGTCCAGGAACCAACGGTGAGGTGCGCGGCGTAGGACCCGTCAAGGTCGACCCAGGTTTGGGTGGTTCCTTTGCCGAACGTCTGCGTTCCCACGATTGGAACGCCGCGGTTGTCGCGAAGCGCGGCGGCGGTGATTTCGCCCAGCGACGCCGTCCCGTGATTCACGATCGCCACCGACGGAAAGGGTATCAAACGGCTGCGGGGCCGGCCCGAATTGACCACGGTCTGCGTCCATTCGCGTTCCGATAGCTCGCGCCGGAAATTCACGAGGGTTTCCCCGCCCATGAAGAAATCGCCCAGCAAGGGGATGCAGGCGTTATCACCGCCGCCGTTCCCGCGCAGATCGATGATGAGGAAACGCACGTTCGGCGCGGCCAGTATCGTTTCCACCATCCGGTTCCATTCCGCCGGTGTCGTGTCACCGTCGAACGTTCGAATGGAGCACCACGCGATTTCACCGTTTTGGCTGTCGCGCCAACGGCGCCGTCGCACGTCACCGACGCGTACGGAGATCGTATCCGTCTCGTAGGGGGTCCATTTCAGCTCCAGGTGCCGCGGTTCCTCACCGGGGCGCTGCGTGACTACACGGAGCGTTTCATCCGGTTGGATGAGTAGTTGCGGTAGGACTTCCCAGGCGCTTTGACCCGCGGTGTTGCCGGCCCCCACGCGAAGCAGACGGTCTGCCGGCTCAATGCCGGCGCCGGCGGCTGCTGAGCCGGGAGCCACGGCGTGGACGACGAGACACCCGTAGGAATCGGTGGTCAGCGTGAGTCCCGCATCTACCCCCTCGGCGAGGGCCGTTGTCCCGCTGCGGTCCGCGCCGGATGTGTCGATGATCGCCGCGTATGGGTCATTCAACGCGTTGATGAGCCCCTGTACCATGGCGCGATCAAGCTCCGCGGTATCGAGGTCATAGGCAGTGTGGTTTTCAAGAATGGAGAGAAGTGCGTTGGTGGCGGGCAGACGTTCCGCATCATCCGCGTCTGCGTACTCTCCCGCGAGCGTTGTAATCAGGCACAGAGCGATCACCAACCGCACGGCAAACCATCCTCCTCTACTTGGAAATATACGTCGAAATGCTACCAATGTCAGAATTGCGTTAGGAATATGAAGATTATGTTAGGAAAGGGCGATCAAAAGAGTGCCGCCCGGTATACCTGCCAGATTCCGTCGCTCTTGTGGTAGAGCCCGACGTTGTCGCACGTCCAGGCGAACCGGTCGGGAACCAGGTTCCGGTTGTTGCTGATCCACCCCGCCACCCGGTCGGCCCGGTCCGCGGTAAGGTCGTGAAACGCGATCGTCAGGTGCGGGTGAAAGTGAGTGGCCGAGCTCTTTCGATACCGGGTGAAATCCAGCAAATGTCGATTAAAGGCGAGCAGTTCACTCGATTCCACTATCCGATACCCGATGAAATAGCGGGTTGTTCCGTTTGCCTCGTAGCAACTCTGCTCGAGTGCCGCCGTTTCGATCTGGAACCGCGGTTGATGCCCGACGTGGGAAACGAAGGCGGCGGCGAACGAAGCGACTTCATCCACCGGCACGATTGCTCCCGTTCTCATCGTTACGTGGGGTGGGTACGTGCGCGCCTCCAGCGTCGCTCCGACCTCCGATAGGGCCAATCGAAAGGCGTCTATCCGGTCTGCAACGTCCGGCGGGGGCACCGTGATGATGATAAACCTGACCGTGTTGCCGCTGATAGTGATATCTACCATCGATTGATTCCGTACATCAAACGACTCGGTACCGATCAGCGACATCTCGCGGCAAAACCTGGCCGCCATCTACGTGGGCGAAATCACCGATTGGCGACGGAGAGCAACGGGAACATGGGAACGATGGTCGCCCAGACACCCTTTGCGATAGGTACCCGGAATCGTTGTCGTGGTAGAATCACGCATGGAGGCCGTTACGATGAAAGCAATCGTTCAAAACGGCTACGGTTCGCCCGACGTTCTGTCGCTCAAGGATGTGGCAAAGCCGGAGCCGACGGCGAAGGAAGTACTGGTGCGGGTGGTTGCCACGTCGGTCAATGCGGGGGACCTCTTCACGGTGAAGGGCCATCCTTTCGTCGTGCGTCTGACGGTTGGGTTTCCTCGGCCGAAGGACCACATCCTTGGGTGGGATGTCGCGGGCATTGTCGAGTCGGTGGGGAGTGGGGTGTCCCGGTTTTCACCGGGTGACGAAGTGTACGGAGCAACGGACGCGGCCTTCGCGGAGTTTGCCCTGGGTGAAGAGACACTCTTCGAAGCGAAACCGCGGGACATAAGCTTCGAGGCCGCTGCAGCGATCCCGACGGCGGCTATCACGGCTCTGCAACGCCTGCGGGACGGCGGAAAGATCAAACGGGGCCAACGGATACTTGTTCTGGGCGCCTCCGGCGGCGTTGGTTCCCTGGCGGTGCAGGTTGCGCGCTCCTACGGGTGTGAGGTGGACGGCGTGTGCAGCGCTCGCAAGCGAGAGATGGTACGTTCCCTCGGGGCCGCTCACGTCTACGCGTACGACGAAGAGGGGTTTACCGGATCAAACGCCCGGTATGACCTGATCCTGGACAACACGGGCAGGAACTCCTTTGCCGAGTTAAAAACGGTCCTTGCCGATGACGGGGTTATCCTCCCCAACAGTGGTCACGGCGGGATGTCCTACGTCATGCGCGCCTTTATCAAAGCGCCCTTTGACCGGCGTATTGCAACGATGAAGATTGCGGACCTCACAAAAGGTGACCTCGCGGTCATCAACGAACTGTACGAAAAGGGGTGGATCAAGCCGCACATCGACCGGACCTTTTCTCTGGCCCAGACGCCCCAGGCGCTTGAATATCTTGACCAGGGGCACGTACAGGGCAAGATCGTTATCACCATGTAGCATTTGACCGCCCGCCGTGCGAACGCGTACCTTCGAACGAGGTACACGATGAAAAACGAACCCTGGGCCGCCTTTGCCAATCGCCTCGCAGCCGACAGGAACCATCGTCGCGAAGGGTACCCGTCGCGGTTCGAAAGCGAGGAGTGGCTCGTCTCACTGTCGGAATTCCTCTTCCCGCATTTTTGTCGCCCGGCAATGATCACCGCTGTGGACGATGTTGACCGATTGACCTCGCGGCTGGTCGATCAATTGCATCGGTTGCTCAAGCCGGTTGAGGGTGACATGGCAAAGCCGATCGAAACGGTGGTGGCGCGTTTCTTTGACGAGGTTCCCCAAGTCTACGCGATGCTCATGATGGATGCGGAAGCGATCCTGAACGGGGATCCGGCGGCGGAATCGATAGACGAAGTCATCGCCGCCTATCCCGGTTTCTACGCAATCTTTGCGTATCGCGTGGCCCACGTCTTGTCCCGGGACGGGGTGCCGATCTTCCCCCGGCTCCTGACGGAGTACGCGCATCGAATTACCGGCGTTGATATTCATCCCGCCGCCCGGATCGGGAAGTCATTCTGCATCGACCACGCCACGGGAATCGTCATTGGAGAAACTACAACCGTTGGTGACCGTGTCAAACTGTACCAGGGCGTCACCCTGGGGGCGCTCAGTGTCAGCAAAGAGATGTCAAAGCGGAAACGTCACCCGACGATCGAAGATGATGTGGTGATCTACGCCAACGCTACTATCCTGGGCGGTGAAACGACGATCGGTCATCACAGTATCGTAGGCGGCAACGCGTGGCTCACGGAGAGTGTCGAACCCTATTCGATCGTCTTCAATACCGCCGAAATTCACGTTCAACGGCAGTTCGAAAACGCGGGAGAAGACTATGAAATACGACTCCATTCTCGAACAGATCCACAACACGCCCCATGTTCGGATCAACCGACTCTTCCCCGGGCCTCACGAGGTCTGGATGAAGACCGAACGTACGAATCCCGGCGGTAGTATCAAGGACCGGATCGCCCTGGCGATGGTCGAAGACGCCGAGCGGAGCGGTACGCTTGCGCCCGGCGGGGTAATCATCGAACCCACATCGGGCAACACCGGCATCGGCCTTGCCATGGTGGGCGCGGTGAAAGGGTACCGGGTGATTATCGTGATGCCCGATTCGCTGTCCCTGGAACGGCGGGGCCTGGTCACCGCGTACGGCGCAGAACTCGTGTTGACCCCGGCAGGTGACGGCATCGCCGGCTCCATTCAACGGGCAAAGGAGATTGCCGCCGATACCCCCGGTGCATGGATTCCGATGCAATTCGAGAATCCGGCCAATCCCGCCGTCCACGTCCGTCACACGGCGGAAGAGATCGCGGCGGACTTCCCCGACCGGCTCGATTTCGTGATCACCGGCGTTGGGACCGGCGGCCACATCACCGGAATCGCCCGGGTGCTCAAGGAGCGGTACCGCGCGCTCCAGGTGATCGCCGTTGAACCGGCGGGGTCGCCGGTACTCAGCGGCGGCGAACCCGGTTCGCACCGTATCCAGGGAATAGGCGCGGGGTTTGTGCCGGCGGTGATGCAGCGGGAACTGATCGACGACGTTGTGCCGGTAGACAACGACGACGCGTTTGCATTCGCCCGGCGGGCGGCGCGGGAAGAGGGTATCCTGGTGGGTATCAGCACGGGGGCGTCGCTGGCGGCAACCGCGGCGGTACTTGCGGGGCAAGAGACCCCCCGGCGCGTGTTGACCTTCAACTACGACACGGGCGAACGCTACCTCTCGGTGGAAGGTTTCCTGGCGTAGTTCGACAAGAGAGAATACGGGGGTACACTGTGGACCATTTCGACACAATCCTGATTGGAACCGGCCAGGCGACTGGTACGCTCGTCCCGGCGCTCCTCGAGATGGGGAAACGTATTGTGGTAATCGAACGGGAGCGCGTGGGTGGAACGTGCCTGAACTTCGGCTGCACCCCTACAAAGACACTGGTTGCGAGCGCGCGCGTGGCGCACGTCGTTCGTCGTGCACCGGAGTTCGGTATTTCCGCGGAGGCCGCCGCCGTTGACTTTGCCCGCGTAATGGAGCGGCAGAACGAGATCCGAAACGCCGGAACCGCCTCGTTCGAGGCGTACCTGCGGAAGGAGACTGAATTTGTTCGCGGCGACGCTGCCTTCGTTGACGCTCATACGGTGCGAGTGGGCGACCGCGACTACCGGGCCCACACGATCTACATCCACGCCGGCGCCCGGGCGAGCGTTCCGGATGTACCGGGCATCGACACCGTACCCTTTCTGGACAACAAGTCGATCCTCGATCTGGACGAACTGCCGGAACATCTGGTGATCCTGGGCGGCAGCTATATCGCGCTCGAGTTCGGCCAGGTATTCCGTCGCTTGGGGAGCCGCGTTACCGTTCTCCAGCGTGGCCCGCGCATCATGTCGCGCGAGGACGAAGACATCGCCACGGCGGCGCACCAGGTCCTGGTGGATGAAGGCATCGAGATCATTTGTGGAACAACGGTGCGCGGCGTGGCCGGTGCGTCGGCCGGAATCGCGGTGACGCTGGAGGCACACGGTGAGACGCGTATCGCTTCCGGAAGTCACCTGCTTGTAGCTGCCGGGCGCGTACCAAACAGCGACACCCTGAACCTAACTGCCGCCGGCGTGGAAACGGACAGCCGCGGGTTCATCAAGGTCAACGAGTACCTGCAGACGACAGTTCCCCACATCTACGCCATCGGGGACGTCAACGGGCTTGGTGCGTTTACGCACACCTCGGTTCACGACGGCCAGATCGTCCTGGGTAACCTCCGCGGCGAAACGTGGAAGACAACGGACCGAATCCCTGTGTACGGGATGTTCCTGGACCCGCCCCTGGGTCGCGTCGGGATGAACGAACGGGAGGCACGTGCAAGCGGGAGAAACGTCCTTGTCGCGACCCGCCCGATGCAGCGGATCGCTCGAGCGCGGGAGAAGGACGAAACACAAGGGCTGATCAAACTGTTTGCGGACGCCGATACACGGGAGATCCTGGGCGCCTCGATTCTCGGAGTCGGCGGGGACGAGATCATCAACATGATCGCCCTGTGGATGTCCACCGGCCGGCCCTATACGGATCTCCAAAGGGTGGTCCTCGTCCATCCAACCGTGGCGGAACTCATCCCGTGGATCCTATCGGATCTCAAGCCGCTGGACACCGGGTGAAATGGGGTTCCTATTCGATGCTAACCCGGTTCGGCGTCAATCAAGCACTCGACTACGTGCACGAGGTATCACGATTGGGATTTGTGCAACCGCGTCACTAGGTCTCGTCCGCCTTTTTGGACGGAGTGCTCGGTTTCGCGCCGGCTGGGCGCGCCGGCGCGGCATCGCCTTCGCCCTGGCGCGTAGAATGATTGCCGAGTGCGGGCGTCGGTCACTGGATTGCCACTGGGACGCGATGAACCGTGAATCAGCCGCTTTAGCCGGGAAGCTCGGGTTCGTGGCGGACCGGAAGTACTCGTGCTACATGATTTCCGAATCATAGCACCAAGTGGTTCCCGGGTACTTGAGCTTCCGGGACGGTAGATACACGATTGTGTCATGGCGTACCTAACGGGAACGGAAGTGGCGGACCTGCTCTCCGGCATCATCTCGGCAAAGCACCAGTGCCACGCGTACGAAACCGACCTGACCGTCGCCGCTGTGGCGGCCCAGGTGGCCGGCGGAGCGGTCGATTTTGGCGGTTCGGAGATGAAGGAGGCGGAGACTCGGGAGATCACGCCGGTCAAGAGCGACACGTCCGAGTTGTACGGATGGTGGGACCTCGATGAGGGGTGGTACCGGATCACCTACAACGAAGTGCCTCGTCCCGGCGACGACCACATCGCGTTTGTCCAACCGCACGAACGGCTTCTCCTGGCCGGCGCCACGCATCCGGCGTTCTACTTTCGGGGGCAGCGCGGATCGCTCCGCACGATGGTGATTGTCGGACCGCAGGGAATCCGAATCAAGCAAAACGCGCGCGTGTCAAAATTGCTCGTCGTTTCTGTGTAACGACGTTACGGCCAAACGTCGTACACGTCGGAATCGATCGACCGCGCGTCGAGTCCCCCCGGCGGCCCCAGGATCTCCCGGTACACCACCGCGCGCTGAAGCGGGGGCAAGCGTTCCAGGCGGGCAACAATCGAACCGACGGACGGCGGTGACGATGAAGCCGCGTACGCCGGCGGCGCCTCCGGTTCGCGGGATGGTGGTACGCGGGGTGCCGGTACGCCCCGTTGCCCAAAGCGGGCCGGTGGCGAGGCATGGATGGGAGGTCGGGGCGGCGAGGGCACCCGCCGAGTCTCCTGAAGGGGAGGCGCGCCGGTTGGGGATGCGTAGGCGCCGAACCGGTTGGACCGTCGCGACCCGTCCATCACTATTCGCCGGGCGGTGCGGACGAAGCGGAGGAACCTCTGCCTCCGGGCACCTCCACCTGCGTCCCGACCGGAGTCCACTTCCCGTAGGTCCGGATGCGATTCGTCGGCAAGATCCCTGTCTCGCGGTGAGAGCGGCCCGTCGTTGCGTGCACGTACGTCTGTACGTACGTCTCGTTGCAGCGATGGCGATCGCCGCCGCCGGCCGCGGCCGAGGATGAACAGAACCGGCACCATAACGAAGAAAACGCCCAGAATGAGGTCGAAGAGCGAATCGAGCATCACACGTCCGTCGCGGGGTCCTGCTCTGCGGATTCACCGCCGATGTTCCGTCTCATCTGTGTGTCGGCCTGGATGTTCCGCAGGCGGTAGTAGTCGACAACGCCCAGGTTGCCTTCACGGAACGCTTGAGATATCGCCTTGGGAATCTCCACCTCCGCGAGGACGACTTTTGCACGATTCTCCTGGATTTCCGCCAGCATCTCCTGTTCGCGCGCCTTTGCCGCGGCGCGCCGTTTCTCAGCCTCAGCTTGGAAGCGCCGTTTGTCGGCCTCCGCCTGGTCCGCCTGCAATTTTGCGCCCACGTTCTGGCCCACGTCCACGTCGGCGATGTCGATCGAGAGGATCTCGAAGGCGGTCCCGGCGTCCAGGCCCTTCTCGAGGACACGGCGCGAGATCAGGTCGGGGTTTTCCAGGACATCCTTGTACGTCTCCGACGAACCGATCGTCGTAACGATACCTTCGCCGACGCGGGCAATGATCGTCTCCTCCATCGCGCCGCCGACGAGGCGCTCGATATTGGCGCGGACAGTAACGCGCGCCTTTACCTTGAGCTGAATTCCGTCCTTTGCCACCGCCTCGATAAACTGCTTGCCCTTCTCGGGGTCCGGACAATCGATCACCTTCGGGTTGACGCTGGTTCTCACCGCTTCCAGGACGTCGCGGCCGGCGAGGTCTATCGCGGTGGCGCGTCGAAAATCGAGGGGGATGTTCGCTTTGTTGGCGGCAACGAGCGCCTGGCTCACCTTGCGAACGTCGCCGCTGGCGAGGTAGTGCGTTTCGAGCGGTTCCGGCTCCAAGGGTATCCCCGCTTTGACGAGGACGATCCGACTGTCCACGATCGTCGCCGGGTTGACCTTGCGGAGCCACATCCCGATGAGCCGCGCGATCGGAACGGTGGCACCGGAGAGCAACGATCGAAACCAGAGACCAAAGAACCTGAGGAACACAAAGAGCAGCGCCAAGCCGACGAGCCCGAGCAGCACGTAGAGAACGATTACTTCGAAACCCATATTTCTACTCCACCTCCCGCAAATCGCGCACCACGATGCGCGATCCGTATACGGCGATGACGGTCACCTCGGTGCCCGCCTCGATATACTCGCCGCCGGTTACCACGCTGCACCGGCGCTCCCCGATCTCCACGATACCGATCGGGTGAAGCGGCGTGACCGCGACTCCCGACGTGCCAACCAGGTTTTCCGCGCTGTTGTCCCCGGAGGGTTCCGGCGGCGCCTGCGTCTCCGTCAGGATCAGGCGCCGGCCGAAAAGACTCTTCGGAAAGCGGCGAAATCCGACGATCAGTGCTGTCGGTGTGACGACCAACGCGGTCACCAGGACGAGCAGACCCCACGGCTCCGGTTGATCGCGGTAGGTGAGAACCACCGCGGCGACGATGCTGGCGATTCCACCGAGCCCGACGAGTCCAAAGGCCGGTACAAAGAACTCCACGAAGATTGCCGCAAGTCCGATAGCGATCAGCGCAAAGGCGGCCCAGACCGGCACGCTACACCGCCTTCACGACAATCCGGTTGCCGTCAACGCGCACCACCCGCACTTCAACGCCGCGATCGATGTAACCGCCTTCGCTCTCCGCCTGGACCACCTCCGAACCGATGATGACATTTCCCACCGGGCGGAGGTCGGTCCGGGCCGTCCCGCTCTTGCCCAGGTAGCGGTCCCGTTCCGACACGCCCTGCGCCGTGTACCCTTCCTCCGCCGGTAACGACGTAGCGAGCATGAGCCGGCGGAAGAGACGCGTATCCTTGACGAGCATGGCGAAGAGGCCCGCAAGCAGTACCGCCCCGAGCGTGCCGGCCCCCACAAAGAGGAGGTTTCGCCCGGTGAGGCGCCACTGCCACTCGTACTGTGGGACCACGTAGTCCTGCATCGTGAGAACGAAGGAGAGAACGAGCGAGACGATGCCGGTGATTCCCGCAACGCCGAACCCGGGGATGACAAATATCTCGAACACCAACAACGCGAGCCCGCACACAAAGAGCACGATTTCGAGCGATCCCACCTGGCCGAGAAGCAGGTTGGCGGCGAAGAACGTCCCGAAGCAGGCGAGCGCAACTGCGCCGGGCAGGCCAAATCCGGGGCTCGTGATCTCCAGGAAGAGCGCTACCAACCCGGCGGCGATAAGGAGACTGGAAAAGGCGGAACTGGTCAGGATCGCGACGAGCCGATCGGCCGGATCCATTTCGAAGGCAACCGTAGAGTCGATTGCGACGCCCAGTTCCGCCTCGAGTTCCGAGAGCGTCGCCGGTGTTCCCGCCGAAATTCCGTACCGCTCCATTTCACCGGCCGTCAGCGTGAGGAGTTTGTCCGCGGTGGAGACGACCGGGCCCTCCTCGAGGTCGACCTCGCCCTCCTTGGCGCGACGGCGGAGCACGGCCAGGTCGGATTCGGTAATGAGGCGCTCTTCACCGTCCACGATAACCGCAACCAGCACGACCGACTCGTCGACCATTGCCCGGGCAACGGCGGGCGGGTGTCCGTTCTTCTCCGCCAGGGCCGCCATCTGACCGCGAACGGCGCTGACCGTTTTTTCACCGGCCGCTTCCTGACCTTCCGGCCCCTGGATGACCGGCGCCGCCGCTCCCATAGACGTTCCGGGGGCCATGAAGATCCTATTGCACGCCAGTGCGATCAACGCACCGGCGGACCAACTGACTCCGGTCCCGTCCGGGCCGGTCCCGACGTAGGCGATCGTCTCCATCTCCGTTACACGGCTGAGCGTGTTGGCAACCTGGAGCGCCGTGTCCACGCGGCCACCAAACGTGTCGATATCGACGATGACGTAGTCGGCCTGGAGTTGTTCCGCCTCGTCCACACCGCGTTGAAGAAGTACCGCAACAAAGGGATCGATCGGTCCGTGGATAGGTATAAGAAGTGCTTTTGAACCGGGTACTCCACCACCGTCGTCCTGCGCCGTGACTGGTATGATCGACGCCAGGACAAAAAGGGCAAGAAACAGCGGTGCGCGCGCATTCCGCACGTCCATTAATACAATGATAACCGGCAAGCGGCCGTTCGCGCCACTACCGGACCGTCCGATGGGTCTATCGCGGGTACATGCGCCGAACGGCCACGCGGAAGGCGAACCGCATGATCTGTTCGGTCTCCGTCATATCGTCCCAGGTGACCATCGTTTCGCGCGCTTCTATGGTACAACGCGGGCGCAGGAGCGCCAACGGTGGTCGTACTCGCGCCCCGCAGCACCATTCTTACAAACCATTTGACTGAGTATCCGAACAGGGATGACAATGGAAGCAACGAGGAGTTGTATGAACGGGGGAGGCGCGTTGGAATACTCGAATCGGGCAATTGCGATTGCTTTCACGGCCCTGCTGACCCTCCTTTTCGCTGTTTTTTCTGCGCCCGCGGTCTATCCCGCCGGGCAATACGACACCCGTTCCGAGGAGTTGACCGATTCCGATGCGACCGGCAATGACCGGAGAGAGGAGCGGGAGGCGCTCGTTGAAACGGGAGTGGCCGGGATGGGTGTTTCGGATCCCGCCACGATCCGCGCCATGCGCGCCGTGCCTCGCCACCGGTTTGTTCCGAGAGAGTACCGGCAGAGAGCGTACGAAAACCGCCCCCTGCCGATTGGACTGGGACAGACGATATCCCAGCCGTACATCGTCGGCTTTATGACCGAAGCGCTGGAGTTGGCGCCGGACCATCGAGTGCTCGAGATCGGAACCGGCAGCGGGTACCAGGCGGCGGTGCTGGCGGAGATCGTGGAACACGTCTACACGATCGAGATCGTGGCGGAGCTCGCGGTGAGCGCCCGGGAGCGCCTGGAACGCCTGGGCTACGAAAACGTCACGGTTCGCCAGGGAGACGGGTACTTTGGATGGGCGGAGGAGGCGCCCTTCGACGCGATTATCGTTACCGCCGCGGCGGGCCACATCCCGCGCCCTCTGTTAGACCAATTAAAACCAACCGGCCGCCTGATCATCCCGGTCGGTCCCGTCTTTGACGTTCAGACGCTGGTCCTTGCCCGGCTCGGTCCGTCCGGCGAGGTGCGAACGGAGCATCTGCTGCCGGTACGGTTTGTACCGATGACCGGGCAGGCAGAGGATTGAGCGCGAATTCGCTTCGGACGCCGGGCGTCGTCGTATCCGCGGGAACGCTTGCGTGCGTCGCGGTTGTGACGATAGCCGCGCAGATCGCCCTGGTTCGCGCGCTATCGGTGGACACCTACTACCATTTCGCGTATCTGGTAATCGGGGCGGCGCTTTTAGGGTTTGGCGCGGGCGGTACCGCGCTGGCCTTGATCAACCGCAGACACCCCGCCTGGTGGAAGCGGGGCGTTCCGATTCTCCTGGCGGCGGCCGCGCCGCTGTTCGGGTGGGCGTACCGCGCTTCGGCGCTCCTCCGTCCGGACGTGCCGTTTCTGCTGCACAGTTGGATCGAAGTGGCCCGCCTTCTGGGCACAATCGTCGTCCTTGCACTGCCGTTCATGGCGGCCGGCACCGTCACGGCGACGCTGCTCTACCTGCATCGAAATCGGCCGGGGTTCGTGTACGGTGCGAACCTTATCAGCAGCGGAGTGGGGGCCGGCCTCGGTCTTCTCCTGGTTTCTCTCGCCGGCGGAGCGCGAGCGCTGAACTGGTTGGCCGCTGCTCCGGCGATCGCGCTGGCGATCTGGATGATCGGCGCGCCGGTATCGAGAGTGCGCCCCCGCCACTTCATCCTCGCCTTTGTCGCGCTCCTTGGATTCCCCGGTTCGCCGGCGATGCGCGAGCCCGGATCGGTCGATCGCTACAAGGGCCTCGCCCACGCGGAACTCCTTGTGCGCCAGGATTCGGCCCGACCCGTTGCGCGACGATTCGACGCGCTATCACAGGTCGACCTCTTTGATGTGCCCTCCATGCGCCAAACGCTCTTTGCCTCACCCCGGGCGGCACCCGCGCCGGAACAGCTCACGCTTTTTATTGACGGGCACTTGGCGGGTCCCGTTTTCGCCATACAGCGGCCCGAGGAGGCGGATGTACTCGCCGCCGTTCCGCAGGCCTTGCCGTACAGAGTGGTGAACGCGCGGCGCGTGCTCCTTCTGGGCGAGGTCACCGGCACCAACG
>JANQHT010000063.1 GCA_028282545.1 Spirochaetales bacterium
TATGAACGGGGGGCGACGAGCCCTCCGACGAAATTATCTCTAGCCAAACAAGAAGCGGTTCGGATGTTGGAGATCACATTGCCAATAGTAAAGAACGTATCACCAGGCGCGCCCGGAAGGAAGAACAAAACGCGTCTCTGCAGCGCAGCGAAGCCCAGCGTTTTGTTCTTCGAACCGTGCCAAGGCTTTGTGATCTCCAACATCGGAACTGCTGCTCCTTCGCCGTGACTATACACCGAGCGGAGGCTATACTGGAATCATGGAACTGGTTCACAACGAAATCCCCGTCGAGTTCCTCAGGCACATGCCGGAGGGAGTCAAACTGGTCAACCGTCACGGAAACGAGTTCCTCGTTGTGGAGGATCTTCGGAGTCCCGACGGCACGCGGCTGATGAGCGAGAACGTCAGAATCCATGGCGAACCTTCGATCCGTTTGGGCGTCCGGATCGGTGATACCACCGGTCTGATCTTTCTGGACGCCTACTGGGGGAGCCATGCGAAGCTCTACAGCTTTATGCCGAGCGGCGAGTCAACCGGTAAACTCGTCGAGGCCTTTGTTCCGGACACGGGAGAGAGCCTCATGGTCGAGTATTCGTGCAACGTCGATGGGTGTACGGGCACCCATGGTATCGAGTTTCATCTGCCCGGTACGGGGAACACCGTCCAGGTATGCGCGCGCCTCGGCTGCCCCGGGCACCGACTCGTCATCGGTGATCTGGCGAAACCGATCGTCGACTCCATTAGTGGAATCAACTTTTTCGGCGCCGGTTCTCTCGGGGAGGACTGGTTCGATGATCCCAACGGTTGACATTCGGCGTTGAAACAATAGTGTTACACGCCATGGAGCCTCTTTCGCGGCAGGTGCCGCTCTACGTCTTCAACACGCGCACTCGAGAGCGAACACTCTTTCAACCGATCAGCCCGCCCCGGGTCGGCCTCTACGTCTGCGGTCCCACCGTGTACGGTGATCCTCACCTGGGCCATGCGCGGACGGCGATAACCTTCGACATCGTTTTTCGCTACCTTTCCTTCCTGGGCTACTCCGTTCGGTACGTTCGCAATATCACGGACGTGGGTCACCTGGAAGACGAATTCGCCAATGACGGTGAGGACAAGGTTGCGAAGCGCGCCAAGCTGGAACAGTTGGAACCGATGGAGATAGTCCAGCGCTACACGCTCCGCTATCACGACGGCGTACAACGCCTGGGCTGCCTCCCGCCCAGCATCGAACCGCGCGCCAGCGGGCACATCATCGAACAGATCGAAGTGGTGCGCCGGATCATCGACGCGGGCTACGGGTACGAGCAGAACGGTTCCGTCTATTTTGATCTCGAGAAGTACGCTACGGATCCGGCTGCGTCGTATGGACAGCTCTCGGGCAAGGTGTTCGACGAGCTCCTGGCACATACGCGCCGGACCACGGGTAGCGACGAGAAACGGAGCGCCCTGGACTTCGCCTTGTGGAAGCGCGCCGAGCCGGGGCACCTCATGCAATGGCCGAGCCCCTGGGGCGATGGTTTTCCCGGCTGGCACCTGGAATGCACGACGATGAGCACCAAGTATCTCGGGGAGTCCTTCGACATTCACGGCGGCGGAATGGATCTCCAGTTTCCGCACCACGAAGCGGAAATTGCCCAGAACTGCGGCGCCTTCGGGGTTGAACCGGCACACTACTGGCTTCATGGAAACATGTTGACCGTTGACGGTCAAAAAATGGCCAAGAGCCTGGGCAATTTTATTACCCTGGCTCAGATGTTCGAAGGGGACCATCCCCGCCTGACAAAGCCCTTTCCGCCGATGGTCCTTCGTTTTTTTGCCCTCCAGACGCACTATCGCAGCCCTCTGGACTTTTCGAACGAGGCACTCGAAGCGGCGGAGAAGGGATTTGTTCGTCTCTCCACCGCTGTCAACGACGCATCGGAATATCTGGGCACCTCTTCCGACCTCTCCATCGAAGTGCCGCCCGCCTCGGAGGGCGACGCACCCGAGATTGACCGCCTTGTCCGTGCCGCCTGGACGGCTATGAGCGACGATTTCCACACACCCCGGGCAATCGCGGCGCTCTTTGACCTGAGCCGCGCCTTTCACCGGGGCCTCGATGAAGGTGTTGACTCGGCCATCCTCGACCGGGCGGCGACAACGATCGTATTGATGACACGGGATGTTCTCGGACTCGTTCCGGATGCGGTTTCCGCATCGGGCCGCGAACTCGACGCGGCCATGGCGATTCTCATCCGGTTGCGCGGGGAAGCCCGGGCGGCGCGGGATTTCGCCACGGCCGATGCGATTCGGGATGAGCTCCGGTCGTCCGGTATCGAACTGCACGATCGCCCGGATGGCACTACCGAGTATCGAACCGGAGGGTCCGATGTGTAAGAGTCTGGCCGAGGCGGCGCGGTATTTCGATGAGATCCGGGATGAACTCCAGGGTTTGCGTGAGATCGACAATCTGGAGATGTTCCGACTCGTCACCGATCTCGGGAAGGCCCTTCCCGGACTGGAGGAATCGGAACGGACGGAGGACAACTACGTCCATGGATGCGTCTCGAACGTCTACGTGAGCGCCTCCCTGGTCGACGGGTGTGTTCATTACCAGGGCGAGTCGGAGTCCCACGTGGTCCGGGGGTACCTGGCGGTTCTGGTGGAAGGCTTGAGCGGGCTGGCCCCGTCCGACGTGGTGAGTGGGACGGCGGACTTGGTGGAACAATTCGCCCGCGGAACCGACCTCAAGGCGAGCCTTACGCCCAATCGCGCCAACGCCTTTGGCAACATCTACAAGCTCATGGTGAGTAAGGCCTCCGGGTTTCAATAGTCAAGATTTTTTCTAGTATTTCTTAGATTCAATTGCCTTCCCCGGCGCGCCTGCGTAATTTGAGGGCGGAGCGAACCATGAAAATCAACCTGATGATCGGAATCGTCATCGTTATTGCGCTCACCGCGTGCAGCCGTGGAGTCGAAGGAACGAGTTCAGCCACCGGCGACTGGGCACAGGAGGAGCGTGCGGCTACTCCGGCCGTCGCCGTCGAAGGAGTCGAGGTGAGCCCGGGCGGCATTCTTCAGGCGATCGTCGCTTCCGGTACCGTCCAGGGACGAACCGAAGCGTCGGTGGTTTCGGAGACGCAGGGAGTGTTGACGTTCGTCTCCGTCTCTCTCGGAGACTACGTGGAAGCGGGCGACGCCCTGGCGGGAGTAGACGATTCGATCGCAGCCTCCGTTCTTGAAGAGGCCCGTGCAGCGCTTCAGTCGGCCGAGCTCGACCTTGACGCCACCCAGCGGAGATTCACGGCCGGTTCCGCTTCTCAATCTGAGCTGACCCGCGCAACGGCGGCCACCAGCGGCGCCCGGGCGCGTCTCCAGCAGGCGGACAAAGCGTTTCGGGACCGGACGGTCCGGGCGCCGATATCCGGTTACATCGCAGACCTGGGCGCCGGGATCGGGGTCGGCAACTATCTCCAGCCGGGCACCCCCGTGGCGCGCATCGTCGACCTAAGAAGCATAAAGATGGAAGTCGGGGTTGGGGAGCGTGAGTTGGGGTACCTGAATGTTGGAGCCCCGGCCTTGGTGTCCGTACCCGTCTGCGGTGATTCGGCGATACCGGCGACAGTCACCTCCATAGCGGCCGGTGCCGATGCGCGGACGGGCAGTTTCCCGGTCGTGGTAGAGTGGGACAACGTATGCGCGGAGGGTACGATTCGTTCCGGCGTCTCCGCCTCGGTAACGATCGCGCCCAGCTCCGGTGAAAACCTCCTCGTGGTACCCGGTTCAGCGGTCAGGACGGTGCGCGATTCGCACTACGTCTTTGTCAACGACAACGGGGTTGCCCGCCGGGTGGACGTGGAACTCGGTGAACGCCTTGGCAATCGCGTGTACGTCATGAACGGCCTCTCCGAAGGGGATGTGGTCATCACCTCGGCCCTCTCGTCCCTCACCGACGGCGCCGAGGTTACGATCACGGTCGTGGGCAGATCGGGAGACGTGCTGTGACGATCGGTTCATTTTCCGTAAAAAACCCCGTTCTTCTGAACATCCTCATGCTCCTCATTCTCGTGGCGGGGTACCTGAGTCTCAACCGGCTGCCCCGGGAGCAGTTCTCGGAGATACCGTTCTACTTTGTGAACATCACCGTTCCCTATCCCGGTGCGAGTCCTGAAGACATCGAAAAGAGCATCACCGTCAAGGTCGAGAACGAAATGGCGAGCCTCGAAAACCTGGACGAGATCCAGTCGGTAACGTCCGAGGGCATCTCCCGGGTGACCCTGCAGTTCGACCAGGGCATAAGGGATGACGAGTTCGATTCGCTCTACCAGGAAGTCCAGAATAGAGTTACCAACCTGCAACTCCCTGACGGCGCATTACAGGCGAACGTGGACGATTTCTCCACGAACGATTTCCTCCCGGTTCTCGAGGTGGTGCTCTACGGCGGCGTTGAATACGGTGTGTTGAACCGTACCGCAAAGGATCTCGCCGATAGGCTGCGCCAGATCGAAGACGTGTCGGGTATCAACCTCGTTGGGTCCCGGGACCGCCAGATTACCGTTGAACTCGACCGCCGGCGCCTGGAAGCGCTGGGTCTATCGCTGAACGAGGTCGTGAACGCGGTTCGCGCCCAGAACACGACCATACCCGGTGGAACGCTCGAAACCAACTCCCGGGAGTTCCTGCTTCGGACCGTGGGGTCCGTTTCCGACGCCCCTTCGTTCGAAGAGATCGTTATCCGGCGGGGAAGCGGATCGATCGTTACCATCGGGGACATTGCCCGTGTAACCGACGGCTACGACGTCGACGGAACGGCGGCGCGATTCAACGGTCGCCAGGCGATCACGCTCCAGGTGACCAAGATTCCCGGCGGCAGTTCAATCGACATCAACGACGCCGTACGCGCCGAAGTAGCCTCGTTCACGTTGCCGGTTGGGATCGAGACGGGGTACATCAACGATTCAACGATCCAGATTCGGGACAGCATCAGCGTCCTGGCAAACAACGCGGCCTTTGGACTCGCTCTTCTCGTGGCGATCCTGCTCATTTTTGTGGGTATCCGCAACGCGATCATGACCGCCGTGGGGATTCCCCTTACCTTCGCGATTACCTTCATCGTTCTGGAGATGTTCGGCGAGACACTGAACTCGAACACGCTCTTTGGTCTCGTACTCGTGCTGGGGCTCATCGTTGACCACGCGATCGTCATCGTAGAGAACAGCTATCGACTTCAGCAGGAGCAGGGGTTCAGTCGGCACGAGGCGGCTGTAAAGGGCGTGAACCAAGTGGTTATCCCCGTCATCGCCGCTACCGCGACAACTGTGGCGGCCTTCCTTCCGTTGACGTTTCTCCCCGGCATCATCGGCAAGTTTCTCCGGGTGGTACCGCTCACCGTGAGTATCGCCCTGGTAGCGTCGACCTTCGAAGCGGCGATATTCCTGCCGTCTCACTTCGCCGACTGGCCCGGTGGGCGTCGCCAACCTCGGGAACGGCCCTGGCAGGTACGCCTGCGCGGGCGGTTTCGGTCACTCCTTTCCGTCCTCTACCGTCGTCGCCTCATCGTTGTGGCTGCGTCGTTTGTGGTGATGATCGTCGTGTTCGGGCGAATCGGAACCATACAACAGGATCTTTTCAACTCTGAAGACTTCTCGGTCTTCTTTGTCGACATCGAAATGCCGCCCGGCACTCCGATCAACAGAACCGATGAGTTCGTGTCCGCCTACGAGGATCGGATCGTGCCGCTGGTGGGGAATGGTGAAGTCGTTGCTGTCAACGCCTTTGTCGGTTTTGCTGGCGGAGATACGGAGAACGTTCGCCGGGCCAACGTCGCGCAGATCGTGGTGGATCTGTCCGAACCCGACGAAGGGCGGATTCGATCGATCACCGAGATAATGAGCGACGTGGAGAATGCAACGCGGGCGATCCCCGGGGCCGACACCGTTCAGTTCAGGAAGCAGCAGGGCGGCCCTCCGACCGATTCGCCGGTCTCATTCCGCCTCTTCGGGGACAACTACGACGAGTTGCGGGAGGTGGCGGATACGTTCAAGGCTGAACTCGCCGAGTATCCGGAGCTCTTCAACATTGACGATAACCTTGACCCCGGTACGCCGGAACTGCGGATCGAAACCAACGAGTCCCGGGCGGCGGAGTTCGGATTGAGCGCCCAGTCGATCGGCCTCTTCGTCCGGGGCATCTACGACGGCGTTCAAGCGGGTACCGTTTTCGCCGACAACGAAGAGACCGACGTCATCGTCCGGTTCGATCGGGATGAAGCTACAACAGCGGGCTCCCTCGTTCAGCTTCGGATACCCACCGCGAACGGCACGTTGGTACCCTTCAGTTCCGTTGCCCGCCTGGCCGAGGCAACCGCCATCTCCAGTATCAAGCGAATCGACGGCAAACGTGAGGTGACGGTGACGGCCGAGGCGTACTCGGAACAAAACGTGCCGGCGATCAACGCCGCCGTCCAGGCGACGTACAACGAACGGTTCCGCTCTCGATACCCTGGAATGGTGCTATCCGTAGGGGGGGAGTTCGCGGAGTTTGCCAATACGCTGCGCGATATACTCCGCGTCTTTGTGATCGGCGTCTTCCTGATCTACCTCGTCCTCGCTACGCAGTTCAATTCGTATACACAGCCCTTGCTGATCCTGCTGACGGTTCCTTTCGCCTTTGTCGGCGTTGTGCTGTACTTGGTTGCGTCGGGGACACCCCTGTCCACCGTCGTCATCTACGCAACGGTGGCGCTGGCCGGAATCGCGGTAAACGATACGATCGTGCTGGTGACATTCGCAAACGAGAAGCGCCGCGAGGGGGCTTCCGTGGCCGACGCCGTTGTTGACGCGGCCGCGACGAGATTGAGGCCGATCATTCTCACCTCAGTCACGACGATTGCGGGTCTCTTGCCGACCGCGGTGGGACTCGGCGGAAGTTCGGTTGTGTGGGGTCCGATGGCGAGTACCATTATCTTTGGACTACTCTTTTCCACGCTCACCACGCTCATCATCGTGCCGAGCATCTACGGTGCGTTTTATGATGGGACACGCCGGGTGGAGCGAAAGAACCGGCGCCGGGAGCGACGGCAGGAACGGCGTCGCACGCAGATTCGTGAGGAGAAAGGTGCGTGATAAAACGAGCGTTGACCCTAATGGCGGTGATGATCTCCGTTACGCCCGCCTTTGCCCAGGAATCGATAGACGTACGTGATGTCGTTGCGTTGGTGATCTCCTCCGATCCAGCCATGCGCGTGGCACTCCTAAAAGCGGACATCGCGGCGGCGGATTATCGGAGTACGATTCTCCGAACTCGGCCGAACATCACCTTGGACGTTGCGCCATACGCGTTCACCCGCGTCCGTGTTCCGGGCGCAAGCGGAACCACCGCGGATACGCGAACCCACAGCGCGTCGTTGGGCCTTTCCGTTGTCCAGGGATTGCCCACCTCCGGCGTGTTGAGCGGAACCATAGAGAACACGATCTCCCGCTCCACCGGCAACGGCGACGCGATCGAACAGATGCCCAGCGTGTCGGCGGCGCTTTCCCAACCGTTGTTTGCCGGCTCTTCCGTGATCGACACCGATCTGTTTCGAGCGACACGACGCGCCGCTGAACTGGGTGTGGAAGGGAGCAACGAAGAGGCGCGGGCGCAACGGAACCGCAGCATCAGAACGGCCCTGGGGCTCTTTGTCGACGTGGCATCCTTACGACGTTCCCGGGATTCTTTGCGCACAACCTTGGACGTTCTTCAGCGTCAGATCGATGACGCCCGGATAAGCCTCGAACAGGGGTCGATCTCCGACACAACGCTCCTGGCGTTGCGCGTCAACGTCAACTCTCGCCGCAACGCGCTTCTTCAGACGGAACTCGCCCTGGTGCAGGCCGAGCAGGAGCTTGCCCGCGTGATCGGGGCTTCGAACGATGAGGGGCTGGTGATCGATGATGCCTTCCCAGCGCTCGGTAGCGGGCTCTCGATCTCAACGGAGGAGATAGCTGAGAACAATTCGGCCGTGCGTGCCGGAAGATTCGCGGTAGAACGGGCGCGCCTGAATGACCTGCTCAACGACGGCCTGGACCGGCCGACGGTATCGGTGAGTGTGACGGCGACACCGGCGTATCCGGACTCCCGCGCCAACGCGGACGATCTGGGATCGTCCCTTTCCGACCTGTTCGCCTCCGATGCGACTGTGGAATCCACCGTCGCCCTTGGCCTCTCAGTCCCGCTCCTTACCCGGGCGGAACGGAACACCAGGGAATCCGCGGACGAGGCGCGTATCGAGGAGGCGCTCGTTCGTCTGGGCGACACGGAGCGTGCGGTGGACAACCAGGTTCGTATTTTGCTGTTGAACAGGGAGATTCTTGCCGAACGCCTCGAAGCGGTTGCAGTTGACCTTCAGTACCAGCGCGATCGCCTGGCGAGCGAACGGGCGCTGCTCTCCGCCCAGGCCTCGACACAGCTCCGCGTGGATGAAGTGGCTCTGGATCTGGCGGCACGCGAAAACGAGGCGTGGCAGATCCGGGCCGAACTCTTCCTCAACGCCCTGGACCTCCTATCGGCGGCCGGCGACGACGTTGCCGACGTGCTGTTGCGCTGACACCGGTATTCACTCCGCTCCTCCCACGGCCGGGAGGAGCGTCATCCACAGTGTGCGTTCGTCAACGAGGTATCGATTCGCCACCGCGCGAACCTCTTCGCCGGTGGTTGCGTTGATCAACTCCGGGTAGTCCAGGATCGTTTCCAGTTCCCGTCCGTGCTCAACGGCGAAACGGAGAACGCTCGCCCAGTAGGCGTTTCGCTTCATGGAGCGTTCGTACTGCTCGATTTGTTGCGCCCGGATGCGTCTCATTATCGACTCGTCCGGTCCGTTGCGCCGGATTTCGTCGATCGTGGCGAGGAGTTGCTCTTCAAGCTCCTCCCGCCGGGCGGGATCGAACCCAAAGGCGATCTGAACGAGGTATTCGGGGAACGGGCGGCGAATCCGGTAGCCCCCCGCGCCAATTCCGTAGGAACCGCCGGACTCCTCTCGGATCTCTTCACGCAAACGGATATCCAGGACATCCACCATCGTCGTGAACCGATGGTTCTCTTCCCGGGACCACTCATATTCCCCGAGGTAGAGCAAAACTGTCTGGGCGCGATCCTCGAAGCCGGCCCGGAAGTCATCCCGAATTCCCGAATCGATTGGCCGGTAGCCGGGATCGGCTACCCCTTCCAGGCGCCTTTGCTCAGGGGCCGGAATGGCGGCCAGGTACCGTTCAGCCATGGTGATCGCATCATCGACCGCCATGCTTCCCACCAGGAAGAACGAAAAATCTCCCGGATCGGCGAACCGTTCACGAAAGAGGCCGGCGGCGCGGTTCGATCTGAGTCCGCGGTAGTCCGTTTCGTCGAGCGGCCGCGACCTGGGATCGCCGTTGGCAAGGGTTTGACTAACGCGCCGGTAGAATCCCGCCTCGGGATCGCGCTCCGATGCCCGGATCGACTCGATGCCCCGCTCGCGAACGCGCTCCACCGCGTCATCCGTGAATCGCGGCGCCGTGAATGTGAGATAGACAAGTTGAAACAGATCTTCAGCGTCGGCGGCGCGGGCCTCTCCCGCGAGTTCCTCGGAGGCGGAATAGATATCTGCCGAAAGCGATGCGGAACTCCCGGTGAGCACCTTTTCGAGATCACTCCGATCCAGCGCCCCCAGTCCCGACTCCTCGAGAACGTCGACGGAGAGCCGCGCCGTCGCAACCTGTTCGTCGGGAACGAGCGAAAGACCACCGGGGCTGTAGGCGCGAAGAACGAGTTCGTCCTCGGCGAAGTCCGTGGACTTGACGAAAAGCGATGCGCCGTTGGATAGCTCGTACCGGTACACGTCCGTCGAAGCGTCGTGGGAGATGCGCGTTGCCGATCCCGGTTCCGGCCGCGTTTCCATGAGCGTCTGAGCCGGGGAGCGTTCCTCCGGCGGTTCCGGGCGCTCCGCGAGCGCTGCGGTAAGGGCCCGGCGCAAACGCGACTCGGTATCCGCGGATCGATCCGCCTCACGGAGGCTTGCCAGGATCACCGCGTTGTCGAGCGCGACGAACTCCTCGGCGACACCGTTGATCTCCCGGAGGGTGATCTGTGGAACGATTTCGTTATAAAGCTCGAACTCCCGTTCGATCCCCGGTGACGCCTCGCCTTCGAGGATATAGCGAACGAGTTCATCCGCCAGTACGGCGGACTCCGTCGTTCTGCGGTTTGTGTAGCTCTCGTCGATCGAGGCCAGCAATCGTTCCCGGGCGCGGCGCGTTTCGTCATCCGTAACGCCGAACGCCGCCGCCCGGCGTATTTCGCGAACCAACAGGGCAAGCGTCTCTTCGACTCGGCCCTCTTTTGCCGTTCCCGTGACAACGGTCACGTCGGCGGACCGCAGGAAACGCGCCCGGCCGATCCCGCCTCCGAAGAGGGGCGCCGCGGTATCGCGGCTGATGTCCCGGACCCGTTCGTTGATGATTGTCGTGAAGAGCGCTCGAGTCAGGAGCGCCCGGTAATCCGTCTTTGTTTGGAACGGCGCCGGGGGCGAAATTGTGTAGATCGATACCGTTGACCGAGTTGCTTCGGGGTCGCCGGCAACCGAAATCGTTAGGCCCCGGTGCCGGTCCACGTGATCGTAGAAGCGCTGTAGCGGCTGGGCTGGGCGTTCAAGAGCGCCCAGGTACTCGTCGATCAGGCGCTCTATCTCGTCGGGGTCAACGTCGCCAACTGCGATAAACGCCATGTTGTCCGGCCGATACCACCGCCGGTAGTACGCCTGGAGGTCTTCGGCTTGGGCGGTCCGGATGATTTCGATATCTCCGATCGGGAGGCGCTCCGCGTACAGGGAGCCGGCAAAAAGGACGGGAACGTGGGTGTCGAACATTCGTTGGGATGCTCCACGCCCCCGGCGCCACTCCTCGACGATGACGCCTCGTTCCCGTTCAACCGCTTCCGGTTCGAACGTAACGTAGTTGGCCCATTGGGCCATAACGTGAACGCCGGTTTCCAGGGCCTGGGGATCGTCGCTGGGAACTTCGAGTTTGTAGACCGTCTCGTCGAAACTCGTATACGCGTTGACCTCGGGTCCGAACCTGATCCCGAGCCCTTCCAGGTAGGCGACCAGTTCCGTCTCCCCGAAATCGCGCGTCCCGTTGAAGGCCATGTGTTCCACGAAATGGGCCAGGCCTCGCTGACGGTCCGTTTCCTGGAGACTCCCGGCGTCCACTACGAGACGGAACGAAACGAGGTTTGCCGGGTACTGATGGCCCAGAATGAAATAGTCCATTCCATTGGCAAGGCGCCCCCGGGACACCCGTGGATTCAACTGCAATACCTCGTCCCGCGAACGGGAACCTTCTACAGCTTCCGCCGTGCCGGTGGCGCCGACTGAAACGCCGGCGAGGACCGCAATCGCCACCAACGCCGGGGCGGACGTACGAACAAAAGATCGGATCATCCCCAGAACATAGCGGCATCCGGAGCGGGGAGTCCACATCAGCGCGCGGGAACCGATACAAAGGCGTCCGGGCGTAGATTGCGCTCGCCGTCAAACCGATACGCCGCGAGGCGACCGCCGCGGGCCGCGCTGTAATCGAGACACGCAACCTGTGGAGCCAGGGGCGACGGGTCGCCGCGCAGCCAGTAGTGACCGAAGAACACGGGTTTGACCCCGTCGTAGCCGGGCAGGAGATCTACGACGTACGGTGGAACGTGGGCATCCGGAAGGCCCTCGTACGGAGGCATCGCGATGTCGCGGTAGGAACGGGCCCGTTCCGAGCGACCCAGCCACCACCGGACCCGTGTGCGTTGACGCGACTTCCCCTCCTTGTCCACGATCGACGTGCCCGGCGGAAGGGGAATCTCCACCCCTTTGAGGACGTTCTCGATGAGCTGGAACTCGAAACTGCCCCGTTCGGCCGACTTGGCGAGGAACTGGTGGGAGCGGAGAACGGACGGCGACGATCGCGCCTTGCCGATCAGATCGGGGATCCAGGCAGCGTGCACGGCGCGGAGCGTCGCGTCCTCGTAAAATACCGGAAGCGACCGAAACCAGTTCAGCGCCGATTTCCAACGGGGCGAATCGATGCCGTACTGGCACAGCGTCTGGAGGTGCTGTGCCATATGCGCGTCGGACCGGCTGCGAAGCCAACCCTGCGGTCCCGCTGTATGGAACGCAACGGCGTTGTACTCGTGATTTCCGAGGAGCGCCACCGCGGTGTCCGCCTCGACCATGGCCCGGACGGTATCGACGACGGCGGGGATTTCCGGCCCGCGGTCAATGTAATCACCGAGGAAGAGGATACGCCGGCCGCCGCTTTCGTGCCTGAAGGCGCCGTTTCGCTCGCGGTAGCCCAGGATTCGCAGCAGCTCCGTCAGCTCGAGAGAGCAGCCGTGAATGTCTCCGATGATGTCGAAGGCTGCCATCGCGAGCGCTTCAGAAAGGGCCGTAGCCGATCATCACGGCGAATCCCAGGAAGAGTGCGGTCAGAAGGAAAACGACGAACTGCAACGGGATCGTCCAGCGGATCCAGGAGGGGTAGCTGGTGTCGGTGAAGCTGAGGCCGATCAGCAGGAGGGCGTTCGTAGGGTAGATGACGTTGCTGAAACCGTCGCCGAAGTCAAAGGCGAGGACCGTGGTCTGCCGCGTTACACCCACCAGGTCCGCCAACGGAACGAGGATCGGCATCATCAGGAACGCCTTGGCCGAGGCACTCCCGATGAAGAAGTTCATCACGAGCGTAACGGCGTATATCAGGAACGCCGCCACGATGGGCGGATGCCTGGCGATGAGCGTGGCGGACTGGAAGAGGATCGTGTCGGTGATCGCCCCTTCGTCCACGATGTGCTTGACGCTCATGGACATCATTATCAGAAGAACGCCGGGGGCCATGTTCAACGCGCCCAGGGCGAAACTGCGACCGATGTCGCCGGTCGACATGCGGTTGAGATACCCCGCCCCCAGACCGCCGAGCAGGAAGAACACCGCCATAAGAGGGAACGCGAGTATCGAAAGCACCGGAATGCGCGCGGTGACGATGATAAACACCACTGCTCCGCCGAGCGTTGCGGCGAGCCAGATCAACGCGCGTTTTGTGTGCCCGGGGATCGGGAGCGGCGCATCGATCGTTTCGTCGATTCCCGCCCGCTCCGGTACGGCCGCCGTCCCTTCGACCCGGCGAGCGTGGGACCGAACGAAGAGAAACACGAGTCCGTACACGAAGAGAAAAAACGGCACCCGCAGCCAGGCGCCCGAGAAGAGGGGGAGTTCCGCGATCGTCTGGGCGACACCGATGGTAAAGGGGTTCGTGATCGCCGCAGAGAAACCAAACGCCAGGGGTAGAAGGCTCATTCCAAGGCCGGTGCGCGTATCCCAACCCAGGGAGTGCGCCATGGGCACGACAAACACAATCAACGGCACCAGCGCCTCGTAGATACCGAGGATGGAGGCGTTAACCATGAAGAAGAGCTGGAGCAACGCCATGAGCAGAAAGCGCCGCCTCCGCATGCGGGCCGCAACGGAGGTAAGGAGCGCCGACAGGATGTCGCCCTGTTCGAGGACGGTAAAGGCGCCGCCTACGGTCACCAGGAAAAGAATGATGGTAATGACGGTGATATTGCCCGGTGCAAAGAGGACTTCAAAGGGCGCCGCAAACCAACGCCACACGTAGTATCGGGGGCGCTCGATGTACCGAAACGAGTCGGGAACCACCACGCTCCGACCGTCTTGGATGATCCGTTCGTACGTACCGGATTGTACCACCCGGGTAAGAACCCCGGAGACCATCATCAATACAAAGATGATCACAAACGCCAGGAGAAAGGCCCGTTTGCCGATCCGGATGTTGGACGAGGTCATCTACCGCTGCCCTCCGATCGATTCGATGAGTGCCCGGAAAAAGGTCAAGGAGCGCCGCACGTTCTCAAGCGAAACGTGTTCATCAACGCTGTGGATCGTGGCGATCTCCTCCGGGCGAAGCTGGATTGGCAGGAAGCGATAGATTCGTTTCGCGACCCCTTGGTAGTGACGACTGTCCGTTGTCATCGTAAAGAGGTACGGTAGAATCGGAATCTCTCCCCAGGTGGTTCGTATTGCCGCCGCCACGTCGTCGTACCCGTCACCGGTTGCCGGCGACTCGCGCGGCGCCTCCATGTTGTCGTTCCGGTCCGCGAGTTGCACGGTAGCGCCGTAGCGTCTGACGATGCGGTACATCCGCTTGACGGCAGATTGTACCGACGAGCCCGGAAGCAGGCGCACGTTGTAGAGCGCCGTCGCGCGCTCTGCGACCACGTTTGGCGCGCTCGCCGCAGACAGCACCGTCACGGATCGAGTATCGCGGAGCAAGGCGTCCGTCTCAGGGCTGGAGGCGAGCACCGGAATCACCACGGGGGCTGTTATCGGAAAGAGCCGCAGCATCGCGCCCGTGATTCCCCCGACGTGGCGTCCCAGGGACCGCACAAACGTTCGCACCGCCGGAACGATTCGGACCGGAAAACGGCGCCTCGCGACCGCGGCGATCGCCTGTGCGAGACGGTCCGCCGCCGTATAGCGTTCCGGGTGCGCCGCGTGTCCCCCGGCGGCACGGACCGTTACTTCCAGAACGGCGTGACCCTTCTCCGCAGTGCCGATAACCGCAACGGGCCCGGGAATCCCCGGCAGGACGCCCTCCGCGACAAGCGTCCCCTCGTCAATCAGGACGTCGAACTCGATGTTTCGATCCTTGAAAAAACGCGCTGTTGAGCAGGCGCCGCGGTCGCCACCTGTCTCTTCATCACCGCCGAATGCGAGGTAGATGTCGCGGCGCGGCGAAAATCCGTCTTGTATCAGTGTTTCGAGTGCTTCCATGATCGCAAGGTGAGCAAGCTTGTCGTCCAATGCACCGCGACCCCAGATCGCACCGCCCTGGATGGCTCCGGCGAATGGAGGGGCCGACCAGTCGCCGTCATCGGCTGGAACAACGTCATAGTGGGCCGTCAACAGAACGGGACCTTCTGTTCCAGGTCCACTCGCGGGAAGGCGGAATACGATCGCGTAGTCACTGAGCACCGTTCGTTCGCACCGGGTGTGGACCGTCGGAAACGAGCGCTCCAGGAAGGAATGCCACGCTCGCAGGTGTCGTTGCTCTTCGTCGCGGTTGTCGGGGCGGGCGTAGGTTGGAATCGAGATCGCGTCTGCAAGCAACGCGTCCAGTCGAACCGGTGTAGTCACTATTCGTACGGGTTTTCTTTGAGAAGCAGCGCCGCGATGATGTATGCGATTACTCCGCCCCCGGCGAAGATACCGAAAAGAACCCACAACACGCGTACCAGGCCCGAATCAAGTCCGAAATAGTCGGCGATACCGCCGCACACGCCGGCGATTTTTCGGTCGCGTCTACTCAGGTAGAGCTTCTTCCCTTCCCACGGGTACTGGCCGGTCATACGGAGATTGTAGCTTCAACATCGTCCGGTCGCAAGCGGTCGCCAACCGATATAATTGACTGGAACAGGTAGGTTGGGTACCATTGGCGGTACGATGGGTCAGCGAAAAACAACGCCTGCCAACCGCGAACGTATCCTCTCCACCGCGGCTCGACTCATCAGGGAGCGAGGAATCGCAAACACGACCCTCGCCGACATCTCGGCGGCCGCTGAGATCAGCAAGGGAACGCTCTATTACTACTATGCAACCAAGGGCGACCTTATATTTGACGTCGCTGAACGTCATATGACGCGGATGACGACGAAGATATTCGCCTGGTTGGAGTCGAGTTCGAGCGCACACGATCCGGCAACGGTATTCCGCATGGTATTTGACACCGTCATGCGTTCGAAAAGTCGGGGGCAGATTCACGTCTACCTCATTCAGGAAGCGCTGACCGAAAATCCGTCGTTGCGGGCCCGTTTTATCGAGGAGTACCGTCGTTGGCGGACGATCATCGAAGAGGGGCTCGCGAGCATGTACAGCCGGCACGATGGGGAGTCGGCCATGGCACAGGTGCTCCTCGCCGCGATTGACGGGCTTATTCTGCAGCGTCTCATCGGCGTAGAACAGATACCGACCGAGAAGATCGCGCGCTTTTTCGCCGGCGCCGGACCGGACGTTGGATCCGCGCCATAAACCTCATTCTCTTCGAACCGGATGAATCCCCCCACTCGATAGACCGTGCGGATCCACGGGCGCGTCACATTCTGACGGTTCTCAGGAGCCGTCCCGGAGACGAAGTGCGCATTGGCGTGATCGGGGAGGGCATCATGCGCGGCGTGTATCGCGGAGAACGGGATAATCGCCTCTGCCTGGAGGTGGCGGAATCGGGCGTATCCGAGCCGCCTCCGAGTGCGCCGTTGACGGTAGTCATCGGGCACCCCCGGCCGATCGTTCTGAAACGGGTGATTCGTGACCTCGCGTCGCTCGCGATCGAGTCGATTGTCGTGTTTCGCGCCGACCTGTCCGAGGCATCGTATCTGCGGAGTTCCATGTGGGATACACCCCGGCAGTTTCTCATCGACGGAGCCATGCAGGGTGGGACCACTCGACTTCCTTGTCTTGACCGTTGCGCCTCGTTGGAGGAGGCGATGTCCGGTCTTACCCGTGATGCCAAGTGCCTGAGGCTCGAATTGGAACGGTACGCGGGTCCAACGCGATCGTACCGGTTGGCATCGCTTCCGTCCGACCTCCAACGGGCAGCGCTGTTCGTGGGGCCGGAGCGCGGTTTTTCCGATCGCGAGCGCGGCCTCCTTGCCGACGTTGACGTAGTGACACTCGGTCCCGTGGTATTGCGAACGGAAGCCGCCGTGATCGCGGGAGCCACCGCTCTGGCCGATCGAATTCGTTCGACCTAGGCGCCGTCACGAGGTATACTGCGGCGATTTGTCTGGGAATACGTGGCCGGGAGAAATTCGACTCATCACGAACCGGCTGGTTGTGCGCGGTGTCCGGCGGCGGGATGGGCGGAGCGTTTTTGCCTTTGTGCGTAGAAACGCCTCCTTTCATAACCGCTGGGAGCCTTCCCGGCCGGCCGACTTTTTTTCCCTGCGGTTTCAGCGCAGGATGATTCGTGAACAGCTCAGGGACCCCTCGGTGATCCAGCTCTACCTCTTCCCGTTGGAGCGAGGCGCCCGCGACGCAGGCATTGTCGGAAGCATCACTTTCTCCAACATCATCCTTGGAGCCTTTCAGAGCTGCTTCCTGGGGTACAAGCTGGACCGGGACCATACCGATCGCGGGTATATGACCGAAGCGTTGCGGGTTGCACTCCGGTACGTCTTTGTTCACGAGGGTCTTCACCGCGTCGAGGCAAACGTGATGCCCGAGAACGACCGTTCACGGCGGTTGGTGGAACGCTTGGGGTTTCGCGAAGAGGGGATTGCCCGGCGGTATCTCCAGATCCAGGGGCGGTGGGCTGACCATATTCACTACGCGCTGCTCTCGGAGGAGTTTCGCGCATCCGACTAGCCATTCTTATTATGGACGGAGGGCGACGAGCCCTCCGACGAAATTGTCTCTAGCCCGCATTTCTCACGTGGGGCATAGAAAAGGCCCTGGTTATCTGTCATAATTCATTCACTACAAAAGAATTAAAGACAGAGCCGAGGGCCAACTA
>JANQHT010000066.1 GCA_028282545.1 Spirochaetales bacterium
GATGAACGAGTCGCTGATGCTGGTCACAGCGCTCAATCCCCACATCGGTTACGACAACGCGCTCGCCGATATGGGCCATGGTCGCGCCCACGCCGCACCCGAGGTCGAGAAGGGGCCCGGTGTGCTCCGTCCCGGTGTCGATGGCGCGATCGGAAAAAACCTCGGCCACGTAGTCGTCAACGTATCGCATCGCTTCGGTCTGGCTGGTCACTCCCGGCGCCCACACGGCGCGGTGGATGGCGCCGGTGGAACCGCCCTTGCCAAACGCGAGAAAGCGGCGGGTGTTGTCGTTGTAGTAGGCCTCGACATCGTCCGTCATGCGGTGTACATGTGAATGTAGTGGATTTTACCCTCCTCGTCGCGGCGAACACCGTTTCAACCGCCGGAAGCAGCGTCTTTCTCATCGCGATCCTGCTGTGGCTGCGATCGGCCACCGATAACGCCGTGGTCCTCGGTGCGCTCCAATTTGCCGCGCTGCTTCCCGCTGCCCTGTTGGCCCCGGTCGGCGGTACGCTCGCGGATCGCCTTCCGCGAACGGTGGTCCTCTCGGTTGTCGACGCCGCGCGGGGCGTCCTGCTCGTGGCCGCCGGGGTCGCGCTGCTCGTGGGCCTCCGGGCAACCGTGGCGTTCGTGCTCGCTTCCGCCGTTCTGGTGGGGCTTGGGAGCGCCCTCTTCCAACCGGCCGTCCTGGCGTTGATTCCCGACGTTGTGCCCGCCGGTACCCTTTCGCGCGCCAACGGTATCCGGGCGACGGCGACGCAGGCGGCCAACGTGGGTGGAACCGCCCTGGGCGGTGTCCTGGCGGCCCTGATGGGTATCGGGGGCATCTTTGTTATCAACGGAGCGTCGTTTCTCATTGCGGCAGCCCTGGAAGCGGCCATCACGGCACCGGACCGTCCCGACTCGACCGATTTCACCGATTCCGGCGGTCGTACCGGTCCCGGTGTGTCCGGAGGGTTCCCGGATCTGCTCGAGGGGTTGCGCTTTCTCCGGAATGACGGCCCCTCGCAGAGGGCCCTGTTCGCCTACGCGAGTCTCGTCATTTTGCTTCCCCCGGTCGTTTTGGCCGTGCCCTTCGCCGTTGGATCGGCGCGGTCCGAGGTGTGGGTCGGTGCTATTCTGGCGACACTCCTCGCAGGGGGCGTAGCGGGCTTCCTGCTGCATGGAACGGCGCTGCGTCCGCCGGCGCTTCGAGGTGAAATCGCCTGGGGATACGGATCCATGGTCGCCTCGCTTCTGCTCTTCACCGGCGCGGCCGCAACGGGAGTGGCCGCGCTCTTCCTTCCCGCCGCCCTCGCCGGCGGCGCAGCGGTGGGATGGACCTACGTCGCCTCTGTGGGCCTCCTGCAGCGACGGAGTCCACCGGAGGTGCGGTCCCGGGTGCTCGCGGTAGGGGAGACGGTAACGGGCGTCGTCACTCCCTTTATGTACCTGGCGGCGGGTTTCCTGCTGGAGGCGATGCGCGGCGCAATGCCGGTGCTCTTCCTGGCGACGGCGGTGCTTCTCCTGATCGCCCTGGCTCTGCTGCTACGGTGACGCGCCGCGGTACGCTTCGAGGGGAGCGCAGGAACAGACGAGGTTCTTGTCGCCGGCGACGTTGTCAACCCGTGCCACCGCCGGCCAGAACTTCCGCTCCCGGAGCCACGGCGCCGGGAACGCGGCCACGTGGCGCGAGTAGGGGCGATCCCACGGGCCGGTAACGGAGGCCAAGGTGTGCGGCGCGTTTCGTAGGGGGCTCTCCTCCAGGGCGATCTCACCGGCGGCGATCGAGTCGATTTCGCGGCGAATCGCGATCATCGCCTCGGTGAATCGATCGAGTTCGGCACGGTTCTCGCTTTCGGTAGGTTCCACCATAAGACTGCCCTGGAGCGGCCAGGACATGGTGGGCGCGTGGAACCCGTAGTCCATGAGGCGTTTTGCCACATCCTCAACGGTGACCCCCGTTTCGCGTTCGAGTTCGCGGAAATCGAGGACGCACTCGTGGGCGACGAATCCGCCGAGCCCCCTAAAAGCGACCCGGTAATGCGGTGCCAGCCGTGAGGCGAGATAGTTGGCGTTGAGGATGGCCGTTTCGCTTGCCCGGCGGAGGCCGCCGGCCCCCATCATCGCGATGTAACCGTAGGAGATGGGCAGAATAGACGCGCTGCCGTAGGGAGCCGCCACCACCACGCCGGTAACTCCCGGATCATCGACCGTGCCCGGCAGGTAGGGCACCAGGTGATCCGCCACCAGGACCGGCCCCACGCCGGGACCTCCCCCTCCGTGGGGGATCGCAAAGGTTTTGTGCAGGTTGAGGTGGCAAACGTCGGCACCAATGGCGGCGGGGCTGGTCAGGCCGAGCTGTGCGTTGAAGTTGGCCCCGTCCATGTACACCTGACCGCCGTAGCGGTGGACGATCTCCGTTGCCCCTTGCACACTCGCTTCGAAGACACCGTGCGTTGACGGATAGGTGATCATCAGCGCCGCCAGCTCGTCCGCGTGTTCCTCCGCCCGCCGGGCCAGATCGTCCAGGTCGATGTCACCCTCGGAGGTGCTTCGGATCACGACGACGTCCATTCCGGCCATCACCGCGCTCGCCGGGTTGGTCCCGTGGGCCGAGTCGGGAACGAGGCAGACGGTGCGATTCGCCTCGCCGCGGCTGAGGTGGTAGCTGCGGATGATCAGGAGTCCCGTGTATTCACCCTGGGCGCCGCTGTTGGGCTGAAGGGTGCAACCGGGCAGACCCGTCATGGCCGAGAGGCGCTGGGAGAGTTCTCGTACCAGGCGCCGGTATCCGCGAGCTTGGTCCGCCGGTGCAAAGGGGTGGAGGGAGGCGAACTCCGGCCACGACACCGGCTCTATTGCAGCCGCGGGGTTCAACTTCATCGTACAACTCCCCAGGGGAATCATCGAATTGGCCAGAGAGAGATCCCGCTCCTGGAGTGAGGTGATGTAGCGAAGGATCGCCGTTTCGCTCCGATGGTCGTGAAACACCCCTTGGTCGAGAAAGGACGTGGTACGCTCTGTTCCCGGGGAATACCGCGGATTTACGGTAGGAGCCAGGGTATCCAGTTCTTCAAGAAGGGCATCCACCGGTTCCTCGGTAATCACTGCGGCCACGCGCGCCACTTCGTCCCTGTTTGTCCGTTCGTCGAACGCAATGGACACGATGACGCCATTGTCCCCGGGGGTGAACCGGAAATTGAACCGCGACGCCTCCGCCCGTTTCCGGATCGTATCGGCCCGGTCCGGCGGCACCGTAACCGAGACGGTGTCGAAGAGGGGAGCGTCGCCGCCACCCAGACCGCGACAGCCGAGGATTGCGCGCAGCATTTCCGCAAAGAGGCGTACCCGGTGTGCGATCCTCGTGAGTCCCTCGGGTCCGTGGTATACGGCGTACATGGAGGCCATGACCGCCAGGAGCACCTGGGCCGTGCAGATGTTGCTGGTGGCGCGTTCGCGACGGATGTGTTGTTCCCGCGTTTGGAGGGCCAGTCGCGCGGCGGGACGCCCCTCCGCGTCCGTGCTCAGCCCGACTATTCGGCCGGGGAGCAGGCGGCGGTGGGTATTCCGGGTGGCGAAGAACGCCGCGTGGGGACCGCCGAAACCGAGGGGTACTCCAAAGCGCTGGGTTGTACCCACCACGATATCCGCGCCCCAGTCACCGGGCGCCTCCAGGAGCGTCAACGATAGGGGATCCGCGGCCGCTACCACGAGCACCCCGGCGGCACCGGCGGCGGCCGCGAACTCACGGTAGTCCCGGACCGCGCCGAAGGTATCTGGGTACTGCAGAAGCAGTCCGAAGGCGCCGTCCAACTCCACGGCGTCGCCCGCGTCGATCCGTTCGACGCGGATCTTCCACGGCGCCGCCCGTGTCTCCAGGTGCGCGATCGTTTGCGGGTGAACGGCGCGGTCCACGAGGAATCGCAGCGACGCGCTTCCGCGTTTTCGCGCGCGGAACGTCAGGAACATCGCCTCCCCCGCCGCGGTCGCCTCGTCCAGCATCGACGAGTTGGCCACGTCCATTCCCGTCAGTTCCGTGATCATCGTCTGGAAATTGAGCAGCGCCTCCATGCGTCCCTGGGATATCTCCGCCTGGTACGGCGTGTACTGCGTGTACCAACTGGGGTTCTCAAAGATCGTCCGGCGAATGACCGGCGGCGTGATCGTATCGTGGTACCCCTGTCCGATCAACGAGCGAAATACCTCGTTCTCCGCGGCGATCGATCGGATGTGATCGGCAAAGGCGTCTTCGCTGAGCGCTTCCGGCAACTTCGGCTGCCGGCGGAGGCGGATATCGGCGGGGACAACGGTGTCGATGAGTTCCGAAAGGCTCCGGGCTCCCACGGTCCTGACCATCTCCTCGACGTCGGCCTCGCGGGGTCCGATGTGCCGATCCCGGTACTCGCCGCTCCTCTCCATCAGTGCCGCCGCCGGCGGGACGGTCCGGTAGGTGGAGCGATAGAAGGGGCCCTTGTGTCGTGCGATCGGAACGGTTTTGCCGCGGATCTCCACGCCCAGCTTCCCGTTTTCCGCCCGGACATCCACAAAGGCGTTGCCGATGAAGCGTCCCACCGTGGGACCCTTTGTCCCCGAGACGACCTTGCCCACGACGGCACCGCTCTCGTCCACGACGGTGTGCCCCGCCCGTGGAACACCGCGCCCCGTCACTTCGAACCGGATCAGGCGCCGCGACGAATTCTCGGACTTCCGTCGAAGGACGGCGTCGCGACCGGTCCAGTCGGGCCCGTCAAGGTCACACGCCCAGGTGAGGCGCGCCTCCACCGGTGACACCGACTCCGAGATTTCGTGTCCGTAGAGTGCAAAACCCGCCTCCAGGCGTAGCGTATCGCGTGCCGCCAGCCCTACCGGCCCCACCTCGATGCCCGAGGTTCTTCCCGTCTCGATGAGGTGTTCCCAGAGCGCCGGGGCCGGCGCGTCCGGGAAGAAGAGTTCCACCCCGTCCTCACCGGTGTAACCGGTACGGCCCACCTCGATCGATCCACCGTTCCAGGAGAGGCGCGTGAATCCGAACCGTTCCAACCGGGAGAGGTCGACTCCGAGGGCCCTCTCCAGGAGTGCCACGGCGCGCGGCCCCTGAAGGGCCACCATGTACGTTTCATCCGACACGTCGGTCAGGTGAACCTCGTGGGAGCCGACGTGAGAGGTCATCCAAGCGAAGTCGACCTCGCGTCGCGCCGCGTTGACCACGATGAGAAACCCCTTGGTATCGCGATAGACAAAGAGGTCGTCGATAATGCCGCCGTCGTCACGGCACAGAAGGGCGTACCGGGACGAGCCGGGAGGGAGTGTCCCGATGGACGACGAGACCGTTGATTCCAGGTAGGACTCCGCGTCTTTGCCGGTAACGCGGAACCGGCCCATGTGGTCGATGTCGAAGAGGCCCGCCGAGCGGCGCGTGAGAAAGTGTTCCGCAACGGTGCCGGTCGGGTAGGAGAGCGGCATCGTCCAGCCGCCGAAGGTGGTGAAGCGAGCGTCCTGAGACGCGTGCCACGCGTACAGGCGCGTCTTACGAGGTTCCATGGGCTTCCGCCTGGCCGTGGTACTCTGTCCTGGACCTGAGAGATTCTCCCCTTCGGTGCGCCGACGATCGCCGACGGCTCTCCAGAGTTTTGGCCGACTGGACTCCCTGGTACCTGAGAGTTTCGGTTTCCCGCCCGGCGTACGGGTCCTTGCCCCTTCGGCGGCCCGTCTCTCCTCGAAACGGACGCTCTCGCCCAGTCTGCCTACAGGCTACCGCGGCGCGATTGTGCTGTCAACGTTTGGTCGCCCAGGGCGGCAGTTCGCCTGTTGGAAATCCCATGGCCTTGGTGCAGGTCTCTTCATGGCTGCCTTCGGAACGAAGAACAAAACGCTTGGCTTCGCTACGCTGCAGAGACGCGTTTTGCTCTTCGTTCCGGGCGCACCTGGTGATGTGATCTTTCTATTGCCCATGTGGTTTCCAACAG
>JANQHT010000069.1 GCA_028282545.1 Spirochaetales bacterium
AGCAGGTGCATTCGTAGCGTAGTGTGACCGACGTAGCGCGTCCACACAAAACAGCGTTTCCGCCGATCTATCTGAATGTGACCGCTGAAGGATTTCAACCCAAGGTGGCACTCCGACAACGTACGCTCTGGATGGTCAAGCGGGCGGGTCTGCTGGTGCTCTTCCCGGATGATCCGGCTACCGGTACCTGGGGACGCGGGAGCACGCTTGCCTTTCGCGCTGCGGTGGATCAACGCAAACCCGTATTCGTCGTCACCCGCAATCCTCCGGCGCAGTCTCCAAGCTATCGTCTTGTTCCCGCCCGGTTGTGGGATCTGGTGGACGGCTACTGGGTGTTCCCTCACCCGACAGCATCGAACGTCCGTGATACGGAGCGGCGGAGATGATTCGTCTCACGGTTACCGTCACAAACGGACAGAAGGGGCGGCTCATGGCCCGTACCTTCGTGACACCCAACGCCACCTGGTACGCGGCGGAGTTTCCCGATTCTCCCACCGGCGTTCCCGGTATCGTCCGCTTTCTGGGAATGCTCCGGTATGCAACCGGCCAACCGGTCAAGATCACGACGCAGGGGCGCGTTCAGACCGAGGCGATCCGGGATGTCATCAGAGGCAAACACCCACCAGTACGCTACGACGGGCGCTATGGGGAGAAAGAGCAACAGAAACGAGAGGCGGCCGATGAAGACCTTTGAGATAGAGATCACCGCAAACGAGGGAAAACCGGGGGGCTACATTGCCCGGTACCACAGCCCGATCCTGGAGGCGGTCTACACGGTGGAGTTCCCCAACGCCATCACCGGCGCGGTTGCACTCCACCATTTCATAGAGATGTTAAAAACGCGCTACCCGTCGGGTGGCGCAACGCGGTTTACGATTCACCCGGATATCAGACCCCAGCCCTTAACCGTTGTCCGGGATGCGCTGGCCATGTAACACGGGAAAGGAGGAAAGAGCACGTTTTCGTCCCCCACTATTCCCACGGACCGGACGTCCTGTCCGGTCCTCCGGGTAGTCCTACGTTCCCGACCGAGGCACGGACGCCGAGGGCGGGGCGCTGTTGGATCCGTCCCGGTCGCAAAGAATCAATGTGAGCCAAGTATTCGCTTCTCGTCCTCTAAAGAACAATAAGCTGGATGTCGGGGCTCTTGGTCGGTTGAAGCTCGAACGCCGCACCGTACGCGGGTTCAGGATCGCCGACCACGTCTGCGTTGATCCCAGATACGTTCGCCGGTTTTATCACCACGGCACCGCAGTGGTACCCCACCGTTTGGGCGACTTCACGAATGACACGCGATTGACAAGTGTCCGCCTGGTGTTCCGATGAAAACGAAATCGTGTGTATTGCCAGGAGATCATTAGACATCGCGTCACCAACAATGCCTGGATCAAGTACGCCGCCGGAATACACCGACCGGGCATACTCGTACTCTTCCTGCCCCACCGAATCGCTTACGTCTACGATATCAAGCCCACGGTCGACGGCGCGCGACCCGGCTAAGTAGATGAGTTCCACTGTGCCGATTTCTACCCGTTCTTCCGGCTCTCCGCGTAAAAGGAAAACCGGGCCGGAGACACGACGGACGAGGTTGCCGTTGTAGTCCCGGGCATCCTCATCCGCCACCGCAACGGACTGCGAAAGAGAGACACGGAGATCATCAAAGCGGTTGCCGCCGGACGTGGCCATGGACGCATCATAAACGCCGGCAACGGACACAACAACGGCAATCTGATAGTCTTACTCCTGCCTCCTAAGCAGTAGGTCGCCCGTTCGAATCGGGCCCGGGGTAATTATCCCTCATCGACGGCTCCAACAGCTAAGGTCTCCGAGTCTGTGCGTTTGCCAAGTTCTCAGCAACCGATACAATTGTCGGGATGAATGAAATCACCGCCGTCATCAAACAAGAGGGCCTGTGGTGGTACGGATGGATTGAAGAAGTCCCCGGAGTCAATGCCCAGGAAGAGTCCCGGGCAGAACTGCTCGTCGCGCTTCGCGAGTGCTTGACCGAGGCTTTGGAAATGAACCGTCGCGACGCCATTGCGTTTGCCGAAGACAACTACTCCGAAGAACAGATCGCACTTTGAAACGGTCGGCCCTGATCAAACATCGGCAGCAAAACGGATGTTCACTGGTCCGCGAAGGTTCACGCCATTCCTGGTGGCAAAACGACGAGAACAACAAGCGCTCCGCCATCCCGCACCACGGCGAGATTCCAAATCAACTGGCGCGGAAAATCTGTAAGGATCTTGGAGTTGCGACAATCGGTCGATAGTTGATGGGAAACGGCTATTCTTACCGGCTGCCTCCTAAGCAGTAGGCCGCTGCAGGCGCGTACCCACTGGAACGCGCCGACACCGTTCGAATCGGGCCCGGAGTATAGAATCGATTTCGATTAGATCAAAAGAGCTACTGTATTGTCGCTTCTGCAACTATACTTGGATTGTGCCGACAGTACTCCGAATTGACGGGTACAGGTTCTTCTTCCACTCAAGCGATAGATTGGAGCCGATCCATGTTCACGTGGAACGAGAAGCCGCTACAGCCAAGGTCTGGATAGCGCCGGTTCGGTTGCAAAAGAGCCGGGGGTTCCCACAAGCGAAATCAACACAGTCCTTAAACACGTTGAGGCAAACACGGAATCAATAGCGAGGCAGTGGAATGAGTTCTTCAATGGTTGAGATCGAAATAGCCAACGCGACAACAGTTCGAGTTACGAATGACCGGCTCGTCGTGGAACTGGACGACGGACGCTCGATATCACTTCCAATCAGTTGGTATCCACGACTTCTGAACGGATCCCATGAAGAGCGAAATAACTACCAACTCATTGGGCATGGTGAGGGTATTCACTGGCCCGATCTTGATGAGGATCTGCTTGTCCAGGACCTCATAGCCGGGCGGCGTTCATACGAAAGTCAGAAGTCCCTCGATCGCTGGCTGCGCGACCGCGGGCAATAGCGTTGAATAACTCCTGCGTCGAACAAAAGCCGGCCTCCTAAGCAGTAGGCCGCTACAGGCGCGTACCCACTGGAATGCGCCGCCACCGTTCGAATCGGGCCCGGCGGTAATGCAAACTCGATCTTTGTGAGCTTATTGTCGTCATGATCTCCCTTTTGGCAGCGTTTCGATCTATAGTACTCTTTGTCCATGAGTCCAACGGTCTTCCGTGAAGGACCCTTCCGGTTCCTCTTCTTCTCCCGGGAAGAACCGAGGCGGCACGTTCATGTCTTGTCGCCCGACGGAGAAGCGAAGTACTGGATCGAGCCTTCAATCGAACTCGCCGTGTCAAAAGGGCTATCTGCGGTCGATCTCAAGAGGATTCAGAAGATAGTCCAAAACAGGAAAAAGGAAATCGACGATGCCTGGAACCATCACTTCTCCAATTGAAGTCGTCCAACTGACTCCGTACGGCCTCTGGATTGCTTACCGGGAAAAAGAGTATTTCCTGGATCACGATCTGTTTCCCTGGTTCAGGGAGTCGTCCGCCCGGGAGGTGTTCAATGTTGAAGAAGTCGCGCCCGGACATTTCCACTGGCCGGATCTTGACGTCGATTTGGACCTGGAAAGAATAGAGCACCCCGAATCGTTTCCCCTGATCGCCAAACGCAAACCTGCCTCTTAAGCAGCAGGTCGCACCAGGCGTGTACCGCAGACGCACTACAAGGGCCGTACCACAGCCATGCAACGGCGAGCAACGATCCCGATACCGTTCGAATCGGGCCCGGGGTAATTGGAAAAGATCGTCAGCGGTTCCGCTCTTGAAGGGAGCTATCAGATAGATTTAGATTGCGATGAGGCAACGAACCAAGCGAAAACCGATGGTGCTGCTGTTGTTCCGCTGATCACAATATTGTTCAGATCAAGCGACCGTTTCGAGGTGATGGCGCCTCAGTACATTCACGATCTGTCGCATTTCCCTCCCAGTTAACGGGGTACCACGGCGGATCTTGGCTTGTAGGGTTTGGACGTTGATACCTGCCTTGCGAGCCACGGCCGAGAGATTCAGAATCGGCGCAATCTCCGACAACCGACTGACTGTTAGAACGACGTCGGTTTCGAAATAGCTGAGGACCGACTCACCAACGTCGAACCGCTCCTCCAGATTTTCTCTATTGGTTTCGCTCATACAACATCTTCTCCTCTGTTCTTGAACGTCGAACGCTGATCAAACGTATTCGTTCGCCGCGTTCGGTAAAAATAGCCGTCCAGTGGTTCCCTTCTATCCGGCCAATCGCGAGAAAGCGCCTCTCTCCAGGAAAAATGGACGGAAGTATTACCAATCCATGATCGGCCCATAAATCCTGAGCATCCTTGAAATCTATCCCGTGTTTCCGGTCGTTGGCGTTCGATTTGACAGGATCATATTCGAACTCCATCTGTAGAAAGAATACGCAAAAAATTTTATGCGCGTCAAATCCACGTCGCGAACGGCGAGACGGCCAGCATGGTTGTTGTAGTGTGTGATGTAGACGTGTACCGCACGCGCAAGCGTCGAGGAACACGCCGACAATCAGGGTCGCACCGCAGACCGCAGGCCGAGAAACGCACCGGCAGGAGCGATCCCTCCGCTTTGCTCCGGGCCGCAGCCGGCGGCTCATGCGTACGTTCCGCGGACATCAGTGGGTCACGGATCTGACGCTCCGAAATGTACATGTGGTAGTGATCGATTCGTAGTCCACCGATATAGTAAAATTCCGACTGTTTCGCTACTGTTTCTCTGATGGAACGAGAGACTGCGACTCCGCATGATGTAGACATTACTCCCGGAAAACCGGCGGTTCCCTCCTCCGTCGGGTACGCCGTCGGCGCAGTACTGGCCGTGGTAGTCGGCTTCGAGGTTTTCGAGAGTCGCGGGTTTCCGGCTTTCGACGCCTTCAGCGCGATCTTCGTTTCCCTGATGATGGAGGGCATTCCCTTCCTCCTCCTTGGATCGCTCATCGCGAGCGTTGTCGGCGAATTGCTACCGCACTCTTTTTTCGAACGTCGCCTTTCGGGCTTGGGCGTGATGGGAATACCGGTAACGGCGGTCAGCGGATTCGTATTCCCCGTCTGCGAATGCGCCATCGTTCCTACGATCCGCCGGTTGCGGCAAAAGGGCCTCGGGCTCCCCTATGCGATGACGATGCTCGTCGCGGTACCGTTGATCAATCCGGTTGTCATCGCGTCCACAGTCGCGGCCTTTTCGAACCGGCCGCTCTTCATCGTCTCCCGTTTTCTCGGCGGATTTGTCGTTGCTCTTCTCGTCGGCGCTCTGTTCGGGATCCGGGAAGGACGCGCCGGACGACGAAACCGCCCGGCCGCTCCCGTCGTTTCGGATCTCGTCGCGGGGCTCCAGCCGACAGCATCGCCCGGTCTCCGAGCGACTCGGATTCTGGAACACACCGTCGTCGAGTTCGTTGAGATTCTCGCGTATTTCACCGCCGGCTCGGCGCTCTCTGCGGCGGTGCAGTCCTTTGTGCCGGCGACGTTCCTCGTGCGCATCGGCGCAAACCCGGTCTTCGCCATATACGGGATGATCGCCCTTGCCTTTTTCCTATCTGTCTGCAGCGAAGCCGACGCGTTTATCGGCAAAGCGTTTGTACCGATCGCCGGGGAAGCCGCGGTACTCGCGTTTCTCATCTTCGGACCGATGTTGGACCTGAAAAACACACTCCTCCTTCGACGGGTTATTACGTCGCGGGAGATCGCGATTCTTGCGGCGCTTTTGGTTATCGCAGTGCCCCTCCTGGTGGTTGTCTATGAGCAGTTCCTCGCGTAACAAGATTGACGTGCATCGCCTCACCCGGGCCATGGTCCTATTGCTCGCCGGGGCGGCGATGACATGGTTGGCGTTCCAGGAGAACTCGCTACTCCTGAGCGCCCGTGTCCGTTGGCGCTCCCAGGCCGGGGGAATCGTGCTGATCCTCCTGGCGGTGTTCGAAATCGTCTATACGAGCGCGAGGGTACTCCGGTTCCGGCGAACCAACGCAGAACCGGAGGGAGAACACCATCAGCACGGACGTCCGCGACTCTGGCCGATCCTTTTGCCGTTGATTCTCTTCCCCGCCGCGGCGCGCAGCGACGTCACCACTCTGGCGCGGAACAAGCTTTTTCTTCCTTCAGGACCAACAACCGTGGGGGCGTCGGTCGCCGACGAAAGCTCTGTGGGTACCGACGAAATTCCGAGCAACGTTCCGTCGGCCATTCCGGACACCGTGACCGAGTTGTTCGGGTACACAGAGGACACCCTGCCGACGGACTCGACGACGGTTCTCACAGCGGAGAACTTCTTCGAGATCACGGAAATAGCCATGGAGAACCCAGAGTTTGTTCGTGGACGACGATTCCGCCTCTCCGGATTTGTGTATCGCGACGAAGCGTGGCCCGCGACGGATTTTGTTGTTGGTCGCCTCCTCATCTACTGTTGCGCCGCAGATGCGTCGCTCGTTGGCATGTACGTGCGTACCGAAACAGCTGCTCCGCCGGCAGACATCTGGGTCGAAGTCGAAGGCGTCGTCGACGTTATCTCGGACTTCCGGAGGGTTACCGGTGAGACGCAGGCGATCCCAATCGTGGTAGTGGACACTATCCGCATGATCGACGAACCCGAGGAGTTTTACGTTCTCCCGCCGTTCTGATCGCTACGGAGTTCGCGAAAACAAACGGGTGCCGTTCATCTGACCGCCTTTTTCCGAACCGCCCCGATTTGAACCTTGGCCTCGGCAATAAAACTGAGGAGGTATTCAAGATCGGCATCCTCTCTTCGGTATGATACGACCAACTGCTTGCCGATACCTCTCTCGCCGATTCGGAGCGCCACGATATCGCCTCCCGTATCTCCGGACAGAAGCCAATCGGGAATCGCCGTTACCCCGCGCCCCGCCATGACTAATTCCATCATGATCTCCGTCGATTCGATCGTCTCCACGCGGGCGGGGTATATTCCCGCCGGGATCAGGAACGTCGAGAAGAGATCGAGACGACCGCGGTCGACGGGATAGGTGAAGACCGTTTCCAACGATAGATCGCTCGGCACGACGTGATCCCGCCGTGCCAGCGGGTGATCGCGCCCCACCGCCAACACCAACTCGTACGGTAGGATCGCCACCGAAACGACGTCGGTATAGATGCGCGGGTCCGGGGTCACCACAATATCGATCCTCCGCATCCGCAATCCGTCGTACCCCGTAAACCGGTCGCCGTGCAGGACATCCACATCGATTTCCGGCCGCCGGCGCAGGAATCGTCCCACCGCCGGCGCGAGCCAGTGGAAACAGGGGTGGCATTCGACGCCGATCCGCAACGTCCCCTTCCTTCCGGCGGCAAACGCGGCAAGATCGTCCTCCAGGCGATTCAAGTCCCCCAGTATCGCCTCTCCGCGTACGGCGAGGTGGTATCCCGCCGGCGTCAGTTGAATTCCCCGCCCCTGTTTCCGCCACAGCCGAACACCGATCTCCGATTCGAGTTTACGGATCGCGTGGGTAAGAGTCGGTTGCGTCCGGTGCACCGCCCTCGCCGCCCGAGCCAGCGTCTTCTCTCGCTTGACGTGGGAGAGTATCTCCAGATGGAACGGTTCAATCATAGATATATTCTATCTTATCATATAAATTATTCAATATTTTTTATGACTCTCTTTCGATACATTTTTCGCATGGTAAAGACTCACTCTCTCGGGTATCCGAGAATTGGGGCGGATCGGGAACTCAAATTCGCCCTGGATCGCTACTGGCGGGGAACGGTCACCCGGGAGGACCTCCTTGAGACGGCCGATCGGGTACACCGTTCAAACCTTTTGGAACAGAAGAACTCCGGATTGGAATTGATTCCGGCCGGCGATTTCTCGCTCTACGACCACGTTCTGGATACGAGCGAACTGCTGCACGATTTGCCGCAACGCGTGTACGGCACCGCCCGCTCCGATGAAGACCCCGTCGACACCTATTTCCGGGCCGCCCGCGGACGGTCGATCGTCGGCGAACCGACCAGAGCCGGCGAGATGACGAAATGGTTCGATACTAATTACCACTACATCGTTCCCGAATTCGATTCCGACGACGAGATTCGACTTGAACCGGACCGTTTCATTCAACGGATAAAAGCGGGCATCGACATCACCGGCGATCCCCGCAAGGTAAAGCCGGTCGTTCTCGGACCGGTGAGTTACCTGATGGTCGGGAAACCGCGCGGCGCGGCGCTCTCTCGACTCAAAAACTACCTCCCCCTCTACCGCGAGCTGCTGGCGACTCTCGGCGCAGCCGGTATCGAATGGGTCCAGATCGACGAACCGGTGCTCGTGTTGGATCTGGACGAGTCGTGGCAAGAAGCGCTCGTCACCGCCTACTCGGCGCTTTCCGGAACCGACGTACGCCTCCTTCTCACTACCTACTTCGGAGAGATCGGTGACAACATCGCGATCGCCTCGGCTTTGAGGGTCGACGGGTACCACCTCGACGCCCTCCAAGGCACCGGCGAGCCGAACACCGTTGATCTAGACGCAGCCGTTCGCGCTCTCCCGGAGCACGCGGTCGTCAGCCTGGGGGTGGTCGACGGGAGAAACGTGTGGAGAACCGACCTGTCCGGTGTATTGAACCGGATCGAACCGATTCGCGAGGAAGTCGGGGATCGACTGTGGCTCGCGCCCACCTGCAGCCTCCTGCACGTGCCCTACGACACAGCGGCGGAAACCGAGATGGACGCGGAAATCCGCTCCTGGCTCGCCTTTGCACGGCAGAAGCTGTCGGAACTGGACGTATTAAAACGCGCGCTGAACGACGGTCGCTCCGCCGTATCGCAGGAACTCGCGGAAAGCGACGACGTACTACGACGAAAGACGGCGGATCCGCGACGCTCCAACGGCGACGTTCGATCGAAGATGGAACGGTTGTCCCCCGCCGACGCACAACGGGATCGCCCCTACGCCGAACGGGCCCCCCTGCAACGGCGACGCCTCCAATTGCCTCAGTACCCGACTACTACCATCGGGTCCTTCCCGCAGACGACGGAAATTCGACGGATACGCCGCGCCTGGCGTAACGAAGAGGTATCGAACGAGGAGTACACCGCCGCCATCAAAAGCGAGATCGCCGAAGTGGTGAGAGCCCAGGAGGAGGCCGGCCTCGACGTGCTCGTTCACGGTGAAGCGGAACGAAATGACATGGTCGAGTACTTCGGCGAATACCTCTCGGGATTCGCCTTCAGTCGGAACGGGTGGGTACAATCCTACGGCAGCAGGTGCGTGAAGCCGCCGATCATCTACGGCGACGTGGCACGGCCCGAATCCATCACAGTACACTGGATCACTTACGCGGCGTCGCTTACCGACCGCCCCATGAAGGGAATGCTCACCGGCCCGATCACGATTCTGCGGTGGAGCTTCGTCCGGGACGACCAGAGTCACGAGCGTACGGCGACGCAAATTGCACTCGCCCTGCGCGACGAGGTACTGGACCTGGAGCGCGCCGGAATCGCCGTCATTCAGATGGACGAACCGGCCTTTCGGGAAGGTCTCCCGCTCCGTCGCAGCCGATGGGAAGAATACCTCTCGTGGGCGTCGCGGGCCTTTCGCATCACCGTAAGCGCTGTGGGGACGGAGACGCAGATACACACCCACATGTGTTACTCCGAATTCAACGATATCATCGAGTGGATCGCCGCCCTGGACGCGGACGTCATAACCATGGAGACCTCCCGCTCGGATATGGAACTGCTGGAGGCCTTCTCCGAATTCGACTATCCCAACGAGATCGGACCCGGGGTGTACGATATCCACAGCCCGAACATTCCGACGGTCGCTGAAATGGTACGCCTCATGCGACGCGCCGGAGAGCACCTTCCCGCCGATCGGTTGTGGATCAACCCCGACTGCGGTCTCAAAACGCGCCGCTGGGAAGAGGTCCGCCCGTCGTTGACCAATATGGTCGCGGCGGCAAAAGAACTACGGAGAGGTGCATAGGCGATGAGCGTATTCGAAATCATCATGCTCGTCTGTTATGTTGACGACAGTTGTTGCTCTTTGGCCGACAAAAGCGCAATCACGTTGATCGGAGGCAGGACGATTGGCTTTATGCCGCCTCGCATTGTCACATTTGATATTGCTTCGCGGACGTAAGGGAAAAGCAGTGCCGGCGCGTTGTGGTCCAGGAACTCCTCGATAGACATGTTTTCTTGTCCGTCGACTACCATGAATTGACCTAGGACCGTGCAGTTGACCTCGAATGCACGTGTCGATGTCTCCTGTACCTTCCCAGTCAACTCGACTTGTGCAGAGGATTTGTCGTCGGCGATTCTTTTGACTATGTCGAACTCAACGTCTAGGGTTGGTTTTTCTCGTACATTGGGTTCGCGGTGGAATTTCAAGTCGATTACGACACAATCTGTGAACGCAATTCCCGGTTGCTTGGATTTGTCCATGTCCATACGTCACTACGCCGCAGATTTTAGAGTTGGAAGGTCAAACGACTGAACACCAGCCGGGATCGACCAGCTCATCGTGTCGAACACAAAAGCAGCCGTCGCGACGTTCACGAAACTTTCGAACGATATCGAATCAAAGGCCAACCCCGAATCGGCCGCGAAATAAACGTTGTAGATATCGTTTCCCCAAAGGAATTTCTCTGTGCAGTCAATGATAAGGTCCTGCATCGGATCCGAATCAAAGAGATCTGGATCGTCGATCAAAAAAAACACCTCGTCACCCACGGGGTCCCGACGTTGCCAGAGATTTGTGGTAGGGAACTGTTCAGCAAATACCGTTCGAATGTGATCAAATATCGTATCGATTTTTGCCATTCAATAACCTACCTTCTGTAGCAGCGCCAGGATCCGTGCTGCGGATCTATAGCCCCGTCGGAGATCACCCACATTAATAATATCGTCAAAATAGTCAGCTTTACGGCGTAGATAATACAGACTATTCACATTCATAAGCACGCGCAAGTCTTCACTTGAAACACCCCGTGCCTGCAAAAAATCACGGGCAGCAACTTGTAGCGTTCCGTGCGAGTAGTGTCTTTCATTCGTAGCGTTGATGCGCCGCAGAAACGCATCATAGTCGAAACCGTTGCTTTCCAATGCGTATTTGATTCGTTGAAAGGCAGCATAGTAAGCCCGTCCAGCAACGGCGCTACGATGAGTATCCGCATCAAATCCACGCCGCGAATGGTGAGACGACCGGAATGGTCCCAGTTCAACCGTCCGAAGTTCTTCAGATGATGCGCAGGAGCGCTCGTGCTTTTTTCGCCCTCGTAGCACAGTGCCTCACCTCCCTAGGGCGTCCCGGAGCCCTTCGCCGATGAGGTTAACCGCCAGCACGCTCACCATGATCATCGCTCCGGGAAATACTGCGAGCCACCACGCTTCGGGGAGATACTGGCGCGCGTTCGCCAACATCGTGCCCCAGTCCGCGGTCGGCGGTTGCGTTCCCAATCCGAGAAAGCTGAGACTCGCGGTCGCAAGGATCGCGTAGCCGATGTTGAGCGTGCTTTGCACCACCAGCGGCGTCATGACGTTGGGCAATACGTGATGCCACATCAACCGACCGACGCCCGCTCCCGACACCACCGCGGCGGAGACAAACTCCCGTTCCCGCACCGACAACACTTGACCGCGCGTGACCCGGGCGTACCCGGGGATGCTCACGAGCGCGACCGCCAACATCACGTTGAGCAGTCCGGGACCTAAACTCCCCACGATCGCCAGCGCCAGGAAGAGCGCGGGAAACGCGAGCAGCACATCCATCGCACGCATCAGGAAGAGGTCCCACCGTCCGCCGAGAAATCCCGCGACGAGGCCGATCGCGATGCCCGTGATCGAGCCGATCACGACCGGAGCGATGCCGGCGAGCAGACTGATGCGTCCTCCGTACAAGATGCGCGTGAGTACATCGCGACCGAACTCGTCGGTACCCAGCGGGTGGTCGGGACCCGGCGATTCCAGTCTCCGGGTCCAATCCTGTACCGCCGGATCGTACGCCGAGATACGCGCGGCACCGAGCGAGAGTATCACCAACAGTGCGACGCCGACGACGCCCGCGACGGCGCCGCGATGACGAGAAAAGCGTCTCCACACGGGCCGGCTCCTATCGGTACCGGATGCGGGGATCGATCGCGACGTACAACACGTCTACGACGAGGTTGACTACGTTGAATACGACGGCAATCCAGAGGACGGAGCCCTGGATCATCGGTAGATCGCGCGCCTGGATCGCGTCGACGGTGAGGCGGCCGAGCCCGGGGAGGCCGAATATCGTTTCAACTACGACCGCTCCGCCCAAAAGATGGCCGAACTGTAGACCGATGGTCGTGAGAACGGGGATCATCGCACCGCGCAGCGCGTGCCGATACACCACGATCGACTCCCGCAATCCCTTGGAACGGGCGGTGCGCACGTAGTCCTCTCCCAGATGCTCGATGAGGGAGGAGCGCGTCATCCGCGCGATGAACGCGACGCTCGCAAACGCAATCGTGACCGACGGCAACACCATGTGCCGCCACGTCCCGCTCCCCGCCGGCGGCAACCAGCGGAGGTTGAGTGAAAACGTTTGCATCAGAAGAATCCCCAACCAAAAGACCGGCATCGAGACGCCGACCAACACGATCCCCATCACTCCGAGGTCCAGCCAGCGTCGCGGCCGCAACGCTGCGGCGACCCCGGCGGGAACGCCAACCAACGCGGCAATCAGCAGCGAAACCCCCGCCAAGCGCATCGTAAACGGAAAGCGCGACGCCACCTCCGTGAACACGGGGCGACCGGTTTGGAACGAGCTTCCGAAGTCACCGCGCAGCGCACCGAGCAGGAAACTGAAGTACTGTACGTACCATGGTCGGTCCAAGCCGAACTGCCTTCGGATCTGTTCGATCTCTTCGGCGGAGATCCCCTGTCCCGCCTCACCCAACATCGATCGCACTGGATCGCCCGGTGTCAGATGAAAGATCAAAAACACCAGGAAGGATACCCCGATAAGAACTGGAAAGAGCAGAAGCAGACGGCGAGCGATGTAGGTCGACATCCGTGCCCGTGTTTACTCGATACGCGCTCCGCGCAGGTCGAGCGAGATCGCGGAAAATCCGTACTCCTCCCCCACGAGTCGATCGTTTTTGGCGTAGGAAGAGAGCGGGTAATAGAGCGTGAGATAGGGGAGATCACGCACAACCGCGGCGTGAATATCCGCGTACAAGCCCCGGCGCAGCGCCTCGTCGGCGGTAGCACGCGCCTCCTCGAGCATACGGTCCACCTCAGGATCGGCGTAGAACGAACGGTTATCCCCATCGCGTTGCCCGGAGTGCAACAACGCAAAGAGTGTGTAATCCGCGTCGAGTGTTACCGTTCCCCACGTCGTCAGCCACAACCCGTGGTCGGGCTCGGAGGTGGCAGCGGCAAACGCACCGTAATCGGTGATCTCCACGGATAGTTCGATCCCGATCTCTCTAAGTTGCGCTTGAATCGCCGTTGCGAGCTGGCGCGTCTCGGCCCGTTCAAAGGTATTGAGGGTCAGGGAGAGCGGCGGTGTGACGCCGGCGTCGGCCAACAACCTCCGCGCCTCGGCGGGGTCAAACGGTATCGCGGCCGCGTCGGTCTCCGATCCAAAGACGGTGTCGGGAACCATGCCGATCGCGGGGAGCGCCATGCCCTCACGCAAGTTGTCGATGATACCGCGCCGATCGATCGCCAGGGCGATCGCCCGCCGTACACGCTCGTCGGCCAGCGGTCCGCGCGCCGTATTGTATCCGAGGTATACCGATCCCCACCCGAGAAACTGCTCGGCGCTCAGCGCGGGGTCGGTCTCGATCGATTCAAAGCGCTCCGGAGGCACGTCCGTGATCAGGTCGATCGTGCCCGCCTGCAGTGCGACGATTTGCGTTCCCGCTTCGGGAACGACTTGGAACACGATCCGTTGGATCGACGGTTCCCCGCCCCAGTACTCGGTGTTCACCTGCAAACGAAGATCGGTGTTGCTCGAACGACTCTCAAAGACAAACGGTCCCGTACCGACCGGGTCAACACCCAAATCTCCTCCCGCGGCGGTGGAACTGACGATCGCGGTTACCGGATGGGAGAGATGAGCGGGGAGGGGCGCAAAGGGACGGTCCGTCACGATCCTGACCGTGTACTCATCGACGACGCGTACCTCCTCGACCATCGTGAGGATAAACGAGCCTATCGCGCGCGTTTCCGGCGCCAAGAGGCGCTCGATGCTGAACCGAACGCTCTCGGCGTCAAACGGCGTACCATCGTGAAATACCACTCCCTCACGGAGATCGAACTCCCACGTCGTGTCATTGATCGACCGCCAATCGGTCGCCAGCTCGGGCACCAACTCACCGCCGGGCGCGCGGTGGATCAACGTTTCGTAGATCTGGTTGGTGACGGTAAATACGAACCCGTTAAACGATCGGTGAGGGTCGAGCGTGGATGGGTCTCCGCCGAGTGCGATCGTAACCGTCTGCTCGGGGATCAGCGTGTCCTCGGGAGAGCCGGAAGCCCAAGCGTGCATCCCCGTTATTATCAATACAACTGCGATCAATACGCTACTGAAGTGTCGTTTCATATCGTATGTCCCCCTTTTTGCCGGTACCGACGTTCCTGAATACCGCCTACGATCGCATAATGTACCGCTTTCTTGCGGTCAGGTCACTGTTTCGATCGATACCTTGATGGGCCCGACCGGCGTACGATATCAACCGAGCGTGCCGCTCATCCCCGCTCAATAGCGCACAACGAAACGTCGAATAGCGGGAGCAGCGTCCGCAAAAAGGTGACCACCGCCTCGGCGCCGCGGTCGGCCCGTTCGCGGTCTACGATGTCCTTCTCGACCAGAAATTCGGCAACCGCGGCAGAGAACGCCTCCGAACCCTCTTCCGCTCGTTCCGTGGCGATTCCCAGGATCGTGACGCGGGTGCGGTATCGCTGCGCCACTTGGTACTCCCGATCGGAGATCACCATCAGGGTGCCGGTTCCGTCATAGACGGTCACCAACCACGCGTCCATCAGAGGGACTTTGCGAACGTTCGTGACTTCGCCGCGCAGCCTCACATCCTCCCCCACGTACGCACGAGGATTCCCCGTGATCCTGTCAATCGAGATCGCACCTACCGGTTGCACGGTCAGCATCGTTGCCGTGGCCGCGACAAGAAACGCGATTATTCTTCCAGCGAGTGTTTTGGCATTCATGATCCCCCGATAGTATCGCTTCATACCAGGGAAGTGCACATGCGCACACGTACCGTAACCGGTATCGCCGTGCGCCATGGTCGCGGATACGATGAGATCGCACCCGATCGCAACCGTTTGTGTACAAGGTAGACGTATTCGAGATCGCACAAGAATGTAGATGGGCCTAATGCGTTTCAAGGCGAATATGGATAAAATATGGGGTGCACATGCGGGATGATTTGTTTTCTACATACCTGGACCGAATAGTCCAGTCACTGAAGGTGTTTGACCTGTACCGAGTGGTGACATTTGGATCGGTGGCACATGGAAGTGCCGGTCCCGAAAGCGACGTTGATCTGGTTGTCATATTGAATATCGAACGAGAGCCAGGTTCCTTTGATGAGAAACTCAAACTCCAGTTGGAAATTCGTCGTGCCCTGAGAGATGTAAGCAGAGACATCGGGATTGACGTATTTGTGTACACTCGTACTGAGTTCCAACGGCTGCAGAAGCTTCGTGGTTCTTTTTTCCGAGACCTCGATGAAAACGGCCGGGTGATTTATGACGCCGCAAGTTAGCGAGTGGCTCTATCGTAATGCCGATCGATCTTGATTCATTGGACGATCGGAATCGACCGTAAAACGGTTGCTTGAAACTGCCGCTGATGTGGTCGAAACAGTCAAGTCGGTTCTTATTCGAGACGGGTAGTTTACAGTCGCTACGCGGATGACGCGATTTATGGAGTCGGGTCCGCGCAGGATGGCTACGGCCCGATTGCTGGAAGATATCGCGTTCCAGATGTCCGCCTCGATTCAGGCCGCGATCACAGGCTATACCCGGGAAGTCGGCGTCGATAACAACCCGTCGCAGGCGGGACAGAGCCCCGAAAGCTGAGCGGGAATCTGGGTACACCCGGCCCCGGGAACGGGGCCAGGCTACCATGGCCAAGCTTCGTTTCACTTTGCCCATTTGATATTTTTGTTCTTGATTCTGCGTTATGGTATCATCGGTAGGACGAGTTCACAACAGACGCGTCGAAGCGGTCCGTGCGATAGTACCGCCACGACGCGTTGGGTCGCGTATGGCGCACACGACTTCCGGGAGGTACCACCGTGAAACACGCATCGTTCTGGATTTTATTTCTTCTGTTCGTCGCTTTTGAGGCAACGGCCCTTTCCGAGTGGGCCGAGACGGGCGGAGCGAGGTCACCCTATCCGCTGCCGGTCTACCTTGACGGGTTCGGCTCGGTAGACGAATCGGACTATGGGACGGCGGAGGAGGCGCGGCTCGCGGCGCGGCAGAACGCCCTGGCGGCGCTGGCGGAACGCATCCAGACGCGGGTGAGGTCCGACGTTGTGGCGCGGCAGACCGACTCGGGAACCGATGCCCGGTCCACGATCACCAGCACCGTCAACACCTCCAGCGACGTCCGAATTGAGAACGCCCGGTTCCTCTTTGAAACGCACAGGGGGCGATGGTACTCCCTGGCGTACGTGCGCGTTTCAGACCTGCACGCCCGGTATTTCGAAGAGGCGAACGCGATACTCCGAGAGATGGACGGCCGGTTTGCTCGTCTCGAGGCAACGGTGGAGAGGGGTGACTCGGCCGGTGCCCGCGTCCTGATCTCCGAGTTGCGCGGCGGGCTTGCCGAGCTGTCGCGATCATTCGCGGTACTCCGCACCCTTGAACGCCTGGGTCCCGGTTTCGCGGAACGATCGAGCGCGACGGCGCCCGACGAACACATGGGGCGCTTGGCCGAGTACGAACGTTCCCTGGAGTCCTTCACCCCCGGTTCGGAACGCGCCGCGGCACGGTACCTGGCGGGTCTGCTCGCGACGTCCGGCCTTGTCATCTCCGCGGTGGAGCCGCTGGCCTTTGAAGACTCCGATTTCACGAGCGCCTTCGGAACGCGTTTCGCCTCGCTCCTCCACGCCGCCTTGGCCGGCACCCAACCACGCCGTAATGCCGCCGGCGGCGCCGTGCGGGGAATGTTCTGGCCGGGTGAGGATTCGGTGACCGTCTCCGTCAGCGCGCGTCGCCTGACCGACGGACGCGTCCTTGCGGGCGCCTCGGTGGACATCCCCCGGGACGTGATCAACGACCTTTCGTCGCTGCAACCGCCCAACGCGGAGGAGGCGTTCCGGGACGGCACCGTCTACCAACGGGACGTTGCCGACGGAGGCATCCAGGTGGATGTATGGACCGGCAAGGGCGGTACCGACTCGCTTCTTGTATTCGAGGAAGGGGAAGAGGTGCAGTTCTACTTCCGGGTGAGTTCACCCTCCTTTCTGCGCCTCACCTACCACCTTGCCACGGGCCACAAGGTCCTGCTGGAGGATAGTTTCTACATTGGAATAGACAAGGTGAACCGCGTGGTCCCGTTTCCACCGCCGCCCTTTGCTGTGGTCCCTCCCTTTGGTGTGGAACGCCTCGTTGTCGCCGCCTTTTCCACGGAACCTGCTACGGCAGAGGTCTATCCCGCGACGATAGATGGGCAGTACTACGAAGTGTTTGGGTCGGCGGAAGATGTCGTAGCCCGGACGCGCGGCTTGGCGCGGGTGCAACCGGAAGAGGGAGACGTGCTGGTGGGCGAGGCGACGTTGACCATGACGACGATGGCGCGTTCACCGGGCGAATAGTCCGCCCCCGATTGCTCTTGTGACCGGACCGGGAGCCCGCCTCCGTCCCTCACCGCCGGGGCTCCGCCCCGCCTGCTCGGGCCTCCGACTCCCTGCCCCAGC
>JANQHT010000079.1 GCA_028282545.1 Spirochaetales bacterium
ATGCTGCATCGATGTTCTTCGGCGTCACCGGTAAGAGCGTCAGCACCGACCGAAGCTTCCGTATCAGTGGATCCGCTGTTTCGCGGTCCCCTTGAGTCCCAGCCACGTAGTACACGTTCAGGAAACTCACGGTAGAGGTACACAGCTCCACTCTCGCGGTTTCTGCCAACGCGAAAATCGCTGCCGCATGGGCGGAGAAAGGCTGCCGATCAAGCAGCAGATCCAGGATCACGTCGGAGTCGAGAAAGACTCTAGCCATGCAGGTACTTCGAAATCAGCCGCCGTACTTTGGCACCACGTTCATCAAACGAATCCGATTCAGAGGTGCGAAGCGACCCCAACAACTCCCGTGTCGTTGGGGGCAGCGGTTCAGACACCTCGATCCACTCCAACGTGTCGTCCGCGGTCAGCTGTGACAGATACGCCTCCACCAAGCTTGAGACCGAGGTATCGTGAGCGGAAGCGTACGACTTTGCGCGGCGGACAACGACAGGATCAACGACCAACGTCAGCTTTGTCGGTTTGGAGGCACCCATACGTGTAGCATACTCAGAAATCACACGTGCAACAACATGATCCGTAGTCCGAGGACAGAAAAGTGTCCGTTTTTCCCGTCCCTTGCCTTTCGTTGACCAACACTATCGATTGTGTTGACGATCGGCCGCAGCGTCTTCGATGCACTTGTGTGCGCTATGAAGAACCCGTTTTGCCAAGCTGGCTGAACCATACGATCATTTTCGCATATGTCGTAAAATAATCCGGACCATTTTACGACTAATCGTAAAATGATCTTGACGCAAGGCGACACCGCGCACTACCGTTTGGATCATGGAGCGGGTATACGACGCGCTTTTGCGCAAACACCTCGCCGAGAATCGACAGATGGCGTTCGTTTCAGGACCCCGCCAAGTGGGTAAGACGACGAGCACCCGCGTCGGGACCGGCGACCACGCCTATCTTAACTGAGACAGTCAGTCGGACCGGCGCGCTATCACCGATGGGCCCGATTTGTTGGCGGAAACGCTGGGCCTGGATGTTCTTCGTAATCACCCGCTCCACGTCGTCTTTGACGAGATTCACAAATACCGCCGGTGGAAAACGTTCCTCAAGGGATTCCATGACGTGTACGGCGACCGGTTCCGCGCGATCGTCACCGGGAGCGCCCGCATCGATCTCTATCGACGCGGTGGAGACAGTCTGATGGGGCGCTACTTTCTCTACCGGATGCACCCGGTCACCCTGGCCGAACTCGTCCGGTCAAATTCGGGTGAGACGGAGATCGGCACCCCGCGACGACCACCGTCGGATTCAATTGCCGCCCTTCTCAGGTTTGGGGGATTTCCGGAACCCTTTCTCAAACAGTCGGTACGCTTCTACAACCGGTGGCGACGGACGCGCACGGAGTTGCTTTTCCGCGAAGATCTGCGCGATCTTACCCGTATTCAGGAAGCGGGCCAGGTGCAAATCCTCGCCGAACTGCTGACGCACCGGACGGGGTCGCTCCTCAACTACTCCAACCTCGCCGGTGACGTCAACATCGCCGTGGACACCGCAAAACGCTGGGTGTCTACCCTCGAATCGCTCTACTGGTGTTTTACGATTCGTCCGTGGTTCAGGAACGTCACAAAATCACTGCGAAAACAACCGAAGGTTTTCCTGTGGGACTGGTCACTGGTGTCCGACGAAGGCGCGCAATGGGAAAACCTGATCGCCTCCCACCTCCTCAAGGCGGTTCACTGGTGGACCGACCGGGGATTCGGCACCTACGGGATGTACTACCTCCGGGACACCGCAAAGCGGGAAGCAGATTTTCTCGTGACGCGCAACGACGAACCGTGGTTCATCGTTGAGGCAAAACTCTCCGCCTCATGGAGCATCAGTCCCGCGGTGCGCTACTTCGCATCGACCCTCGGCAACATCCCGGCGTTTCAGGTTGTCCGTGATCTGCCGTACACGGACGCCGATGCCTTTGATGTATCTATCCCCACGATTGTGAGCGCCGAAACGTTTCTTTCTCAACTGGTATAACGCAGTCGCGTTCGACACGGGCGGGAATCGCGTACGGCTCCCGCTTCCCGTGCAACCGATACCTTGACGATTCCACCCCATCCTGACTAACCTTAGTCAGGATGAAGCAAGTCAACATGCTGGACGCGAAGACTCACCTCTCCAGGCTCATCGCAGACATCGAGTCGCACAGGGAGGATGAAGTAATCGTTGCACGGAACGGCCGGCCGGTTGCCCGGCTGGTCGCGTTTGAAACGCCCCCCGATGGCGCGGCGGATCGGCGGATCGGTTCGGCGCGAGGGGTACTCACCATTCCGGACGATATCGACACGCCTTTTGGCGACCTTTCGGGAGTTTTTGAAGGGAACGGAACGTAGTGCGCGTTCTCCTGGACACCCACATCGCCCTCCGGGCGATCACCGATTCGTCCAGGCTGCCGGAAGCGGCGCGTGAGCTGATCCTTGATGCGTCCAACACGATCTATCTCAGTGCCGCGTCGGTGTGGGAGATTGCGATAAAGCACCGGCGCAAGCGTAGCGCCATGCCGTTGAGCGGATCGGAAGCGCGCCACTGGTTCCGGCTCTCGGGGTACCGTGACCTGCCGATCACAGGTCAACACGCCGCTGCGATCGATGATCTACCGCCCGTTCACGACGATCCCTTTGACCGTATCCTCGTTGCGCAAGCGATCACCGAACCGCTGCGTCTCCTGACCCACGACGAGACGCTTGCCGAATACTCGCAGCTCGTACTCGTTGTTTGAAACGGCTCGGCTACCCTACTTGCCCGAAAATCTACATACACTCGTTTAGTCGGTGTATACCGGTGTTCGACGTCGTTGACGGGCGGTCGTGTATGTCCGGTGGTCAGGTCAGCATGTTCTTGCACTCGCTCGCCAGCTGCGGCGGCGACAAGCAAAAGCGTTCGATGAGTTGCTCATAGGTGGCGGAATGCACGAACTGCGCCTTCCCGGACTCGTCCAACGCGTTGACCGCCCTGACGTGGTCGGTCCGGACTGTGGTGCGTTTGGCGTAGACAACTCGTTGGTAGGCCGCGTACAGAAAACCGTTGTTCTGTTCCGCAAAGAGAACGGGTGTATCGTTGTCGTGTATCTCGAGCATCGTACTCTCGTCGGGAGACGGCATGTCGACCACGCGTGCGCCGACACCATCTCGCGCGAGCAAGTCCGCGGCGGCGAGCGCTTCATGGACGCCTCTCCCGCTCGTCACGATTGCGACGTCGTCGTTTGCACCGCCCCGGGGAACCAAAGACTTTCCGTATTCGAAAACCGGGCGTTCCGCGTAGATCACGTCCGCGGGTGCCCGCAGCACTCTGACGTAGTTGAGGCCACGGTTCCCTTCCAGAATCCAGCCGACCACCGCCATCAGGAGATTGGGACACGACACGTCGATGATTTTGACGTGGGCGATTTCGCCGTACACGATCACGTCGTCGTTTCCCATGTGGGTCGCGCCGTTTACCTTAGTTTCGAAGTTGGACGCCGTCGCGAGGAAGGTGAGATCCAGGTTGTGCCCGTCGGAGAGCCAGCCGCCCGCCGCGATTACTTCCGCCCGTTCCTGATAGCTCACCGCGATTCGTCGCATCACGTTCCAGTTGAAGAAGGGGCAAAAGGTACTCACCCACGTGTTGTAGCCCCGGATCGCGAACCCCTCCCCCATCGCCATCATGCTCGCCTCAGCGATGCCGACGTTCTCGGCCCTTCGCTGATCGACCGACGCAACGCCAGCATAGAGGCCGCTTGTGGAGGACAAGTCGGAATCGATCGATGCGACGCGGGCATCGCGCGCCGCGGCGCTCATCGCCATTCGTATGATTTCATCCGCAGCGTACGCACGGTCCGCGTGTACCTGCGGCACCGCTCCCGTCTCTATCTTCTTGTCCCTTTTCGTCGCACGAGTCAGGCGGACGGTGGGCGACAACGCGGAGACATTGGATCCATCGACAGCCAAGTTCATATGCCGTGCCAGCGACGCAACCTCCCGTTCGCAACCGGCCGCAACGGCTTGGTGGTAAACTCCGAGAAAACGGGTGATTCGTTCCTCTCGTACACGAGCCTGGACCGCTCGCTCGCCTTCGGCGAGCGCGTCGGAGACGGTTGTTTTGTGCTTGACCAACTCTCGGGCACCAGCGCCCCAGCCTTTGATCGTTCGACAGATGATGACCGTCGGCCTGCCGTCGCGTTGCCCCGTTTTGAACGTTTCCAGTGCCGCATAGACCGGACCGTATTGGGTGGCGTCGACGTCGAACACGCGCCAACCGAACGAGTGAAACTGGCTCGAAAGCCCCTCCATGTCAACGTGGAGCGCCGTCGGATTGTCAAGTTGTCCGCGGTTGAAATCGACGAGCACGCAGAAATTATCCAACCCGCGGGAGCCGGCGTACATGATCGTTTCCCAAGGCTGCCCCTCCTGGAGTTCGCCGTCGCCGGTCAGTGTGAACACGTCGTACCGTTCGTCAATACGCCCGGCCAGGGCGAGACCCGCGGCCACACTCACGCCCTGCCCCATAGGACCTGTCGCGCTATGCACACCGGGCAAAAGGGGACCGGGATGACCGTTCAACACGCTCTCTGCCGAACGGCTTCCGGTCAGGATCGACGGATCGAAGTATCCAAGATCCGCGTAGATCGAAGCGATCGTTGCAACGGCGTGCCCCTTGCTCAAGATGAAATGATCCTGGTTCGGAGCGGTCGGGTTTTCGACGTCGAAGCGCATAAGTCCCGAGTAGTAGAGCGCTACCAACGGGATGGTAGCCGAAAAGGCGCCGCCCGCGTGCAGCCCGCGGTCTACCGCTGTCCGAGCCTGCTCCAGGATCTGCATCCGGATGTCGACATCCTTGATCCCGAGCAGGGCAAGGAGCGACCTGCGCACGAGACCGTGCGCGTCCGCCGTGGTGGCCGATACGTCGCGAATCATTCGTCAAACACCGCAACCGCCCTGATGGGAGATCCGCTGCCGTCGCGGATACGAAGGGGGAAACCGAAAAAGGAAAAGCGACGGTTCACGACTTTGTCCAGGTTACAGAGGTGTTCCATGTGCGGTACTTGGGTCTTCCGATAGTGCTGGTGCACGGGATACGTCTTTGTAGGTGGCCTGTCGGGACTTGGTGTGTCGGTACCCCAGTTCTTGATCTTCTTCTCTTCGATGAGGTAGGTCGCCGCTTCGGCAGAGAAACCGGAGTATCGCTCCAGGTACTCAGCGTTTGGATAGTGACGATCGTAGTGCCCCGTGTAGAAAAGGACGATGTCCCCTTCCGATATTTCGAGGCCCGCCGCCCGCTCCGCCTTCTTGATCACCTCCGACCCCATGAGGCTATGCTCAGGTTCATCAGAAACATCGAGACATAGGGCGGGGCCAAAAAACGTTTCCAGCGGCATGACGTCGATCGTCGGGGCGTCCTCGCTTGGGTCGATGTGGCTAACGGCATCAACGTGGGTCGGACCGTGATCGGAGAGCAGCAGCCCGTTCGTGCAGTAGCTGTATCCATCTTCCATGGTGCGCGCGCATTCGTCGTGCGAAAGATACTCCCACACGACCGTTTTCAGGTGTCCCGGGAAGATGGGCATGCCCGAATAAATCTCCTGCGTCAAATCAACAACCTTCATCAGTTTCTCCTCCAGGGTATCTATATTTTTGTGTGCTCCCGAAATCAATACACGACTCTTCCGCCGTCCACCACGATGTTCTGTCCCGTAACGAAGTGCGAACCGGTGAGAAGAAAAATCGCCGTTTCAACGATGTCTTCGATAGTTGCCAGGCGTCGCATCGGCGTGGCGCGCTTCGCTTGCTCGATGGCATCCTCCATTCCCGTGCTCCACCTGGTGTCCTGAATCCAACCGGGTGACACCGCATTGACTCGAATTTCCGGCGCAAATGCCAGGGCGAGCGATCGCGTCACGGACAGAACGCCCGCTTTCGAAGCGCAGTACGCAATCGAACTGCCGAGCCCCGTGATCCCGGCGGTACCGACGATATTGACGATACTGCCCCATCGGTTTCTGGTCATCAGACGAATCGCCTCGCGTGAACAGAGGAAACTACCTTCCAGATTGACGCCGAGCGTTCGCCGCCACACCTCGCTCGTGTGGGCATCGATGTCGCGGTGATCAAGGTATTTTGTGTATCCGGCGTTGTTGACGAGGAAGTCGACACGGCCGAACGCGTTTTCGACCTCTCTGAACATTCGAACGACGTCAACCTCTTTCGCCACATCTGCCTGGACAACGAGCGACCGCGCGCCCACCCGCTCGATTTCCGCCGCCGTGTTCTCGGCGTCGTCCTTCGATCGTGAATAGTTGACGGCGACCGCTACCCCCCCGTTCGCCAACGCCAGCGAAATCCCCCTTCCCACGCCGGTGCCGCCACCGGTGACCACCGCGACTCGATCTTCGGTATCTGTTGTTTTTGGTTTCACTTTGAGTCCCTCTTTCTCGTCACGTCTTGTTTGATGTTGCAAGGAGCATTACGCGCTCTTCGGAAATCTCGTCTCCTCGCAGTTCCTCGATGATTTCGCCGTCACGCATGACGAGGATCCGATCGCTCACACCCAGGACCTCCGGCATCTCCGAGGAGATAAAAATGACGCCGAGTCCTTGGTTGGCCAGCTCGCGGATGATTCCGTAGATCTCGGATTTCGCTCCAACGTCAATGCCCCGTGTTGGGTCGTCAAGGAGGAGGACCTTGGGTCTGGCCGCCAGCCACTTCGAGATGACAACCTTCTGTTGGTTGCCTCCGCTCAGGTCGCGAACCAGCTGTTCAGGGCCCGTCGCCTTCAACCTGAGTTTTTTCGCCATCTCCTTGGCAAGCTCGGTTTGGCGTTTTCGCAAGACAAAGCCGTTTCGCGAAACTCGTTCAATCGCGGAAAGCGAGACGTTCTCCCGGATCGTCATATCCAGGTGGGCGCCTTCGTTCTTGCGGTCTTCTGGAAGGAGGGCGATTCCCGACTCCACCGACACACTCGGATCGCTTGCATCCACACGCGTTCCTTCGAGGAACACATCACCGGTTGTCCGTTTGTCCGCTCCGAAGATCGCTTTGACAAGCTCGGTCCTTCCGGAACCAAGGAGCCCGGCGATACCCAAGACCTCACCCTTGTGCAGATCGAAGCTCACGTTGTTGACAAGCCTCTTCTGCGACAGATTCCGTACGCGGAGAATCACCTCTCCGCTCCCCGCGCTCGCCGTTCCTCGGCCTTTTGCGAAAAAATCGACCAGGGACTTACCGGTCATCATCTGGACGATCTCTTCGTGGGACGTTTCGGCGGCCCGCTTCGTACCAACCACCCTGCCGTCGCGCATAACCGTTATCTCGTCCGCTATCTCGAAAATCTCCTCGAGCCGGTGAGAGATGTATATGACGGTCACCCCGTTCTTCTTGAGGTTCCGGATGATCCGAAAGAGCGTCGCCGTTTCCTGGCGATTGAGTGCCGACGTCGGTTCGTCCATGATCAGCAGTTTGCTTTCAAACGACAGCGCCTTCGCTATCTCAACCAACTGCCGCGATGCGACGTTCAAAGACCCGACGGTGGTTCTCGGTTTCGCATCGAGTTGAACGAGTCTCAGCAGATCGGCGGTTTGCCGGTCAAGGGCTTTCCAATCGACAATCCCGAACCCCCGGGTGGGAATCCTGCCAAGGAAGATGCTCTGGTGTATTCCCAGATTGAGGGGCAGGTTCAGCTCTTGGTGGATAATGCTGATACCGGCCATACGCGCTTCGCGGGCTGACGTTGCCGCCAAGCTGTACCCGTCAAAGAGGATGTCGCCGCGGTCGCGCCGATAGATACCGGCGAGGATCTTCATGAGCGTTGACTTCCCCGCGCCGTTCTCCCCGACAAGAGCGTGAATGGTCCCGGCCGACACGTCGAGACTGACGTCATCGAGCGCCTGAACGCCCGGGAACGCTTTGAAAACGTGTTGAATTTCGAGCAACGGTCTGGTCATCGCTTCTCCGTAACCAAGACAAACCCATGTGATCGACGCCGGGACCGCACCGCAATGCCCGCGACGCGGCCCCGGCTCACCTGTTCGTTTCGGTACTCCTACTCTTCGACGACGATGAACTCCTGCTCGTCCAACGGAATCGGATCCGGCGAGTAGGTGCCCTCCGTGAAGAAATCGGCGGCGTTGGTCTCATCGATCATGAGAGGACGCAGGACGATGTGTTTCGGAACGTCTTCTCCGGCGAGGATCTTCATTGCCAGGTCGACGCCGGGACCGGCGGCATTGGTGTACAACGGCGTACAGTCCATTCTGCCTTCAAGAATCGCCTGTATCGCTTCGGTGGTGCCGTTGACGCTGGTGATCAGTATCTCGTCCCGCCGGCCCGCATTCTCGATCGCGTTCACCGCGCCCATGGTCATCTCGTCGGCGTGGGTGAAAACCGCATCGATCTGGTCGAACGTTTGGAGGTAGTCCTCCATCACCGAGGTGGCGAGGTCACGACGATAATCGGCCGGCTGGCTCGCGATGATCTCCATCTGGGGGTACCGAGCTGCGATGCGCTCTCGGAATCCATCGTCCCGTTGAACGGCGGTGGTTGAGCCGGGTACACCCTCGATAACAACGATGGTGCCCTTCGGTTCGCCGTACTTTTCGGTAAGTTTGGCGGCGATGTAGTCGGCGACCATTTCCGAGATGGCGTAGTTGTCGGCGTGGACGAATGTCGTGTAGCCGTCACCCGCGATCCCGCGGTCAATGAGCACCACCGGCGTTCCGTCGGCGTGTACGCGCTCGACAATCGGTGTGAGTGCGCCCTCCTGCGCCGGGCTGACTATCAATAGGTCGAGCCCCTGCGCGATCATATCCTCGATATTGGAGATCTGTTTCTCCGCGCGTCCCTGGCCGTCGGTGATGATCGCGTCGATACCGTAGTCGGCCAGTGCAATTTCGACCGAAACGGCCTGGTTATTCCGCCACGGCTGATTCAACGTGTCCTGGGCAAAACCGATTCGGTATTCGCCGTCCGCACTGCTCTCTTCCTGGCTTCCCGCAGCGAACGCAATAGTCGCCGTAGCGCATAGCAACAACGAGATAGCCAGTACGCTATATCTTTTTTTCAGCGTGTTCATATCTCCTCCTTAGGTTGACAAAGGATTTCAAAACCTTTTTCCTACTGACGCGTTTGTCGTACGTGGCTTCCCCAAGCCACACTGGTGGTCGTGTTAGTCCATGGCTGCACCTCCCCAGACGGCTGTCGTCGCAAGGGACGCGAATCTACTCGCGTCTCTTGCGCATTTCTTCAAACAACACCGCGGCGATGATGATCAGCCCTTTGAACACCATCTGCGGGTACGGCGAGATGTTCAAAAGATTGAACACGTTGTTCAGAACTCCGATGATGCTCGCACCGAGCAGCGTGTTTAACACACTGCCGAACCCGCCTCCAAGGCGCGTTCCTCCGACCACCACCGCAGCGATGACATCGAGAGCGTAGCCCGTTCCAACGCCGGGATCGCCGACGCCGATCCGCGCCGTCATCATGAGGCCGCCGAGCGCGGCGAGAAACGCGCTGATTACATAGGTTGTCGTTTTAAGCGTTCGTGTCCGCACTCCGGAGAGACGTGTGGCCTCTTCGTTGTTGCCTAGGGCGTACACGTAGGTTCCGAATACCGTCCGTTTCAAAATGACCTGTCCGACAACGATCACACCGATGAACAGCAGTGCGAGGTTGGGAATCCCCAGGGAGTATCCGTTTCCGAATCGGCTCCATCGCAAATCCTCAAGGATAATGGGGCGCCCGTTCGAAAGAATAAACGCCAGCCCTTCCGCAACTGCCGACATGCCAAGCGTGGCGATAAACGGTTGCAAACGCCCGATCGAGATGAACAGTCCCGTGGCAAGACCAAGCAGGGCACCCGAAACAAGGCATGCGACCGTGATAGCCGGAATGGAATCTCCGATCACGCCTCCAACTACGGGCACAAGCACACAGGAAAACGCCATGACCCCGCCGACCGACAGATCGATGCCACCACTCAGAATCACGTACGTCATCCCGACGGCAAGGACTCCCATTATTGAGAACTGCCGGAACACGTTGGTGATATTTCGATAGGTGAGAAATCGAGGCGAAAGAATCGACGCGAGGATCAGCAATCCTCCGAACACCCACCAGAGGGCGTATTGGGAAAAACTTCGCTTGAACGCTGTCAGTGCCCGTTGGGACAGTTTCTCCCCATTCGCCGAGAGACTCTTGACACCGGTAGCCGGCTTCCCGTTTTCCATACCTTCTCCGTTCCTCTCGATCATTGCTCGATCAACACCTTGCAACTCGTCGTGGGATTCCCGGCGATTTCGAAGGCGCGAATCGCTTCCTCTATCGCAAACGTGTGAGTGACAATAGACTCGGGATCGACCGCCCCGGAGGACGACAATTCGATGGCCGTCGCAAAATCGCCCTCCGCATAAACCCGCGTACCATGTATCGTCTGCTCGCGGTACGAGAGCTGCTGAAAGAGAACGTTGCAGGGGTTCTTGTGGATTGCCACCATCACAATGCGCCCCTTGATGGCCGTTGCGTCGATCATCGTCTCGCAGGAAAACGGTACGCCCGCGGCGTCGAAGGTGACGCTTGCTCCCCGCCCGCCGGTCCGGGAAAGAACCGCCTCGACGACACCCTCCCGGCCGGAATCGATCGTCTCGAACCCGAGTTCACGCGCCCTCCGAAGCCGTTCGGGAACGATCTCACAGACCCAGATACGCCCCGATGTCCGGTGTCGTGCGACTTGGGCAACCAGGAGGCCGATCGGACCGGCCCCGAGAACGAGGACGTCACCTCTTTCGTCGAGAGCACCGTAGTCTACGGCGTGAACAGCCACGGCGAGCGGCTCGATAAGCGCCGCCGCGCCGTCTGTGAGTTCGGCGGGAATCGGGTAGATCCTGTTCACGGGCGCGGCGACGTACTCGGCAAACGCTCCGTCGGTTTCTATCCCGAGGAGAGCCAGGCGCTCGCATACGTGCCGGTTTCCGTTCCGGCATTGGCGACACTCGCCGCACGAGATGAGCGGTTCTACGACGACGCGATCACCGACCGCGAGTTCGCCCGAGTACCCGACGGAAAGCTGATCAACGGTCCCTGTGAACTCGTGCCCCAACACAACCGGGGCCTTCGCTCTCGGGTGTTTTCCCGCGATGATCGTCAGATCCGATCCGCAAATACCGCCCTTCTTTACCTTGACGATCGCGTGATCAACATCCGGGCGCGGCGCCGGCACCTGCCGAAGTTCAATCGAATCAACCGCGGTCCACACGAGAGCTTTCATACGCAGTACGCCACCAGACCGCTATGACAGGTCATGATCTTCCTTGAACTTCTCAGGAACAAAGGGCGGCGAAACCACGGCGAGCACCTTGAACACTTCCTCGGCGGGATTGACGAGTTGGTGCATCGCGCCGGGCGGTACGTACACCATGTCTCCGGGAACCATGTCGACCGCCTCGCCGTCGATTCGACACTGACCTCGTCCGGAAATGCAGTAGAAAATTTCTTCTTGGCCTTCATGGGAGTGTTCGTTGCTGGTGAATCCCGGGTCTACAGAACTCGTACCAACCCAGACGTTCTTGCTGCCGATTGTCCACGGCGCGGCGAGGTGACGGATGACTCGCTGGTACGGGGGCCCGATCTTTTCGCTCGGCGCATCGTTTTCCTTGACAAACTTGAATGCCATACTTCTCTCTCCTTCCCGTTTGGTGTGCCGACCTCTTTTGCGCGGTCCTGTCAGAACCATGGCGGCGTCATGATCACCAGGGCCTCGATGTGTTCGTCACCGATTCCCCGCCACGATTGGGGCGTCTGGGCCGGGAAGTAGACGCTATCCCCGGCGTGTAACTCGTACGTATCGCTACCGAGGTTGTACTGAACAGATCCCCGAAGGACGACAAAGCACTTGTCGCCTCTCGGATCTGAGATAGTGTCGTCACCGATGCTCTCTCCGGGGTCGAATTGAAGGTACAGGATCTGCATCTGGCGCTGCAGATCGGGTGTAATCATCTCGTACTCGATATGAGATCCTGGAAGCGTGAATTTTTTCCGTTGGTCCGCCCGAACGAGTTTGATGTCTGTAACGTACGGTGGGCTGTCGGGGGCGGGAGACGTGGGCGCATCGGCGGACGTCGGGACATCTCTTGGCTCGAAACCTGCAAAGAGATCGACGATGCTCATTCGGAATCGCAGGGCGATCTTCTTCAGCGACGTCACCGACGGTTCCGCCTGACCGCGTTCCACTTGGCTCAGAAAGCTCTTCGAGAGCCCCGTATCGTTGGCAAGTTGTTCAAGAGTCAGGTTGCGTTTTTGGCGTTCGTTGCGGATATTGCGGAAAACATTGTCCATTTCCGGGCCCTCATGTTCGTTGTTCATCGTTCGTCTACATCAAACAGTTTCTGTTTCATCGAACCATATTCGCCGATTATTCGCCAAAATTGCGCAGTCCACCGTCAAAAGAGCGACCACTGTTTGATTACATCAAATAAGTGTGATTGTATCATAAGGAGAAACGGTGTCAACAAAAATCGAACACGGGTGAACGCGCCGTATAGCAACCGGCCTGCAATAAGGGCGGGATGTGTGTCGCGGCCGATGGATACCTCGCCGTCGACTACCTATTGGGTAGCGATAACGGAAGCAACGGAGCAAAACGGCCGCCTCCAGGTGATACCCGGCAGCCACCGGAGCGCTCTCGAGCTCCACTGCCCGGGGGAGAAACAGCTCGGAATTCCCGGACGAGCTAATTGACCAGCACGACGCCGTGCCGGTGCCGCTCCATCCGGGAGGAGTGCTATTCCTGCACCCGCTGTGCAAACACGCGTCGCTGGAGAACGATAGCGACGTATTCAGATGGAGCTTTGATCTGCGGTTCAACCCGGAAAACGAACTCCGCGACGCGGAAGCTTGGGCGGGCATGTGGTCGGACACACGGGAGCACCTCGCGCGACGAAGCGGGCTCATCGCACACCGCTGGAGCGCCGACGCGCCGCTCTGCAGTTAGAACGGAACCCGGTATACAATGGTTCGCGGTGGAGCGGGCCGATGAAACTGTTGTGGGAAAACGAAACGGGGCAGAACGCTACTCACTACTACATCCTCAAGCGCCAGACCCCCACAATCAGACCGTTCCTCCCCCCGCACACCCACGACTATGCGGAACTGGTGTACCTCGAACGCGGAAGTTGTACACACTACTGCAACGGTGAAGAAACACGCATCGGGAAAGGCGACGTGTTGTTCATCTACCCGGACTCGGTCGAGCACTGCTATCGCGACTATGACGCCAGCATTAGCTTGTTGCAGATCCTCTTTCCCCGCAGTTCGTTCTCTTTTATTACGACCAGGTACAGGCCGTGGGTGGGCAGCCTGCTGGGAGAATCGATAGACAATCCGCTCTGTACCTTTGGACCGCTCCAACAGATCTGGTTCGAGCACAACTTCAATCGACTCCTGGTGGCGGAAGAATCGCTCATGGAGATCGAGCGCTTTTTGCTCAATTTTATCGGAATGATCTTCCAACGCGATGATGAACCCGCGTCCGGTTCGTGGTTGGAAAAGGCTATTCGAGAGATCCGCGAGCCGACCAACTTCCGGCGCGGTGCCCAGGGGTTTATCGATCTCTGCAACCGGTCCGGTGAACACGTTGAACGTGAGGTGAAACGGAGAACCGGCTACACAATAACAGGTATCGTGAACCAGGCACGGATGGCGTGGGCTTCCTATATGTTGATATTCACGGACGTGGAGATCATCGATATCGCAAACGGGTGCGGCATTCAGAGCCTTAGCCATTTTTACAAGCTCTTTCGCAATCACTACGGTGTTTCTCCGGCTCGGTACAGAAAAAACATGGGAAAAGCGTCGACAATGCTCTTTGGCGAGGACCTGTATCTGATGCAGGAACGGTTTTTCTCGTAGATGTGGCGGTGATTCGCGTGGTTGAACGGAGACCGCGCATCTGCGATAAACGCAGACACCTCGCCAACGGAAAGCAAAAATCTCTTTTTTTATCGATAAACGTGGCTCGATATAGAGATTCGAACATCAAAATAGAGCAAAAAATGGTCACTTAGCGAGAAGCGCGCTTTGGAATTCCGGGCTTACAATCTGACCACGTGATGTGATCGGATCACACAAACCAATCTTGGAGGTCGTAAATGAAACGAATTCTCGTTCTCGCCCTACTTGTTGCCTTTGCAACGACTGCCGTGTTCGCCGGTGGCGAAGCCGAAAGTGAAGATACCTTTGTGTTCAAGTACGGAAACCAACAGCCGGAAAACCACAGCCGAACCGTTTCGATGCTCTGGTTCGCCGATGAAATCGAAAAACGCTCCGACGGTCGCATAGAGGTTGAGGTATACCACAGCGGCGTTTTGGGTACGGAAAAAGAGATGTTCGAACAAACCGTTACCGGTGCGCTCCAGGGGTATCGCGGCGCGTTTTACGAGCAGATCAACCCGCAGTTCCTGATCTACAACTTACCCTTCCTCTTCCAAAACTACGACGAGATGAAATACTTCAACCAGAGTGACTTCGCCAAAGAGATGCTCGACAATGCGTCGCAGGGTGATATCTACATGCCGGCCGTTGGATTCACCGGCCTACGCGGTCAGATCAACAAGGAACGCCTGATCATGCTACCGGAAGACCTGGAAGGATTGAAGATTCGATCCCCGGGTCAGGCGCCCATCCTCGCCTTTTACCGCCTCTTCGACGCGAACCCGCAGGAAATGGCGTGGTCGGATGTGTACATGGCCGTCAAACAGGGCGTGGTAGACGGTGGCGACAACTCCGCTTCCAACGTTCTCGCGGCGAAGCTCTACGAAGTCGCTCCGTACTACACATCTATCAACTACATGGCCGGCGCCGACCCCTTCATGGTCAACAAGGGGTGGTACGAATCGCTCCCGTCCGATCTGAAGGCGATCTTTGACGAAGTATCCGTGGAAGCCCTGGCGTACTGGGACGACCTCGAAGCGCAAGCCGCCCTCGACGCCATCAAAGAGATCGCTGCGCAGCCGGGCGTAGAAGCCGTTGACATGGCGGACTATCCGGAAAATGCGGCGATCTGGGCCGAAGCGGCACAACCCCTGTGGCAGCAATTTGTCGACGAAGGCTTCTTCAGTTGGGACGACATCAACCGCGCCGTTGCAGTACTCGAGGAGTACCGGGCAAGCAACTAAACCGAGCATGCTCGGGTACGTGGTACCATTGTCCTCGGACGAGTCCGGTTCGGTCGGCGGCACGGCCGGCCGGGCTCACCATGTATCCAAACTCCAGTACGGGATTACGGAATGTACAAGATACTGATGGCGACCGAGCGGGTGTTGACCAAGATCGTCGAGGCGATCCTCGCGATACTGTTTATCGCAATCTTCATCATGGTGTTCTACCAAGTGGTGTTGCGGTACGTGTTCAGTTCATCGATCTTCGGCACCGCGGAGATGTTCACCATGTTTTTTACCTACGCGTCCGCGCTCGGGTCAGCGGTCATGGTTCGCAACCGTGAGCACATCAAGATCTCGGTGTTCATCGACACGCTTCCGATCACCTGGAAGAAGGCGATCCTGACCATCGATTACGTTCTGATTGCGGTGTTCAGCTTCTTCATCGTGCAGCAGAGTATTCCCTGGCTCTTCAGTATCCGGACGTTTCGGTCGCCCGTGACAGGCGTTTCTCGCGCGGTAGAATCGATCACCATTCCGATTGGGTTCGCCCTGATCATCTTGTACTGCCTTATCAACATTCTGAGTCTCTATCTCAATCCAGAGGAGGCTTCGGAAGAGCTGATGGTAGGTGACGCGGAAGCGCGCCACGCCCTGGAAGAAGCGGCCGAAGCCGATCGGCGGTTCCTCGAGCGAACGGACCACGAGGAGGGCGCCTGATGGTGCTGCTGTTGTTGAGTCTTGTCGTCTGCCTCGTTATCGGCATCCCCATCGCGTTTTCGCTCGGTGTCTCGGCGTTGAGCTATTTCCTCGTGTATCGTCCGGAACTCTTGAGCATCCTTCCGCAGCGCGTCTTCTCCGGATTCAACAGCGAAGCGATGATCGCGTTGCCGCTCTTTATCCTGATGGGCCGCATGATGAACGATAGTGGGATCACTCGCCGAATCATCGACTTCAGTAACCTTATCTTTGGAAAGTTCAAAGGTGGCCTGGGCGGTATCAACGTCTTCGCGAGTATGATCTTCGGCGGGATCTCCGGTTCGTCCTCCTCCGACACCGCCTCCGTGGGAGCCATCCTGATCCCGGAAATGCACGAGCGAGGCTACCCGCTCGAATTCGCATCGGGAATAACGGTCGCGTCGTCGACGATGGGCATGATCATCCCGCCAAGCGTGCCGATGATCCTGTTCAGCGTTATTGCCGAGGAATCGGTGGGCAAACTCTTTCTGGCGGGTGCAATCCCGGGGCTCCTCATCGGTGTGTTCCAACTGGTCATCAACTTCGTCCTGTCGTACCGTCGCGACTACCCGCGGGAAGAGTTCACCTACTCGTGGAAGTTCATCGTCACCACGGTTCGAACCTCGTTGATCGCTCTGATCATGCCCGTATTTGTCGTGGGGACGGTGGTTTTCGGCGTCGCCACGGCCAACGAGTCGGCGGCGTTCGGAGTGATGTACGCCTTGCTTATCGGTGTCTTTATCTTTCGGGGTATTCCCGTTCGCACGATTCCGCGCCTTTTTCTGGAAGCGATCAAAACGTGCTCCTCGATCATGGTCATCATTGCGATATCGCAGCTGTACATTTGGATCCTGGCACTCGAACACGTTCCCCAGGATCTGGCGGCGTTCGTCGTCAGTTTTGATCTTGCGCCCACGATGCTGCTTACGACGATCATGGTGATCATTTTGATCGCAGGGACGTTCATCGACGTCAGCCCGGCAATCTTGTTAATCACCCCGGTGTTCTTGCCCGCGGCAGTCGCGGTTGGAGTCTCGCCGTTGCAGTTCGGCGCACTCCTGATCGCGGGACTGGCAGTTGGAGCGGTTACGCCACCGGTCGGGACGTGCCTGAACGTTGCCGCGGCAATTTCAAAACTGGGTATTGGACGGATTTTTCGCGGCGCTTCGCCGTTCCTTGCGGGGAACGTCCTGACGCTGATTCTGGTATGTTTCGTGCCGCCAATCACGCTCTGGCTGCCGCACATCTTTTATCGATAGTCGTTAGCGCGGTGTTTTCGCCGCCGGCAACACAATCTGAAGTCCTTCTGGGCACATTCGCATAGGAGAAACGCATGAAAAAGGTCGGAATTGTCGGATTGGGCGACATGGGGATCGGACTGTCTCAAAACCTCGTCAAAGCGGGTTTTTCGCTGACCGGGTTTGATCTGAGCCAGGAGCGCCTGGATATGCTCAAAGGGATGGGCGGGGTTCCCGCCTCCTCTCTGGCGGAAGTGGGTACGGCGAGTGACGTGGTGTTTGTCATGGTTCTCAACGGAACCCAAGTGCAATCGGTCATTCTAAGCGAAGGTGGACTCGCCGACTCGATGGCCGCCGGGAGCTGCATCATCGTTTCAGCGACGATCAAGCCCTCCGAGATCATGGCGGTCGCACCGGTGGTCAAGGAAAAGGGTATCAAGCTGATCGATAGTCCGGTCAGCGGAGGAAAGGGCGGAGCGGACAACGGAACGCTCACCATGATGGTGGCGGCGCCCAAGGAGGACTTTGACGCCTTTCAGGACGTTTTCCAGGCCGTCGGCAGGGACATCTTCCACGTGGGGACCGAGGCGGGCCAGGGGCAAACGATCAAAGGCGCCCTTCAGGCACTCATCGGTGCGAGTTTCACCGCGATTTTCGAAGCGATGGTATTGGGCACCAAGGCCGGTGCGGATCCGCGCAAACTCTACGAGGTCTTTTGCTCGAGCGCGGTCGGGAGCAACTTGGTCAAGAACTGCGGGGAACTCATCCTTCAGCGAAAGTTTGAGAAGACCGGCAGCCACATCGGGACGATGTTCAAAGATATCGGCATCTCCATGAGCATGGCTCGGGAAAATGGATGCGCCATGTTTACGACCGCCGCCGCATTTGAGCTCTTTCAGTCAGGGATTTCTCTCTTCCCTGAAGGCGACAACTGGTCAATCGTCAAGTTGCTCGAACAGATCGCAGGGACCGAGGTCAAGGGCTAAGGAGATACCGATGGCAGGACTAAAACTCGGCATTATTTCGGATGGAATCAGCCAGGACCCGGACGTTGCACTGCGGTTCTGCGCAGAGGAAGGGATCGAATACGCGGACTTCCAGTTCGTGTGGAACACGGAGATCGGCGACCATTCACCGGACCAGGTAAAAACGCTAAAAAAACTCACCAAGGAGTACGGCGTCAAGGTCGGGTGTCTGACACGCCATAACTTTGCCGGTCTACCCGCCAAAATGGAAACGCTCCAGAGTGATGATTTCAAACGGCACATGGAGAAGTACAAACACTGCTTTGAGGTCGCGAACGAGTTGGAATGCCCCATCGTACGTATCATGAGCACTCGGAAAGAGATGATCCTCTTTGGTTCGCACGGCGCCGAACAGTGGGTTACCGCCAAGGGCGCCTGGGACGCACAGGTCGAGATGTACCGAGAACCGGTCGCCTACGCGGAGAAGATGGGGACGACGATCGTTACGGAGAACTGCAACGGCGGTCAGGTAACGTCGAACATCCTTGCGGTCAAGCTGGTGAAAGCGATCGGATCAGACATCCTGAAGATACTGTGGGATCCCTGTAACGCATTGTACTGCACCGAGCGTCCCTATCCGGAAGGGTACGAGCGCGGCCGCGACTACTTTGGTCACATCCACATCAAGGACGCCAATATAGACGTTGCCGGCGCGACGGTGGAGTTCCGCTCCCTGGGAACCGGCGATATGGCACCGTACCTGTTGGACATTGCGAATGCACTAAAAGCAGACGGCTACGACGGCGTCGTCTCCCTGGAGGCGAACTACCGGCCGGTCGGCGGTGATTTCATCGACGGGACCCGGTCGTCGATCGGGCATTTCAAGCGAGTTTTCGGAGCGTAACGCGGGTTTCGATCCACCGCCGGCCGCGCCTCGGCCGGCGGTGTTCACTCACCGTAAGGTACAAAAAATGGCCAGACAACCGATCATCGACCAAAACCACGTTGCCGGCGTCATAGCGCGTCACGCCGATTTTTGGAAGCATACCGACTCCACCGGTATTCTGAGGTATACCGGGATCTATTCACAATCGACGCCGATAGCGCTTCCCCAAATGAACGGTTCGACGATTACCGATGAAAGGAACATAGAGCCGCGAATGGTGAACCCCGATCTCTTGATCGACGCCATTGAGCGGTTGGATGTATCCGAACTCGATGCCTCACTTGCTTTGAGGGGCGAGTACAACGTTACCGCCGGCCAGGGCGATTTTTTGCCCCTCGGGTGGGTCCTCATGAAGATGCCCTGGATCGAGGCGATGCTTGGCTGCCGGATCGAAATAACCTCAGGACAGATCTGGGACAAGGAATACCCTGGGGATCCGGAAGAGGTAGCGTCGGCAACGACGAGCTTCGAAAACAACCCGTGGCTCGAGTTGTACGTGGAGTTCATCAAAAAGATGCAGGAGCGCCTTGGAGAGAGGTTCTTCGTCTCATCCACCGGCAACCAGCGGGGCGTATCCGATCTCGCGGCAGCGGTAATGGGTGTATCAGAGGCTGCGATGGGATGGCTCGACGATCCCGCATGTATGCGCCGACTGCTGCGCAGGTGTACCGACGCAGTGTTGACCCTTGTGGAACGGACGAACAGCGTTATCAAACCCACCGAGAACGGGTATCCGACCAAGTGGGGGCTCTGGTGTCCGAACAAAGTCACCTGCACCCAAGCCGACCATTCGAGTTTCGTTTCGCCCGAGGTGTATCGGGAACAGATACTGCCCTTTGACCGGGAAGTGTTTCAAAGCAGCCCGATGTCGATCATGCACATTCACAACAACGGACTCCACCACGCGCCGGCGTTGGTGGAGGTGCCGGAACTCGATGCAATTCAATGCTGGTTGGATCCCTACCCTCTGGGCGAACGCAAATCCTACGAGGTCAAGATGCTCCGGATGATCGCCGAACACAAACCGCTCATCGTCGATGTCTATCAGAACGACACAGCCGAAAACGAGTGGTTACTGGACCAATTGCCGAGGCGATCGCTCTTCTTCAAGACGTGGGTCGACGGCGACGTCTTTGCATCGCTGCCGGAGGACTACCCGGGCACGCAACTCTGGCTGCGGGGGTAATAACCGCCGCGGCGCGAAACAATGAGCGATCGCACCGGTTTACGATGCGCTTCGGAGCGCATAAAGCTCCTCTTCCGAGATTTCGATCTGCATCTCGCTTCCGTTCACAATCGCCGTGAGATCGATGCCGTCCATGTTGGTCACGTCGGTGATCTCGAAGATGAGCGTTTCCACCGGTCCACCGGTGAGTTGAAGGTCGCACTTCATGACACCCTCGACGTTCTCGACCTTGCCTGAGACGGCCGTGTATTCTACGTCGTCAACCTCAGATATGTCGAAGTCCTGGAGCTCCATCGTCATCATGTCGTCGCTGAGGACCACGCCCTCCGGCGCGTCACCAAAGGCGGCGCTGAACGACGCCATCATGACGGAGGTAAATCCGACAAGGAACGCCTCCTCCGCTTCGTCCTGGGAAACCGACGAGCTACCGCTGCAACCGGAAAGTAGAACGGCTGCCATTGCCGCGACGACTACCAACGCTCGCTTGCTCACCTGTAACTCCTTGGAAAACGCAGATAGCGTGAGTGTTGGTCCGCAAATGTAAGAATCGCGTCAGCTTTCCGTGTGTTGTCCACGAGGACGAGCGAACGATCGGTACCGATCTTCCACATCATCGACGACACGGTTCCAACTGTGAAAAACCTCTGAGGCGGCGGCGCGTCCCGCTGCATCGAGCAGGGAACCGCCGGCGCGACGATCATCAAGGAGCTGCTCGATAAGCCGCGCGATCGATTCGTCATCCGGTTCGGCGTGGAAGGAGTTCCGGCCGTCGCTGGTACCCCCGGCGGCGTGGCTACCCGCTGCGAGGAGCGCCGGCGTTCGAAATGCAGCCGCCTCCTTCACAACGAGGGGATCGTTGTCGTAGACGGACGGAAAGAGGAAAAGATCGGATGCGGCGTACAAATCCCCCAGACGCGTGCGATCGTACTCTGCGCCCAGGAAACGTACGGAACGTTCGATGCCGTTCCGGCGGATCGCCTTTTCGAACCGGTCCCGATCCGGCCCTTCGCCTACGATTACCAGGCGCCAATCATCGCGCGAGCGCAGCCGTGCGAGCGCATCCAACGTCACGTCGATGTTCTTCGTACGGTTCAGCCTTCCAACAAACAGAAAGAGCGCCGGTCCCTTCTTAGCGATCGGTTCTTCAAAGGCGCGGGCGATCCTCTCGCGTCCGGCCGCCGCCCGTCGCGGCAACTCGGCATTGTCGGGCGGATCGAGGTCACTCCCGTTGGGAACGACGTCAATGGCGCCGGCAAAGCCGTAGCTCCGAAGCGTCTCCGCCGTTCCCGCGTTTGGTACCCACACCTGATCCGCCGAGTCGAAGTGGCGTCGGATCACACGAATGATCTGTTTCACCACCGTATCCGGGAGATTTCGCTGCAGGTCCAGGTGGAACTTGGTGTGCAGGGTCGCGACGAGCACCGCCGGCACTCCAGCGCGGCGGAGGCGCGACCGGATACGGCGCGCCAGAACACCGCTGGAAAAGGGCGCATGGGCGTGAATGACTACCGTCGGTGCGCGATCTCGATCGATACCGCGACTCCCCAGGGGGCTCACGGCACTTCGCGTGGTACCGATTATGCGTCGTATCGGTTTGATCGTTGCCCTGAGTGACCGGCGGCGCGATTCAGCCGACGTTTCCGGGACTGTCCACGGTTGGACTGCGTCGGCACCGACGTGTTCACCGAGCCAGTCCCAAAGGCGGTACCGGAACAGGGGATCGAGATCGGGGGCACCGCCGCGATAGGGGTGCCAGCCGGGTATCGCAACGGAGGCGTACCGAAATACCGGGAACTCGTCCAGGTCAACATAGGAAGGGACACCCGGAGCCGCGACGGCCACAGCGCACCCCCGCTGACCGAGAAGTCGCGCGTAGTTTTCCACGCAAACGGCTACACCGTCGGTGAGGGGTTTATAGGAGTCGTTGAGTTGGAGAACGACGATTTGTCGTTGCGGCGGGCCGCATGCTGAAACGGACACGTCGCAACCCCTGTTTCTACCGTTGATCGTCGCGGCGGACCGTCGTCTGGACGGATTTCTTCTGTGTGTGTTTTCGCAAGCGCTCCAAAGCGGGATATGTTCGCCAGCCGATGATCACCCCAACTGCCAGTGTCATGAGTACGTATCCAATGTGATCGACCAATATCTGCATACGTGGAATATACGTGCCCCTACTCCGGAATTTCCACTAGACCGTGTTCGCGCAGGATCGTTTCGGGGATCTGAGGCGGGTTGACCAACCGCCGCGGGTCCTGAACCAGATCGCGAAACATCTGGAGCGATTTCGCCGCGTAGTACCCCTCGCTCACGCGGTCATCGAAGGTATATCGTACTTCCAGGGTGAGCCTGTTTTCAAGGCGCTGCGCGCCGACCGGTACGCTGACGTGACGCGGGCGGCCGATAACAAAGAAGACACTTGCGTTTCCCCACTCAAACAGGTGGTGATAGGGCGCGTCGAGTCCCACGCTGCCGAGATTCGCCACGTAGGCGGTGGCGTAGAGCGGGTCAAGCGCGATCATTCCCCGCGGCGCGATCCCGTAGTAATCGAGCAAGCGAAAGCTCCGGACAATCAGACCCAGCGCAAACCGCGGCAGGCGTGTCACAAAGCGGATTTCATGGTCGCTCGCGTTGCCGGCTGGATCGCGCGCTTGGGCCACGTGTTCTCGGACGCGTTCGGACACGCTCGCGAGCGTGTCGAAGGGCGAGAACACCACCTTGGCGTTGGTCTCCGCTCCGTCGTCGGAGAGGCGCTTTTTCACTATGAATGAAAAGACGATCCGATTGCGCTGGTAGATGTGCCGTCCCGACACAAACCGGTTGAGTTGCGGGCGGAGTGCAACGGTCCGGACCGCCGCGGCCAGCAGAACGTGGAAGAGCGTCACCCGCTCTTCCAGCGGCCGATCACGGTTGAACTCCCGAAGAAACTCGTGAGTTGCGTCAATTTCGAGCAGTTGCGAATAGTAGATCGCCGCCTCGTTGCGACCGCGCATCACATAGGGATTGATAATCCTGAAAGGAGATAGTCCCTCGATGCGTGTTCCGTCGTATCGTTTTCTGAGCCCCATACAATGTTCCGCCGCTTGCATCGTAGCTGGAAGCCTGCGGTGCGGTCAAAGGGCCGTTGTCTAAGATTTCGGCGTTTTTTTCCAGTTTCCTGTTGCAGTTACCGATACCTGTCAATATAGTGGTCTTCGTCCATTTGAACGCGGTGAAACGCTACATATGGTGTTGTCCGACGAAACTGGGAGGAAACGATTGTCTTCAGTGCCGCGGTATGTCGTCAAACGTGACGGCAGACTCGATTCTTACAATAAGAACAAGATCATCAACGCTATCGAGAGCGCCCTCCGGGCGGTTTATCCCGATACTGATCCAGAGCCGCTTCGAATCGAACTCCTTGCGAATCAAGTTGAAGGGAAAATAACCGCGATCATGGCGGAGCGCCACGCGAACAGCGCCCCGGCCATTGAGGAGATCCAGGACCTGGTCGAGGACGTACTCATAGAAGCGCGTGAGACGGCACTCGCCAAAGCGTACATCATCTACCGCGCGCGACACGAAGCGATCCGTGATACGCGGAAGCTCATGCTCGACATCGATACGACGATGGACGGGTACCTGTCGATGTCGGACTGGCGGGTGAACGAAAACGCCAATGTCAACTTCTCGCTGGGCGGCCTCATACTGCACAACTCGGGTACGGTGACGGCCAACTACTGGCTCAAGAATATCTACTCCCCGGAGATCGCCGCAGGACACCGAAACGCCGATTTCCACATTCATGATCTGAGCATGTTCTCCGGCTACTGCGCCGGCTGGTCCTTGCGGCAACTCATCGAGGAGGGGCTCGGCGGTGTGCCGGACAAGATCACCTCTTCACCGGCGCGCCACCTCTCCACGCTGGTGCAGCAGATGGTCAACTTCCTGGGCATCATGCAGAACGAGTGGGCCGGCGCTCAGGCGTTCAGTTCCTTCGATACCTACCTGGCGCCCTTTGTCCGCGAAGACTCTCTCTCCCGTGCCGAGGTGAAACAGGCGATCCAGGCGTTTGTATTCGGCGTCAATACACCATCGCGATGGGGCAGCCAGGCACCGTTTACGAATATCACCCTCGACTGGGTGGTGCCGCCGGACCTCCGTGAAAGACCAGCCATAGTCGGCGGAGAAGAGCGACCTTACACCTACGGCGATCTGCAGGCCGAGATGGACGTGGTCAACCGGGCGCTGCTGGAGCTCATGATTCGAGGTGACGCAAACGGACGCGGTTTCCAATACCCGATTCCGACATACAACATCACCGACAATTTCGACTGGGAGAGTCCAAACGCGGAACTGCTCTTCGAGATGACGGCAAAGTTCGGCACACCCTATTTTCAGAACTTCATCAACAGTGACCTCGACCCGGGAGATGTCCGCAGCATGTGCTGCCGCCTCCAGTTGGACAAACGGGAACTGCGCAAGCGAGGTGGCGGGCTCTTCGGATCGGACGAGTTCACCGGTAGCATCGGCGTTGTGACGATCAATCTACCGAGGATCGGGTACGTGAGCCGTACACGACACGAGTTCTTTGCGCGGCTCGATCGGATGATGGATCTTGCGGCAGAGTCGCTCCAAACAAAACGAAAGGTGATCACGCGCCTTCTGGAAGGCGGTCTCTTCCCCTACACACGGCGGTACCTCAATCACCTCGATAACCACTTCAACACGATCGGTATTGTCGGCATGAATGAGGCGATGCGCAATTTCCAGGGGCGAGACCTGTTGCACCCGGAATCGCTCGCGTTCGCAACGGAGATCCTGGACCACATGCGCAGCCGCATGTCCGACTTCCAGGAGCGCACCGGTGAACTCTTCAACCTGGAGGCAACGCCCGCGGAGAGCACGAGCTACCGCCTCGCAAAGCACGATCGCGAGCGCTACGCCGATATCGCAACCTCCGGCACCGACGAGCCGTACTACACGAACAGCTCGCAACTCCCCGTTGGCTATACGGACGACATCTTTGAGGCGCTCGACCTGCAGGACCCGCTGCAAGCCAGATACACCGGCGGCACCGTTTTCCACGCGTTCCTGGGCGAAGCGGTTGACGACTGGCGGACGGTCAGATCTCTCGTCCGGACGATCGCATCCAACTACCGCCTCCCCTATTTCACCATCAGCCCGACCTTTTCAATCTGCCCGGTACACGGGTACTTGCATGGAGAACACCCCAGGTGCCCCCGCTGCGCCGACGATGAACGCGACCGCATCACCGCGGAGATCCGCGCGCTGGAAGCAGAAAAAGCTGAACTTTTAGGAGAACCTCGATGACACACATTGCCGAACTGGATCAAAAGATCGCCGAGAAACGCGAAGAACTCGCCCGCGTCACGGGCCGCCCCACCGAAGTGTACGCCCGGATCGTGGGGTACTACCGCAGCCTGAACAACTGGAACCGCGGGAAGCGAGCGGAGTTCGAAGAGCGGGTGACGTACGACGTCTCCGCGTCGCTCGCGCAGAATGCCCCATCGACGCTCTCCGGGCGAATCCGCGCCGCCCGGAGGTACATCTTCTTCTACCGCGCCACGTGTCCGGCGTGCCCGGCGATGAAGAGCGCAATAGCCGCAACACCTATCGAAGGCACCGCGATTGACGTTGACAGCGAAGAGGGATTCGCGCGCGCCGCCGAGTATGCGATTCTCACGACGCCGCAGGTGATCTTCCTCGGTTCCGACGGGAGCGAGATCGCGCGCAGCAACGACCCGGTGGAGGTGCGCGACGCCCTGGCGGCCGAGTCGCTCGCCGGTTGATCGCGTCGCTGGGCCTCCAGAAGACGACGCTGGTCGATTTCCCGGGCCGAATCGCGGCAACCATCTTCACCCACGGGTGCCCACTCCGGTGCCCCTATTGCCATAACCCGGAACTCGTTTTCGGGCCGGTTCCCGATACGTTTCTCCCGGTCGACGAGGTCTTTGCGTCTCTTCGCCGCCGGTCGAATGTGATCGAGAGTGTGGCGGTCACCGGCGGAGAGCCAACGGCGCACACAGACCTCGCGGCGATCCTGGAGCGGATTCATGCACTCGATCTGGCGGTGAAGCTCGACACGAGCGGCGCATTCCCGGAACGCCTCCGCACGATCCTCAATGATGGTTTGGCAGACTACGTGGCGCTCGACGTCAAAACGTCGTTTGGCCGATACAACCGTGTCGGGGGCAACGGAGAGAAGGTGCGGCGAGCAATAGACGTGGTGACGGAGTCGGGCGTTGCCTGCGAGTTCCGGTGTGTCCTCGTACCCGGCCTCGTCGACGAAGCAACGCTGTATTCGATCGCTGAGGCGCTCCCCACCGGCGCAAACCTCATCCTGACGCATTTTCGCCCCGGGGGCACCCTCAATCCCGATTGGTCCACGGTGCCCCCGATTCCCCACGCTACCGCGGAGGCGTGGGCTGCCGCCCTCGATACAACGCACATCACGTGCCGCCTTCGCGGAGCGTAATGGTCCGGCCTTTCCACGTAAGGACCTCTTCCTCCTCCAAGGCGCGCAACGCCCGGGAGAGCGTCTCAGGGCGAACACCTATCGCCGTGGCCGTCTCTTTTTTTGAAAGCTCACTCTGTATACGCGGACCCGGTCCGTACCGGGTCCGGACAAATCGCACCAACCGCTCGCGGACGTCCATCGTTGTGAGAACATAGAGGCGTTCAGAGAGGAATCGCATCTTGGACACGAGATTCGACAGGAACTCGCGTCGGAACTCTTCGTTCCCAAGCAGCCTGTGCACCGCGTGGCACGGAATCGCCGACAGGACCGAGTCGTCTTCGACAACGGCGCTCACCGGATACGTGTCGCGTTCGAACAACACGATTTCGGCAAAGAGGTCTCCCGGCTCAACAAAATGGATCGTTACCTCGCGACCGTCCTCGGTGCTTCGAAAGAGCCGGACCGAACCGGATACGAGGCGATAAAAATACGTCCCCCTGTCTCCCTCCAGAAAGAGGAGCGCCCCTGCGCGATAGGTCCGGCGGATTGCGGATCGTTCGAGGAGTGCAACCGAAGACGTACTCAGTTTGTCGAAAAAATCGGGCAAAATTGACCTCGATCAAGGATTCACATAGTTTGTTCGTCCAAACTAACACCATGACAATCGATGAGTCCACAACGTTATTCGACCTGACCGAACACTTCCCGGAAACGATACCGCTTCTTGTCGACGCAGGATTCGCCCGCATCGACGACCCCGATGTTCGAAGGCGATTCGGGTCCACCGTCACGGTGAAAAAGGCGGCGCTCGCGCACCAACGCGATCCAGGGGAGTTCCTCTCGTACCTGCAGCGCGCGATTCGCGGACCGGAGAGAGCGCGTGCAATTCGGATCGTCGGTCTCGTACCGTGTCCGATTCGGGTGCCCATGGTGCGCGTGCTTGAACAGGCGTGCACCGAGTTCACGAACAAGACGGGAACCCCGGTCCACTACGACCTGCAGGCGGCGTATATCGGAACGGAATGGATGGAAGAGGGGCTCGCCGACTCGCCGACCGCCGACGGTCTTCCGGAAATTTTCCTATCGGCGGGGTTCCGCATGTTCTTTACCAATGCGCGCCTCCGAAAGCTCCGTGCGGAGGGTGCGTTTATCGACCGAACCGGGTGGGAACGGCAGAACGAATTCGGAATAACCAACGACCTTGCCGATCCGGACGGCGCGTTCTCCGTGATCGGGGTTGTCCCGGCCGTCTTTATAGTGAACCGGGAACTCCTGGGCGGTCGGGAGGTGCCGCAGAGCTGGGCCGACATCCTTCAACCTGAGTTCGAGAACTCGCTGGCGCTCCCGGTGGGCGACTTCGACCTGTTCGATGCACTCCTCCTCGGTATCCACCGTCAGTTCGGCACCGAGGGAATCGACCGGCTGGCGCGTAACCTCTTTCGTTCGATGCACCCGTCACAGATGGTTGCCGAGAAGGCCGACCAGCCGTTGATATCGGTCATGCCGTACTTCTTCACGCGCACGATCACCGAGGAGAGCCCCCATATCGCCGTTTGGCCGTCGGACGGCGCACTATCGGCGCCGATTCTGCTTGTCACGCGTGGTGATCGCCCCGAGACGCAGCCGCTTATCGACACGATTGCCGGAGAGTCGATGAGCAAAGTGATCAGCCGCCTCGGCCTCTTCCCGAGCACACACCCGGCGAACGACGACTTTGACGGCGAGTCGTACCCGCTCAGGTGGCCCGGATGGGACCTCCTCCTTTCCGAGGATCTCGAAAGGACGCTTACCGCCATCACCACCCGGTTCGAATCGGTCGGGGCGTCGAGGTGAAACTCGTCACCGTCGCCGGCCCGCCGGCGTGCGGCAAAACGGCGGTCATCGTCAAAACGGCGCTCGCGCTCCATGAGTCGGGCGTCACGACGGGCGTGATGAAGTTCGATTGTCTTCAGACCGAGGACGACGAGCGGTACGCGCGAGCGGGCATCCCCGTTCAGAAGGGGCTCTCGGGGTCTATCTGTCCCGACCACTATTTCGCGAGCAACATCGAGGAGTCGCTCGCCTGGGGGGCGTGGAGCGGATTCGACATCCTCTTCACAGAGTCGGCGGGGCTCTGCAACCGCTGTTCTCCGCACCTCCGCGACGTCACCGCCGTTGCGGTCATCGACGTACTGAGCGGAATCGAGGCTCCCCGTAAGGTCGGACCGATGCTGCGTACCGCCGACATCGTGGTGATCACCAAGGGTGATATCGTGAGCCAGGCGGAACGGGAAGTGTTCGGCACGCGCGTCCACCAGGCGAACCCCCGCGCACGAATCCTGCCGGTGAACGGTCTTACCGGACAGGGGGCGAGCGAGTTTGCCCGCCTCTTGCGCGACGAATCGGCGGAGACCGCGACGGTGACCGGCTCGCGCCTTCGTTACCCGATGCCGAGCGCCGTCTGCAGCTACTGCCTGGGAGAACAGCGTATCGGGGCGAAACACCAGATCGGAAACGTGACCTCGATTACCCTCTTTGATCGAGAGGAGGCGGATCGGTGAATGGACCGGATGAAATTGCCCGGGCGATAGCCGAACTGAGCAGCGTCCCCCCCGTGGCCGGGGCCGTGGAGCAGCTTGCGATCCTGCCGGGGCGGACCAAGAGCGGAGAGTCGGAACGGTTCGACGAGATCATTCTCCAACCCGGTGAAGTAGTATGCGTCGTCGGTGCTACGGGAAGTGGAAAGAGCCGCCTCCTTTCCGACATCGACTGGCTCGCCCAGGGGGACACGCCGACGGGACGATCGATTCGCGTCAACGGCGCTGCGCCGGATCTTTCGGGGCGCTATTCGGGAACGGGACGCCTCGTTGCCGAGTTGTCGCAGAACATGAATTTCGTCATGGACGCAACGGTCGAAACGTTTCTCGCCCTCCACGCGGAGAGCCGCGGCATCGCCTTCGACGACCAACGTGCGGCGGAGATCGTGGACGCCGCCAACGAACTGACCGGCGAACCGCTTGGCGCTGCATCACAACTCACCGAATTGAGCGGCGGACAATCGCGGGCGTTGATGATCGCCGATACCGCGCACCTCTGTGCGTCCCCTATCATCTTGATCGATGAGATCGAGAACGCGGGAATCAACCGCCGCCGGGCGATCGCGACGCTCCAGGGCGCCGACAAGATCGTGCTGGTCGCTACGCACGACCCGATGTTGGCCCTCTCCGCGCCGCGGCGCCTGATCATGCAGAACGGCGGGATCTCCGAGGTCCGCACGCTCTCCGAAGCTGAAGAGCGCCTCCGCGAACGCCTATTAGTCGCGGATGCCCTGCAGCAGGATTTGCGCGCCGCAATCCGCTCCGGCCTCGCCCTCGATTCGTTTGAATCGGACGCGCGGCTCCCGTAAAAACCGCGCAATTTCTTGACCCAGATCAATTTTTCTATCCGACCGGTGTGGGACTATCGACCGATCAACACCAAGACTTACAGGAGGATTCAATGAGTATGTATTGTGCCCAGTGCCAGGAGGCAGCGGGAAACACCGGCTGTACGGTGAGCGGCGTGTGCGGCAAACGGGAATCGACGTCGAACATACAGGACGTGTTGATTCACGCCTCGCGCAGCCTTGCGGTCGCCCTTTCGATGGTGCTCGACGCCGCGGGAGATAGTGATGAGTTGCCGAATGGGGAATCGGTGGCGGAACTGACGGTCCGCGTGGGCCGGGTACTCTTCGAATCGTTGTTCACTACGATCACGAACGCCAACTTCGATGACGAGCGCGTTGCAGCGTATACATGGCACGTTCTGAAAACGAAAGAAACGGTAGAGAAAGAGCTCCGGGCGATCGTTTCCGACGACGTCGAGCTTCCGCGGGCGGTAACGTGGTCCGCCGTGGAAGGTGACCTGGCGGCGCTCTACGCGATGATCCCGGAAGCGTCGATCCTGGTCGATCGGGACGAAGACACGCGGGCGCTTATGCAGCTCGCGCTTTTTGGATTGAAGGGGATCGCGGCCTACGGTGAACACGCCGCAGTGCTCGGTTTCGAAGACCCCGAACTGTACCGCAAATTCGTCCAACTGCTGGCCGGGTCAATGACGCTGGATGACGGCGACGCGCTGACACAACTCGTTCTTGATACGGGCGCGCTGGGCGTCACCGTGATGGCCTTGCTGGACAGGGCCAACACGGAAACGTACGGAAACCCCGAGATCACGGAGGTCAATATCGGGGTCCGCACCCGCCCGGGCATCCTCATCTCCGGCCACGATCTGCGTGACATGCAGGACCTGCTGGAGCAGACGAAAGACACGGGCGTCGACATCTACACGCACGGCGAGATGCTGCCGGCCAACTACTACCCGGCGTTCAAAAAGTACGACCACTTCGTGGGGAACTACGGCAACTCCTGGTGGCTCCAGGACAAAGAGTTTGCCTCGTTCAACGGCCCCATCGTCATGACGACCAACTGCATCACCCCGCCGAAAGCGGCATACACGGAGAGGCTCTTCACCACCGGGGTCACCGCGTACCCGGGAGTACAACACATCGCGGATCGCCGGGACGAAGCGGGTGCAACGAAGGACTTTTCCGCCGTTATTGCACTGGCCAAAACGTGCCCTCCGCCGACGGAAATCGAAACGGGAACGATCACCGGCGGCTTTGCCCACGCCCAAGTCACCGCACTGGCCGACACTGTTGTGGGCGCGGTCAAATCGGGGGCAATCAAGAAGTTCGTCGTCATGGCCGGCTGTGACGGGCGTCAGAAGGGCCGCAGCTACTTCACCGAGGTGGCACAAGCACTTCCGAACGATACGGTCATACTGACGGCGGGGTGCGCCAAGTTCCGATACAACAAGCTCGACCTTGGCGATATCGGCGGGATTCCGCGCGTTCTCGACGCGGGGCAGTGTAACGACAGCTACTCGCTGGCGGTGATAGCACTCAAGCTCAAGGAGATCTTCGAGCTCGACGATATCAACGACCTGCCGATCGAGTTCGACGTGGCGTGGTACGAACAGAAAGCGATCACCGTCCTGCTGGCGCTCCTGTCGCTGGGCTTCAAAGGGGTACGGATCGGGCCGACACTCCCGGCGTTTCTGAGCGCGAACGTGGCGAAGGTGCTCGTCGAAACGTTTGACCTAAAGGTCACGGATACAGTCGAGGCGGACCTGGCGGCGATCACGGCGTAGCGCCGACGCCGGCGGACTGCCGCAGGTGCTGCCCGAACACGTGGTCGCGGTGCCACGGGATCATCGGTTCTCACGACCGACCAAATCGCGTACATTTTGTCTCGGTAGCCGTCGGCCGGAATCGATGAGCAAGATCGAAACCGGCCGGGTGACGGCGGCCAAAGAGGAAGCTTGCCGGCCCGCCACGGTGTGACGGAAGCTTCACTCGCCATCTGCAGCCGCCGCTCTCGGCGGCTGCTCTCTATTGCCGGGCAATCCTACCGGGAAAAGGTCGTCGCCCCGTTTTCCTGGTAGTGGTAACGGAAATCCATGTAGAACTGCTCGTCATTCGGTCCGTAGAACGTCCCGGGCTGGAACTTCGCCATGTTCCCTTCCGTCGTTTGGACGACGTAGGTGACGGTATTCACCTCAAAGCCCGGATCGCGGTCGTGGTCGTAGTTGTACCAACTGTGACCGAGGACATCGACGTCGGACGATAGGGTGAGCGCACTCGTATCGGTGACGCCGTTGATCGCCGTGTCGGCCACCTCAGCGCCCTGCACGTTGCCCTCGGTGTTGATCAGGACGTCGGAACGCCCCGCCACGTACCCGGCGGAAAGGCGGTCGTTGGTGCGCGCGAAGGCCACGTCCCACTCGTCCTTAGGGGGTGCCACCGACACCGTGGCCCCGCTTCCGAGGTCAAAGTACGTATAGCCGTAGTCGCCATCGAGGGAACCGGTGATACTGGTAACTGTCGTACCGTTTAGTCCCGTCACGACATCGATATCGTACCGCCCCATGGGCCCATAGGAGTTGAAGACGACCTTGTAGAAGGTACCCGCCTCATCCTTGACGAGGTAGACGGTGCCGGACCCGGCTCCGCTCGCGTTGAACTCGTTCTCGAACGGGTTTTCGGTGGTCTGGGTACCATGCAGATTGGTTCCATCCTTGAAAGTGTACTGGGTGACCGAGGCTTCATCGGCGGAGCGGTCGTCGGCGATCGTCGTCGAGGAACTCTTGTAGACGAGAACCCCCGTTCCGTAGTCGCCGCTGTTCGCGATGATGTCTGCGCCGCTGTTGGCGATCGCTATGTCCCACGTGTCGTGTGCTACCTCGGTGATCTTCCCGGTAGAAAAGTCGAAGAAGACCACCTGATTCTTGGCACCGCTGCCCGAATAGTCGACGTCGGCGGTCGCTTTGTTGTAGGTTGTGCCTCCAGCGTCGTCTTCAGCCCCGAAGAGGTCCTCGCACGACGCAAGCAGCCCCAGCGCCAACAGGAGCGCGATCGCCGGCGCGAGGTGTTTCACTGTTTTCCGTATCATTCTTGCAATCCTTTTTGTCAAAATCTTGCGCGAACCGGCCGGAGCCGGTCGACCGACTCGATTCGCCCGTCATTTCTTCCGCGGAAACTCCGCGTTTTCTTACAGTGTCAATCTGCTCCCGATGTACGCGGTCAGCCCGTCGTAGAGCCCGAAGTACTCCTCCTGCGAGTAGTCGTCGTAGCCGTCGAAGAGGTGGAAATTGTCGAGCGCATTTCGAACCCCGGCATACACGTTGAGCCGGTCTTCGAGGAAGGAACGGGAGATCCGGATGTTTATCATCAGGTAGTCCGGGGTGTACGTGTCGTCCTCCCGGTCGACCAGTTGCGGGGCGTTCCAATCGGCCTGCACCGTCGCGGTCGTTTCGATCACAGGGATGCGGTACGCCAGCGTGCTCTTGATCTGGTGCGGAACTCTGCCGGTGAGTTCAACGTAGCGATCTTCGTCGCCGTCGAGTTCCCAGGCGGTGGTGAAGCTATAGCCGAGCGAGGTGGTTACCCGGTCTCCGTTGTACCGTACGTTCCAATCCCCTCCGGACGTAATCGCCTCGCCCACGTTTCGGTAGGCGCGAACGTTGATGTACTGGTGCACAACGCCGTCGTTCGTCGTATAGGAACCCGACTCCTCATCGATAATCTGTGAATCGATGAGATCGAAGACGTAGTTGAAATAGCCCGACAGCGTGGTCGACACTCGCGGCGTGGCGGTGTAGTCGACCGAGGCGTTGATACCGTGGGACGTCTCCGGACGCAGTTCGGGATTCCCAAGGAGCATGAAGTTCGCCGGTGCCGGGTGGAAGAAGCGCCAGTACTTCTCTTTGATGCTCGGTGTCTTGAACCCCATGCCGTACGCGAGCCTGAGGATCACGCTCTCATTGGGGTCGAACCTCGTGCTGAGTTTTGGGCTTACTTTAAGGATAGGGTCCTCGTCGGCACCGCCGGGAACGCTGTAGTCCAAGCGCAACCCCGGAACGATGCGAACGCGATCTGCGCCGCCCACGTTCCACGTATCCTGCGCGAAGAGGCTCACCATCGTCGCGCTCTCCTGCTCCTCGAAGTCGTCGCCTTCCAACAGATCGCGCTTGGCGTTGACCCCCACGAGGAGCGCCTGCGATATGGTGGGCTCCCAGGCAAAGCGTACTTCGCCCTCCATCTGGTCGAAGAGCGTCTCGTCGCTCGACGTCGTGTCGAACGCATAGTTCAGGTCGTCAACGATGTGGTCGTACGCTTTGTAGGTCGCAAAGCCGTCGATCGAGGCGAAATCTGAGATAGTGTACTCTCCGTCAATCCCCACCTCCGTCTTGAGGTCGTCGTAGACGACGCCCGTTTCCGAACTGGTGCTGCGCTCGCGGTAGGAGTCGTAGACCGCGCCGAAGAGCCCCAGATCGCCGGCGCGATGAAACCACGTCAGCTCACTCCGAACCATGCCGAAGCGGAGAAGCGGCATCTCGTAGAGCGTCACCGTGTCGCCGAGGTTGTTCGTCTCTTTTCGCGTGTCGCCGTTGTCGTAGTCGTATGAGGCGGCCACAGACGCGCCGAAGAAGTGGTTCGCCCACGCCGCCGACGTCTCTCCGTAGTAGCGAAGGTTGGTGGCGATCTCCTGAATCACCTGCGCGGAGAACTCGCCCTCTTCGGGATGCCTGGTGATGATGTTGATAACACCACCCATCGCATCGGAACCGTAGAGGACTGACGACGCGCCGCGGACGATCTCGATCCGTTCAATCTCCGCCACGGGAAGCTGGGCAACCGGCGTCGCGCCGCCGAGGTCACCGGCGATTTCGATCCCGTCGACCAATACCTTCACGTACGCTCCGTCAAAGCCCTGCATCATCACGACCGGCAGTGGGTGCGCGTAAACTACGACTCCCGGGATATGGTCAACGACCTCCTTGAGATTGCGCGCGTCCATCTCGCGTATCTGCTCCTCGGTGATCACTTCAACTAACTCCACGGCCTCGGTTATCTCCTGCGCTACTTTAGCGCCGGTAACAACGATGACCGCCTCTTCACCTTCCTGGGAGGCCACCGCCCCGCCGAGGAACACCACAAACGCGAATGCCGCAACGTGTCGAATTCGCATACAAACCTCCTGATATCTCACTGGTATCTCACGCCGTATCACTCCTCGAGTCGATACGCGATCGTTACGATGATTTCGATATCCGCCTCCGGCACGCCGGGAAGCGGAAACGGTGCCGCCTTGCGGACCGACTCCGCCGCCGCCTGCTGCAGGTAGCGGTGGACATCGTCCGTCTCAACGCGGATGCGTCGCACGCGGCCATCGGGCCGGACGGTGAAACTCACCGTAACCGCCCCCTCGATCCCCCGGGTCCGCGCGGCCGCGGGGTAGATCTTCCGCTCTTCAAGACGCCGTACGATGGCGCCCCGGTAGTCCGGTTCCACCGGTTCCGGTACCGCCGGCCCCCGGGCCCTGGAAGACGGCGGGGCGGCGGACGCCGTAGCCGGCGTCGCAGCGGGTACCGCCAACACCGGCGACGGTTGTTCGTTCGTCTCCGCGGGCACCGCATCTACCGTTTCAACCGGCGGTGCCGGCTCATCGATGACGACCGGTAGCGGTTCCTCGGCGCTCTGCTCCTCGACGACTTCCGTCATAGAGAAGGTCACCGCCATCGTTTCGTTTGACTCGTCCCGCCCCTCGTACGTCAGGTCCGCGACGGCCAAAAGACCAACGTGGACGGCGACCACCGTCGCAAAGAGCGCCGCCGTCGTCGCACGGCTATTGGCGAACTTCGTGTCGGACCGCCACATGGCGCAGCCCCGCCCGTTTCAACGCGTCCAACACCTCGGTGACCACGGAAAACGGCACCGATCCGTCCGCCTCGAGGGACGCGACGATCGACGGTTCCGCGGCGACAATTGGTCCAAGCCGATACGGCAGCGTTCGGATCGATAGAACTCGTCCATCCAGGTAGAGCGCCCCTTCCGCGTCGATCGCTACGTTCACCGTCCGGCGGTCAACGACCTCGCCCGTAGTTGCCGCCGGCAGATCGATCGGGATAGCCGGCACATCGAAGCTCGAACCGATAATGAAAAAGACGAGCAGAATAAAAACGACGTCGATGAGCGGCGTGATATCCAAGCCGCTCTTTCGATGCCTCGCCTCACCGAATCGCTTCACCTTACGCCGTCTCCCGGGAGTGTTTGCCGTGGCCGGAAGCGGGTGTGGAAGCGTCCGTCTCGATGTCCACGCACCCGAGCAGGTCTTCCCGGAACCGTTCCATCAGAATCGAAACGACGTACGACATGTCTCTACTCCGGACCTCGACGAATCGTTCAAAGGTTCGACAGATGATGATCGCGGGAATCGCTACCGCCAGTCCCGTTGCGGTGGTGATCATCGCCTCCCAGATCCCGCCGGAAAAGGCCGCGATGTCCACCGTGCCACCCATCGCCTCGATCTCCGTGAAGGTCCGGATGAGGCCGGTCACGGTGCCGAGCAACCCGGCAAGGGGCGCGATCGACCCGATGACGGAGAGCGCTTCGAGTCCCCGTTCCATTTCCGCCCGCGTAAACTCGCCCTCCCGGTCCAGTACTTCGTTCAGGACTTCCGTCGCGCGACTCCGGTTGGCCATAAAGACGTGAACCATGTGGATCGGTTGACTTCGGAGGTATTGCGACGACCAGAATCGGGATAGGTCGTCCCGTTCCTCAGAGACAAACTCGTCCATCCGCGCAAAGAGCGTCTTGCGCCGATACGCGGACCGCAGAAAGAAGGCGGCGCGTTCAACAGACAGAACGATAACGACGAGATAGAAGCCGGTGATGACCCAGTTGATCGCGCCGCCGCGCTGAATAAACGCGGCGACGATCTGGATGTTCTCCGACAGTCCCGGCACGTCCTACTCGCCTTCCGTACCAACCGCCGATAGCTGTTCGTGCAACGTCACGATTCCGTCGACGATGCGCGGCGACGGGCGCAGGATGAGTGCCGAATCGATCATGCCGATGTTTCCCTCGCGCCCCGCTCGTGTCTGCAGAATCGTCGGCTCCGCGGCGACGAGGTCTTCAACGCTGGTGACGGACATCGAGATAAAGAGGATGTCCGGGTTCTCCGCAAGCAGGAGCTCCGACGATATGATCGGCCGCTCACCGGAGAGGCCGGCGGCGATGTTCTCCACCCCGAGCAGGTCCAGGATCTCACCGGGGAGCGAATCCTCGGTGAACCCCATCACCGGGTTCGCCGCGTAGAGGAAGGCGCCCTTGATGTCCGCCGGCCGGTCGGCGATCTCCGTTTTGACGCGGTCGAGTTCTGCCCTTCGCTCGTTGATGAGCTGTTCCGCAGCTACTTCCGACCCGGAGAGCCTGCCGAGAACGCCCACCAGGTCAAAAACGTCATCGATTGAACCGGCGCCGTAGATGAATACCGGGTAGCCGCGACGGGAGAGATCGTTCCCCAGTTCGACCGACATGGCGCTCAGGATCACCAGATCCGGATCGTGCGAGACGATCTCCTCGAGGTTCGGACGGGCAACGGAGCCGACGTTGGGGAGTAGCTCCGTTTTGTCGTAGGGCCAAACACCGCTCCGACTCGTTCCAATCGCCGCGATCTTCCCCTCAGCGCCGATGAGAAAGAGCGCTTCCACCGCCCCCGGCGACGCAACGACGATCCGCTCGTACGGTCGCACCTCGACGGCGTTGCCGTAACCGTCTTCGATCGTTTCGGACGGTTCGGCATCACCGTCCGGTTCTTCCACCGTACCCGTTGCAAAAACCACGCTTCCAAGCAGGATAAGCGCGGCAAGTATCGGTCCCCATTTACGCATGGCGTACCTCCAAATCGAGATTGATCGTCGACGTAAGGACTTCCACGGCGATGTTGTTGCCCCAGAAGACCCCGTCGGCCGTCAGTTCATAGGTGTGGTCGTTCGTTGGTTGCAGAAATCCATGTGCAACGAACCGTTCCATCTGCTCGCGAAGCACGGAATCGTCGTCCAGGCCGAGCGTCCCGGCGATCTCGGCGGGGGCGTAGCGCCCGAACTGAAGGTGTCCGAGCGCCTTGTGGTAGGTTGCGTACACGGCGTCAACCGGCGACGCCATTTTTCGCCCCGGGGCCATCGAATAGATGCGGAAGCCGCCGAGTTTCCCGCCGGCACCGGCGCCGATCGGGAGTACATCCCCATTGTCGTACCGGATCCGTATGTACCGGTATTCGTCGCGCCCCGGGAGTACGAGTTTGGAAAGCTCCAAGAGTTCATATCCGCCGGCCCGCATCGACCGGTAGAAGCGGTTGTGGCGGGTGAGATCCTGTTCGATCGTGCGGTTGAACACCTGCTCACCCGTTGCAATCCGGCGCCCCAGTGTCGATTCATCGTGGACCATCAGGGAGTAGAAGCTGACGCCGTCCACCGGTAGCGTTCGGCAATAGGACGCATCACCGGCAACCTCGGCGAGCGTTTGCCCGGGATAGCTGTATATGATGTCAATTCCGAAAACGCCGGAAAAACCGCCTCTGATCTGCGCGAGCCGTTCGATCGCGCGGTCGGGGCCCCACGTCCGATTGAGGAGCATCCGCCCGGCCGGCGAGAACGTCTGTACACCCAGACTCAAACGGTTCACACCGTTTGCCTCCAGAACGACCACCTTCTTCGCCGGGAGGTTGTGAAGCGTCGATTCAATCGTGATCTCACAATCGTCCGAAAGCCCCACCTCGGAACGGAGCGCCTGAATGATCCGCGCGAGTTGGTTACCGGAGAGGATCGTCGGTGTCCCGCCGCCGAAATAGACGGCGTCGAATTGCCGCCCGTTCACGTACGGGAATTCGGCGTAATAGCTAATCTCTGCGAGGAGGTACTGCGTATACGACTCGAGGTCTACCCCCGTTCCGTCGTGCCGGTTGAGGTTGCAGAAACTGCAAATCGTGTCGCAGTAGGGGACGTGAATGTAGATACACCGACGTCCGCTCGGCGGGTCACCGCTCAGAGCGTCCTCAACGTCATTCCACGACACCCCGCCGCGGCGGGAGTTTGCCTCCGCTCCGAGCGCTTCCGCGAGACGATGTTCCGCGTCGTGGTGTGATCGATATCGAACGTTAAACACCGGCCGCCTCTTTGATACCGATACCCGCTGCCGACCTCCGCGGAACGACAATCGGCGTCCCGTCCGCATCGAACATCACGATCGCGTCGATACCGTACACGTCACGGACAACGTCACGCGTAAGGACCGCGTCGGGAGGACCGGAGCGATAGACGGTACCCCCTTTTAGGAGGAAGAGACGGTCACAGAACTGGGCGGCGAGGTTGATATCGTGGAGAACGGTGAGAATACACTTTCCCTGGTCGTCGGCCTTTCCGCGCAGAATTTCCATGATCTCGACGGCGTGGTTGATGTCGAGGCCGGACGTCGCTTCATCGAGGAGAAGCACGTTGCTCTCCTGTACGAGGCAGCGCGCGATGATGACCTTCTGCATCTCGCCACCGGAGAGCGTCGGAACCTCGCGGTGCATCAGGTGTGAAAGGCCGATCGACTCGATGACGGCCAGCGCCTTCTCCCGGTCCTCGGTGCCGTACCCGCCCCACCGGTCGGTGATGTGCGGTAGGCGCCCCATGAGCACCGCCTCAAAGACGGTTATCGTCGCCCGGAGCGTCGTGAGCTGCGGTACGAACGCCACGAGCCGCGCGATATCGCCGGCGGAGAGGGTTGCGTTCTCGCCGACGTTCGAGAAGGTGACGCGGCCGGAGTTTGGCTTCAAAAACCCGAGCACGTTTTTGATCAACGTCGATTTTCCGGAACCGTTCGGGCCGAGAAGCCCGACAATCTCTCCCCTGCCGACGTTTATGTCTACACCGTTCAAGATCGGGTCGGAGCGATACGAAAAGACGAGGTTCTCAACCGACACGTTCATACGTACCCGCCCCGTCCGCTTCGGATCGCAAGGAAGAGAAAGAAGGGTGCGCCGAAAAACGCGGTAACCACGCCGATCGGGATCTCCGTCGGGGCCAGAAGCGTCCGTGCGATCGTGTCGGCAAAGAGGAGGAACACCCCGCCGGAGAGAGCTGCGAACGGGAGCAACCGGCCGTGGGAGCTCCCGATAAGGAGACGCACCGCGTGGGGAACGATGAGACCGACAAACCCGATCATCCCGGAGAACGCGACGGAGAAGGAGACGATGAGGCTGATCACGAGCAGGAGACGCCGTTTCAGACGGGCAACGTCCACCCCGAGCGAATGCGCCTCTTCGTCGCCCAGGAGCAACGCGTCAACATCGTTCCGCAGGTAGATGAAGTAAACCGAAGCAAGAACGAGCGGCACCAGGAGCAGTCCGACGCGAGTCCACGAAGCACCACCGAGGTACCCCATCGTCCAGACGACGATCCGGTAGGAGTCCTCCCCCGCCCAGTACATGGCAAACGAACTGAGCGCTCCGAGAAACGACGAGACGGCGATTCCGACGATCAATAGCATCGCCGTATCACTGCGCCCACGTTTCCCGGCGATTCGGAAGATCACGAGCGCCGTTGCCATGGCGGTGACGAACCCGAAGAACCCGTAGAAGAGGTCCGGCAACCCGAGAAAGAACGCCAGAACGGCGCCGGCCACGGCACCGGCGCTGATACCGATGATGTAGGGGTCGGCCAGTGGGTTTCTGAACACCGCCTGCGCAACGGTTCCGGAGAGCGAGAGCATCATCCCGACAAGGACGGCCATCACGAGTCTGGGGAGACGAATCCCGAGCACGATCGCGCGCCCCACATCGAACTCCCCGGTCCCGCGTAGTACCGCGGCGATCGTCCGCAAGGGAACGTGGACACTCCCCGACAGCACGCCGAAAAGGACGAGCAACAGGAGCGCCACCGTGAGCAAAACCGAGAGGAGTCCCGCCCGCCGGGCGTGCACGTCGATCATATCGCGACCGCGGCTCCGATCATCGTTTCGCACGCGGCAACGGCGGCGCGGAAGTCTTCCTCATTCGGGTGTTTCGCCGCCTCCAGGTGACGTTCCCGTCGCGCATCATCCATCGCGTGCGGATGGTCGGGCGGCAGATTCTCAAATTGACGGGTCAGTTCCGGGTCGATCTTCCCCTGGCAAAGGAAACAACCGAGGACCTCGTTCTTTTCCGACACGATCTCCCGCGCTCTTTTCTCGACGTCCCGGGCGTGATCAGAATCGGGATAGGCGCCGAGCGTCCCGATTAGACCGACCTTGCACCCATCAAGCTGACGAATGAACTCGAGTGCCTTGGTGTCGAGGGTACCCCGGTCGACCCAGAAGCCGACGATCACCCACGGGTATCTACCGGCATCGGGCTTGTCATCGACAGACGCGATGTACGCCCGATTGCCCATGGCGGTAAAAACTGCTTGCGCGACGCGACGAGTGTTCCCGGTCTTACTTGAATAGGCGATCAGACCGGCGGTCATGTTTGAAGTTGAGGTCATAATACATCCTTCACAAATGTTTTGTACTCTCGAAATGCCAAAAGTTTGGCAAGACTAACTTTTTGTGCCTCACAAAACGGTCGAGCCGCTTGTCCCTATTCGATAACCACCTGTTGCCGATTACCTACGTTGTCGGTGAGTTTGCCTGCTATCATCATGGCGCTGTCAACGATGTCCGCCGGCGTACCGGGATGATTGAGAACCGCGTCCAGGGCGGAGCGAAGCTCGTCGTCCACGTTTCGAAGAGATTCGTTACGAATCTGGACCAACACCAGTACCATGGCGTACAGGGAGAGGGCATCGTCGCCGTCTACCTGGAGTGCCGTTTCTACAGCCGTAAGCGCATTTTCGAGTTCTCCCGTTTTCAAAAAGAAAATCGAGAGGTTGCGATAGACCGAGGCGGGGCACTCCCCGGACGCCGTTGCCCGTTCGAGGTATGTGCGCGCTTCGCCGAGTCGATCCATTCGTAGATAGGTGCACCCGAACGCTTCGTCCAGTTCCGCGTTCGGGGCCATATAACGCTCCGCATTGGAGAGCGCCTCGAGAGATGCCTCCTGGTGGCCTATCTCCGAGTAGGCGATCCCCAGGTACATCCACGCCGTCCCGTCGGAGCGGTCGTGAGCAAGGTGTCCGAGAATCGTTGTGATCGCCGGTGTCCACGAACCGGACGCGAGTGCGTTGATCGCCTCTTCCACCGTCACATCAGATCTCCGAAGAGAGCTGCGAGACCCACGCCGCGACACGATCGTCTGTCATATCCCCCTGGTTTTCTTCGTCGATGGCCAGCCCGAGCAGCTCACCATCGCGGGCTGCACGCGATTCGTCAAAGGTATACCCATCTTGGGACGTCTTTCCGACGATTGTTGCGCCGGCCTTCTCCGCCGCCTCCGCGAGAATCCCAATTGTATCCACAAAGGTATCGGGGTAACTCTCCTGGTCGCCGGTTCCGAACACGCCCACCTTCACACCAGCGAAATCGGCTCCTTCGAAGAGCCCCATTTTCGCGTGCCAGTCGTCCTGGAGATCGCCGTACCCCCAGGTGGAACCGCCGAAGAGCACCAGATCCGCATCCTTGAACGACGCGACCGCGGCTTCGTTGAGTTGCGCCGCGTCCATGACCGACGAGCCGTCGAACGCCTCCGCCAGTTTTCTGGCGATGTTTTCGGTTGCCCCCGTTGAAGATCCGTAGATAATTGTGACGTTCGCCATATATTCTCCTTACACAGTGGTGGCTTTGAGAGTTTGATTTAACTAACTTTTGCCAAAAGTTTGCCCCGACTAACTTAATTTTGTCAAGTAGTTTTTCTCACGGCCTCCTGAGTGCCCTTATACCATCGGCACGCGTCGGACCGTATCGCGGAAATGGTCCATATCGCGTTCGACGATCCAGGCCCAATCGGGAAACAACAGGGTGTCATTTGCGTCGGCCGTTGCCGGTAACGGCACCGTCGGATCGGCAACGATTGCGTGAGCCATGTCGCGATAGAATTTCATGAACGGCGAGGCCCCAACGGAACGCGAAACAAACGATACCGGATCGTCCGCACCGATGCCGGCGGCGACGAACGACGGCAGGAGTGGCAACCCCTCATCCGGTTTGATCGTCGACAACTGACCACTCGGTCCCGGCCCGGCAAAGACGGCCGGCAACAATCCGATGGGGAGTTCGCTCTTCAACAAGCCGTGGCGTACCGCCGACGGCGCCGATTTCTGACGCCAGTTGCGAACACACGTCTCGAGCCTTTCTTCGCCAAAAAGGAACCACATGGTAAACAGTACCGACTGCCCCGAGGGCAGGTCGGTATTGCCCACAACAACTCGCCCGGCCCAGTACGGGTCCAACAACTCTTCAAGCGAAAGCGACGATCGTCGGTCACCGAGCACCTCGGAGTTCCAAACGATGTAGTGAGGGAGTACAACAAGTGGATGAAAAAGCCCGAAGGGATCCGCGACGCCGACGCTCGTGATCTCATCGCGTACCGGGAGAACGCCGCCACACGGTTGCAGGTCGTCACGATTCCCCAGCAGGTACTTGCGCGAACAAAAGAGATCGAAGCGGGTACTCACGAGCACCCCGAATCGGAGGGCACCGGAATCGATATCCCGTTCAACCTGTTCGTGTATCTGGACATCCTCCGTGTCTCCGAGATAGCACATACGGACTCCGGTCCCCGTCTCCCGGGTCCACTCGGTGGTGGCCTCCTCCATATACGGTGTCGATAGTGCCGAGTCAACGAAAAAATTAAATGATACTAAAAAAGTTTGACAATGCTAATCCCTCGGTGTACAGTTCGCCCGAAATCAACCACATAGGGAGGTCCTTATGGCTGGTCCAAAACACCTACAGCTGATCGCGGTTGCGGTGATGCTCTCGATTGTCGTGTCGTCGCTCTCCGCCGGTGGCGTGGAGGAGACTCCGGAAGAAGAATCGCGAGTTCAACCCGATTCCATCACGATCGTGGATGATCGCGGAATCGAGGTCCCAATCGAAGTACCTGTGGAACGCGTGGCGACGTTCCCTCTTCCCCATCCGCACATCATCGCCTCGGTAGACGGGGACCTGTCGCGCGTCGTGGGTGCCAGTTCGATGTCCGTGTCGGCGGCGCGGATCTCTATCCTCGGCACGATGTACCCCGACTTTATGAACGTTGACACCAGCTATCTGGATGGCGTCAACCTGAATCTCGAAGAGCTCGTGCGAATCAACCCCGATGTCTTCTTCACCGACAAAGTGCTCGAAGGGATGGAGCAACTGGACGCGACGGGCATCCCGACCGTATACATGGGTCTCAAGAAAGAGACGATTCCGTACGCGGGGGCCGACGCCGACGTATTCAGCCCCAAAATGACAATGCAGGACTGGGTCCAATATACTGCGGCCGTTCTTAGTAAAAACGAGTCGAACGCTCTTGAAATCACCGACCTTTGGACAGCAACGGAAGCTGAAATCGCGTCGGTTGTAGAGACGGTCCCCGTCGAAGAACGTCCGAAAGTTCTGATCATGTTCAAAACGCGCGCGATGCTCGTCGCGGGAAACGGGACATTCGGCCATTACTGGATCGCACGAACCGGAGGAATCAACGCCGCCGAAGAACTCGTCGGGAACCATCCGGCCATGATTCGGCTGGGCAGCTTCGAGGACATTCTCAGTTGGGATCCGGACGTCATCTACCTCAGCAATTTCGAAGATACGATGCCCGCCGATCTCTACAACAATACGATCGACGGTCAAGACTGGTCGCAGGTTTCGGCCGTCGTTAACGGCCGGGTACACCGTATACCACTCGGCATCTACCGCTGGTACCCGCCCAGCCTTGACGGACCATTGATGCTCAAGTGGATGGCGCAGAAAAACTACCCTGGTCTGTTTACCTACGACATGGAGTCTGAAGTGCGTGCGTACTTCAAGGAGTACCACCACTACAGCCTGTCGGAGGCAGAACTCGAATCCATCCTGGATCCGGCCTCCTCCGGAAACCTGTAGCGTGCGCGGCAGCGGGAAGAGCTACGCCACGTTCCTCATCGTGGCGATAGTCGCATTGGCTGCGGCCCTTCTCGCTTCCCTCGCCGCGGGACGTTTTCGGGTGCCGGTTTCTCACATCTTCCAGATTTTCGGTTCCGACGGAGCCGAAAATCTCCCGCGAGAGCTGTCGCTTGCCCGAAGCGTTCTCTTGAACATCCGTCTTCCCCGCGTGCTCCTGGCGCTGACCGGGGGGATCGGTCTTGGCGTGAGCGGAGCGGCGTTCCAGGGGGTGTTCCGCAATCCGCTCGTGAGCCCCGGGGTCATCGGTGTAACGGCGGGGTCGGGATTCGGCGCCGCGCTGGCAATCCTCATTTTTGGTTGGGGACCGATGCCGCAACTCTTCGGGTTCCTCTTCGGCGTGGCAGCGCTCGGGATCACCTGGACCGTTGCAAGAAAAAGCGGATCGTCATCGCTGCTTGTTTTCGTTTTGGCGGGGGTCATCGTCAACATGTTCTTCCAGGCGATGATCTCACTCGTGAAGTTCACCGCTGATGCGGAAGAAAAGCTACCGTCTATCGTCTATTGGCTGATGGGTTCACTCGCATCGGCGTCCTGGCGCAAAGCGACGATTTCCATCCCAGTGATCCTCGGTTCGGCGGTGGTCCTGATCGCGATGCGACGGCGAATCAACCTGTTGTCACTCGGGACCGAAGCGGTTCGCGGGCTCGGCGTCGATCCGAAGGTGCCGATGGCTGCGGTCCTCGTCTTCACGACGCTTTCAGTCTCGGCGATTGTCTCGGTGGCGGGAATCGTCGGGTGGATCGGACTCGTTGTACCGCACATCACCCGGATGATCGTGGGGCCCGACCATGAACGGCTGCTCCCCGCCTCGGCGCTTGTGGGAGCGATATTCTTCCTCGTGGTCGACACGCTCGGAAGGACGATCTCACCGCAGGACATTCCGCTCGGCATACTCACGGCGCTCGTCGGGGCACCCGTATTCATTGCACTCCTGATCCGGTCCAGGGGAAAATGGGCACTGTGAATATCGAACTCGCCGATGGTGCGTACTCGTACGGCCCGGAACGCGCGGTGTTTTCCGATCTCTCTTTTTTTGTTCGTTCGGGCGAGATTCTCTCGGTCATTGGCCCGAACGGATGCGGTAAGACGACGCTTCTGAAGTGCCTCGTCGGAATTCTCGATTTCGAAGCGGGAGGGCTCGACATCGGCGGACAAACCGGAATCGCGGCCACCGCGCGGAGCCGCTTATTCGGATACGTCCCCCAACTGACGGCTGATCCGGTACCCTATTCAGTCGAGCGAATGGTCGTCCTCGGCCGCGCGCGCTTTCAGAGAGCGTTCGGACGCCCGGAGCAGCGCGACTTCGCGGTCGCGCGAGAAGCGATGAGGACGGTCGGGATACAGCATCTCGCCGGTCGCGCGTTCAATACCCTGAGCGGCGGCGAGCGTCAACTGGTCCTGATCGCCCAGGCGCTTGCCACCGAGGCGCACGCGCTCGTCTTTGACGAACCGACGTCGGCGCTGGACCTGGTCAACCAGCACCAGACGGTGGAACTCCTGAGAACGCTCTCCCACGAGCGCACATATACGATCGTCTTCTCATCGCACGATCCGTCCCATGCCCTCCACATCGCAGACCGCTGCCTCATCCTGGGCAAGGACGTATCAACGTACGAGTTCGGGCCTGCCGAAACGGTCATTACCGAAGAGGGGATCCGGAAAGCGTTCGGGGTCGACTCCCGCATCGTGCGTCACGAGTACGACGACGGGAGCGTCGCGCTCGGCGTAACGCCCATTTTGAAACCCTTCATACGAAAAGTGATTGTATCGACGTGAGAATGTTCAGCTTCTAACTGTTTACATCGCGATCGGCGAAGCGCGGCACTCTCGGTACCCGGGCGGAAAAAGCGCCGCGGGGCACGGTCCTAAAGCGCTTCTATCTTCGTCACTCCGGCGTTTGCCGCGTCGAGCATTATCTTGAGCGCTTGCGACGTCTGAGCTTTGAGCGAACAAATCTCGCACTGACCGACGAGTTTGACCGTAACCGTTCCATCGTCGGAGATATCGACGAGTTCGAACGTTCCGTTGTGCGCGTCGAATAGGGGTTTCAACGTTTCGAGGACCTGGTTCACTGCGTTCTTGTCGACCATTCGTTTCTCCTGACGGCGGTTGCCGGTGGTGCAATTCTTACACGGCGGCCGGCGGCGGTCAAGACGTTCTCCTCGCCCCAGCAGGTCTCATTTGGAGATCACATGACCTTGGCACGGTTCTCTTCACGCCTGCCTACGGAAGGAAGAACAAAACGCTGGGCTTCGCTGCGCTGCAGAGACGCGTTTTGTTCTTCCTTCCGGGCGCGGCTGGAGGTGTTCACGCCCAATCGGCCAGGTGATCTCCAAATGAGACCTGCCTGTCGTTTGACAGAGGTAGTCGTCGGATGGCTCGTCGCCCTCTGTCCATGTTGAGAATTACTCCTCGCCCACTCCGGTGAAGACCGTCGCGGTAGCGAAAAAAACAGCCCTTAATCGCTCCGAAAATCTGTCTAAACGGTTGACAGCCCTCGCGTTCCAATTATATACTTTGATTGATCAAAATTTTAAACAAGGATGGATCAATGAAACATACAGGTATCAACGTACCTTTGGTATCGCTCGTCGCTCTAACACTCGTACTCATCGTGGGTTCCGCGCCGGTTTTCGCAGGCGGGACGAGGGAAAATACCGCCTCGGGCGAGGAGGCGGTGCCGGCGGTCGCTGCCGAAGATGTGGACCCCCGCGCCGACGGCGTCTTTCGCGTGGTTGCCACAACGACGCAGGCCGTTGACCTCGTCAACATCCTGGCCGCCGATGTTCCCGGGTTCGAATTGACGGCGCTGATGGGCGCCGGGGTTGACCCGCACCTGTACCAGCCGACGGAGGGTGACATCACCGCGATGAACGCCGCCGATATGGTGATCTACAGCGGTCTGCACCTGGAAGGCCAGTTCGACACGGTATTCGAGGCTCTTCGGGAGCAGCAGACGCTCATATACGCGCTGTCGGAGCCGGTCAAACGCGCCGGTTTTATCATCGGCGCGTTTGACGCAGAACTCGCCCAACTCGGCACGGACGACCCGCACTTCTGGTTCGACCCGCGTAACTGGGGTGTCACCGTCGACGACCTGGCCGAGACGCTGGCCGCCGTGGACCCCGACCACGGGGCATCTTATCTCACCGCCGCCGAGGCGTACGGCGAGCAGCTCGAGGCGCTCTACGAATGGGCCGACGAAGGTATGCGCAGCGTTCCGGGCGGCAAGCGGTATCTGGTGACGTCTCACGACGCGTTCCAGTATTTCGGCGCCGCCTTCGGCTGGCGCATGGCGGCGATCCAGGGCATCAGCACCGAAGACGAGGCGGGCGTGGGTGACATCCAGGGCACGGTCGATTTTGTTATCGAAAACGAGATTCCGGTGCTCTTTGTCGAGTCGAGCATTCCCCCTGACACGATCCGGGCGGTCCAGGAGGCGATCGAGGCCGAGGGCGGCACGGTCCAGGTAGGCGTCCGCGAACTCTACTCCGACGCAATGGGCGAGCCGGGCACGTTCGGCGGAACCTTCGTAGGCATGATCGCCGAAAACGTGCTCACCATACTCCAGTCGTACCGGTGCGCCGGCGAGGATGTGACGATCCCCGAGTGGCCCGACGGGCTGGAGCCGCAACCTCCGGCGACGGTGCTCAACGTGGTATGCGAATAGATAGGAACGTAAACAAAAGGGGGGCCGGCATGGCGCACCAGGGGGAACACAACAGAATGACGGACAATAACGGAGGGGGCGGCAATGCCGCCCTTCTCGCGTTGGAGATCGAAGACCTCACCGTCGCCTATCACAGCAAACCGGCGATCTGGGACGTGGACCTCACGGTGCCGCAGGGCGTCCTCATGGCCCTGGTCGGCCCGAACGGCGCCGGGAAGAGCACCCTGATCAAGGCGGTGCTGGGGCTCATTCCCCGCGCGGCCGGATCGGTTTCCGTGTTTGGAAAACCGTACGAGCGAGCGCGCGACCTGGTGGGGTACGTTCCACAGCGCGGCAGCGTCGACTGGGACTTTCCGACGACGGTACTCGACGTGGTCACAATGGGGCTCTACGGCGGTCTCGGGCTGCTCAAGCGCCCCGGCAAACGCGAACGAGAACTGGCGATGTACGCCCTCGAACAAGTTTCGCTCCAGGATTTTGCCGGCCGCCAGATCAGCCAACTCTCCGGCGGCCAGCAGCAGCGCACCTTCCTGGCACGCGCGCTCGTCCAGGACGCGCGCCTCTACCTCATGGACGAGCCCTTTGCCGCAGTCGACGCCGTAACCGAACGGGCAATCGTTACGATCCTCAAAGAACTGCAACATCGACAACGAACCGTGGTGGTCGTTCACCATGATCTCCAGACGGTGACCGACTATTTCGACTGGACCACGCTGCTCAACGTCGAGATCGTCGCCTCCGGTCCGACGGACACGACCTTTACTGAGGAAAACCTCAGAAAGACATACGGCGGAAGCATCGCAACCGTGAATGCAATCGCCGGCGGGGATTCGTGATGACGACGACAATCGATGCGCGCAGTTCGTGGCCCCTTATCGTGATCGCGGCAGTCCTGGTCGTGCTCTTTGTCCCGTTCAGTTCAACCGTGATGGGCGTCCGATACACCTATACCCTGCGGACCGTTGCAATCGGCGGTGCGCTCCTTGGGGCGGTGAGCGGTGCGATCGGTTCGTTCGCCGTACTGCGGAAGGAGAGCCTGCTCGGTGACGCACTCTCCCACGCGGCACTCCCCGGTGTTGCGGTGGCGTTCCTCGTTGCCGGGCGCGAGTTGGGCGCACTCCTGGTGGGCGCCGGTCTCACCAGCCTCCTCGGCGTGGCCGCAATCCGCGTCATGACCGGCTACACGCGGATCAAGGAAGACGCGGCGATGGGCATCGTCCTCACCGGGTGGTTTGCTGCCGGGATCATGGGCCTCACCTATATCCAGGGTCGCCCCGACGCCAGCCAGGCGGGACTGGACAGCTTTATCTTCGGCCAGGCGGCATCGATCGTCCGGAGTGACGTTTTCCTCCTTGCCGCGGTGTCGACGGTTGCAATCGTACTTCTGATCACGTTCTGGAAACAGTTCAAACTCATCACGTTCAACGCGGAGTTCGCCGGGGCCAACGGGTTCAACGTCACCCTCTGGAGCGCGTTGCTCTCGACACTCGTCGTCGTCGCGATTGTCATGGGCCTGCAGCTCGCCGGCGTTGTCCTCATGGTGGGCATGCTTATTGCGCCGGGCGTTGCCGCCCGCCAGTGGACGACGAAGCTGGAGGCGATGGTACCGTTGGCAGCGATCATCGGCGCCGCTGCCGGCGGTATAGGCGCCGTTCTCAGCGCCGTGGATCGAAACCTGCCCACGGGCCCGATGATTATCGTCACGGCGTCGGCGATCGTCGCCATCTCCGTTCTCTTTGCGCCCCAGCGCGGTGTGGTGTGGGTGGTGCTCACGCGGTGGCGGGACGCGCGTCGATTTGCGATGCGGACGGTGCTGCGCGACGTATACCACTACGTGCACGACCATAGCGCCAGCGTAGCGGGAGTGCCCGATTCGTTTATCGCGGGTGTTCGGGGAAGGCCGGGCAGGCGCGCGCTCAACCGGCTGCTGGCGCGGCGCATGCTGCGCAAAACGATCGACGCCGACACGGGGACGCGCTGGAACCTCACCGAGACGGGGCAACGCGTGGCCTCGGAGGACGCCCGCAACCAGAGCCTGTGGGACATGTACCGCGAGGCCGGTCTGCGCCTCGATCTTCCGGTGATCGCCGAGCAGCGGGACCGCGACATCCGTGCACTCCTCCCTCCGCAAGCGATCGACGCGTTGACCGATCTGCTCGGCGACAAGGAGGGAGAGCCGCGTGTACGGTATTGAACAACTCCTCGTGGAACTCGCAACACGGCTCGCCTCGATCGAGGCGGTCAACGCTTTTTTCCGCGACCCGCGAACGACGGCGCGTGTTGTCGGCGTCCTGATCGCGATTCCCGCGGGCATGCTCGGATCTTTTCTGCTGCTGCGCGGCATGGCGCTCACAAGCGACGCCATCAGCCACACGGTACTCCTGGGAATCGTCGTTGCCTTTATAATCATGACGCGCTTCTTCCGCATGGAACCGGACCTCTCGTCGCCGTGGCTCATCATCGGGGCCGCCGGTGCCGGTGTGGTAACGGTCATCCTGACCGAACTCGTCCAGGCGTCGGGACTGATGAAGCAGGACGCGGCGCTCGGGTTGGCCTTTCCATTTCTCTTTGCGCTTGCCGTGATATTCGTGGCGCGCTACGTCGAGAACGTGCATATGGATGAGGACGCGGTGATGGTGGGTGAGATCGGTGTAGCCTGGGCCAACACGAACAGCCATCCGATCGGCGATTACGAATCGGTGGTAATTACCGCCGACGACCCGCGCGCGGAAATCGTCCGCCGGTGCGTCAACTGCGTGCGTGACCAGATCAACCCGCGCGACCCGGCCGCGGAATTCATCGAGGTCTGCTCCAATTGCGGCGAGTACTCCCCCGGGGAGGCGTATCGCGCCGGCTTCACCACCGTTCGCCCCGTCCTCGTCTACTGGCCGAAGTCGGTAACAGTTGCCCTCGTCATGGCTCTCGTTGCGTCACTGTTCATCGCGATCTTTTTCAAGGAACTCAAGATCACGACGTTCGACCCGGAACTGGCGCGAAGCCTCGGATACCGGCCAACGGCGTTGAACTACGCGCTGATGGTTGTCGTGAGCCTTGTGGCGGTAGGGGCGTTCGACGCCGTGGGATCCATCCTGGTCATCGCCTTTTTCATCATTCCCGCGGCCACGGCGTACCTGCTGACGAACCGTCTCTCCCGTATGGTCGCTTTGAGCGCCGCCCTCGGCTCGGCAGGCGCGTTCTGGGGCTACGATCTGGCGCGGGGGCGGCTCTTCGGTGTCCTCCCGCTCCCGGGCGACTGGGACACGTCGATCTCGGCGTCGATGGTCATCATGATGATGGTTCTCTTCGTGGTAGTGCTGCTGGCCTCACCCCGGTCCGGGCTCGTCGCGGTGTGGGCGCGCCGGCGGCGCCAGCGCCGCACCTTTGTCGACATGGTGCTCCTCGGTCACCTGGACCACCACATTAACCGTGTGTTCAGCCGCGAGTCGCTCGAGGCGCACATCGGATGGCAGCCGGAGAAGCTCGCGGCCGTGCTCGACCGGCTGGAACGGAGCGGGCGCATCGAAATCGACGCCGGCCGCATCAACATCTCGCGGCGCGGCCACACATCGCTGGCGGCGTTCCGCGCGTCAACCACCTGAATCCGAACGGGTCGTGCAGTGACGGCGCGCTACCACTGCACCGTCGGGTCCAGCTTGATGCCGACCCAGCCGGCGGGGTCGGCCATGTCCTGCGCAATACGCCCTAGCGCGACGTCGTCGGTGAGTTCGGCAACGAGCCAACGGCGCCCCTCGTAGGGGAAACGCGCCCCCTCTCCGGCCATGTCGATTCCCACCATGGCGTGGCTGTAGACGTTACTGACCATGAGGATCGCGTCAAACCCCAACTGGTGGAGAATCGTGGCGTAGACGATACCCAGGCTGTCGCAATCACCGGCAAACTCGGTAAGACACGCGCCGGGAGTCATGAAGTCACTGAGGCCCCGGGCGCGCTTGTAGGTTGCCGACTGCAGCCACGCCAGGATGTGGGCGGGCATCTCGTCCCGGGAGAGTCCCGAGCGAACCGCTTCCACGTAGATCGCCTCGGAAAGCGGCGCAAGGCGTTCGAAGTTTTCCCGGTACACCAGGCGGTAATAGCGGCGCCAGGCGTTCACCCACGGTGAGCTTGTGTCTCCCGGCATGCCCATCGGCGTGAACCGGGAGAGGATCCGCGCTTCCCGCTCCACCAGGACGGCCGCGGCGTCGATATGATCGGCGCCGGCCAGCATTGGAGGCATCGCGAAGGAAGTGCCGCCGGGGAGCGCAAGGGTCGGGGCGGCGTCGCCGGCAATGTAGTCCCCGTCCTCCCAGGGCAGGAAGAACTGGCTCACCGGCCCCGGAACGTTACGTGTAGCCGCCGTCGGCGAGAAGCTGTCCAGCGCTGAAAGCAGGTAGTCGTGCAACTGCTGGTAGTACTCCTCGGCGGCAAAGGCCATCACGACGAAGTCGAAGTCGGTCCGGTTCACCATTGACATGTACCCACGGACCGGCACGCTACCCCCGACAAAGGCGTAATCGGCGAAGATGGCGAAATCGCGATTGTACCGGTACGGTGCGGCATCGCCGCCGGCGCCGAAGGTGCCGCGAACGTATTCATCGATCTCTTCGACGGTGACGAACTGGCTTCCCGGGAACGAGACCACCTGGAAGACGGCCACGCGGTCGGGATCGGTAAAACTCACCAGTGAGGTGTTTTCCGCCTCCAGCAACTCCCAACCCACGGGAATATCAACGACGTACTCGAAATCGGGGTTGTAAAAGACGGTCTGGGCCGCCGCGACGTCCGGCCAAGCGAACGCCACCAGCGCCAGAATCGGAACCACGATCGTTTGCCCTAGGCGCGTTTGCAAAACTACACTCTCCTGTCTACTATGGTCGGCACGGGAGGTACGAAGAGTGACTCACCAACGCACGGTGACGCCGGGTGCGCTGCACGGTGCGGTTACGGTTCCCTCGTCAAAGTCACACTCCATTCGCGCGCTTCTGCTGGCAGCGTGGGCGGAGGGAGAATCCACGCTCAAGAACGTTCTCGATTCCGGTGACACACGGAGCTGCATCGGAGCGATTTGTGCACTCGGAGCGCGCGTGGAGATCATCGGCGAAGTACCAACTGGGCTGGAGGTCAGGGTGCGCGGCATGGCACGGAGAACCGCCGCAACAGCCATCGATGTCGGCAACAGCGGCACAACGCTCTACCTGACAACGGCTCTGGCCGCCACGTTGGACGTCACCGTCCGGTTCGACGGCGACGAGAGTATCCGCGGCCGCTCCGCGGCGCCGCTGCTCGCGGCACTGTCCGATCTCGGCGCCACGGTCGTCGAACATGGCGCGCCGGGTTGCACGCCCTTCGAAATCACCGGCCCCCTCTCCGCGGGACCAACGTCCATTGAATGTCGTACGTCCCAGTACCTGTCGGCGCTGCTCCTCGCAACGCCGTTGGCGCACACCGCTGCCGGCGATTCAACGACGATTGAGGTTCCGTTGCTCTTCGAGGCGCCTTACGTGGATATCACCACCGCCTGGCTCGACCGGCAGCGAATCCGCTATGAGCGAGACGGGTACGCCCGCTTTGTGGTGCCCGCGGAACAACGCTATCGCCCGTTGACCGCGATCGTTCCCGGGGACTTCTCGTCCGCAACGTTCTGGTTTGTGGCCGGCGCCTTGTCCGCCGGCGGTCTTTCGATCGCCGGCCTCAACCCGGACGACGTTCAAGGCGACAAGGGCGTCCTGGACATCCTTTCGACAATGGGAGCGTCGGTAACGTGGCGAACTGTTGACGGGGCCCCCATGTGCTACGTGGCGGGTCCCCTCACCGGGGGCGGGACCTTCGACCTCAACGCGATGCCCGACGCGCTCCCGGCCCTGGCCGTCGCGGCGTGTTTCGCCGGCGACGTCGTGGAACTATCCAACGTGTCCCAGGCTCGTATCAAGGAAACGGACCGCATTGCGGTCATGGCGGCGGAACTCGCACGCCTCGGTGCCGCGATCGAAGAGCGCCCCGACGGGCTGCGTATCACACCCCATCACCTGACCGGCGGAACGGTTCACTCCCACGGCGATCACCGCGTGGCGATGGCACTCGCCGTCGCCGGGGCCTACGCCGACGGTGCCGTCACCATCGACAGGGCAGACGCCGCGGCGGTTACCTACCCGGCGTTCTTTACGGAATTCGCGCGTCTCCAAGAAACCGGATGAGTGTCCTGGAAGAACTCGTTCACCGGGCGCGGATACACGTGTTCGACGTGGACCACACCCTCACGCGTCACTCGACGGGGCGGTTCTTCGTGGAGGAGGGGTGGCGGTCGGGGGACTTCCGATTCGGGACGCTTGCCTCGGTGCCGTTTTATTACCTGTTGTATCGTCTCGGTACCATAAGTCTCGCCACGGTCGACCGGGAGGTTCGGTTTGTGGCGGGCAAAAGCCGGAAGCATCTCGAACGCATTGCGCGCCGGTCGTTCAATCGCCGGGTACGGCAGAATATCTACTCCGCCGCCCGTGAACACGTTCGCCGGATCCTGGACGCGGGCGGGCGCATACTGGCAGCGAGCACCTCCTTCGACTTCATCCTGGCACCGTTGCTCGAGGACATGGCGATTCGCGAGGCGATCGCGACGGTGGCCGAGTTCGACGCCGGGGTGGCGACGGGACTACTCGACGGGGGCCCGTGCTACGGAACGAACAAGCGGGACCGGACACTATCACGCGTCCGGGAACTCGGATTCGAACCGGGAGATTGCGCGTTTTACACAGACAGCTTTCACGACCTTCCGCTACTGGCGGAGGTGGGCCACCCGGTGGCGGTTCACCCGGACCGGCGGCTACGACGTGTGGCGAAGTTCGAGGATTGGCCGATCGTTTGCTGGTAAGCGTTGCACCAGCATTACCGGTCTAACACAGTAGCAAATCTCAGTATGGACGGAGGGTGCCGAGCCCTCCGACGATTTTGTCTCCGTCAAAGGACAGGTAGTTCTCATGTTGGTGATCACATGGCCGATTGGAAGTGAATAGCACTAGGCGTGTCCGGGAGGAAGAACAAAACGCGACTCTGCAGCGTAGCGAAGCCAAGCGTTTTGTTCTTCCTTCCGGAGGCAGCCATGAAGAGAACCGCGCCGAGGGTATGTGATCTCCAACATGAGAACTGCTACTAACACAGCCTTTGGGTTGACCGCCCACCGGGGCCATGGTAAAGTTTGGACATACTAACAATGATAACTCGTACTAATTAGAGCTGGGTTGTTGCCGGGAGGAGTCGATGGTTGTTTTGAGTTCGCTGACCGTGGGGGATCGGGGAAAGATCGTCGGGTACGCGGAGGGAGAGAAAGGGTACCGGGCGAAATTGCTCTCCATGGGCGTTACGCCGGGGACGGATTTCTCCGTTGTTCGTCTCGCGCCGCTTGGAGATCCGGTTGAACTGGAGATCCGAGGCTACCGCCTATCGTTGCGAAAGGCCGAAAGCAATGTCGTCATGGTGGAGGTACAACAATGAGCAACGAATCGACAAACAAGACGATTGCCGTCGTCGGAAACCCGAACTGCGGGAAAACAACGGTTTTTAACGGCTTGACCGGCTCCCGACAACGCGTTGGGAACTGGCCCGGAGTAACCGTCGAAAAAAAACAGGGAACCATGGTGGTGGAGTCACCGTCGCTCAAGATGGTTTCCGGCGGCTTCTCCGCTGAGGAGGCCGTCGGAGTCGCGACTGCCACCGCGCCGTCGGGTACGTCCCTCGAGGTAATCGACCTGCCCGGAATCTACTCGTTGAACGCCTCCAGCGAAGACGAGATCATCGCCCGTGATTTTGTACTCGACGGCGACTACGACCTCGTCGTAAACATCGTGGACGCGGCTAACCTGGAGCGAAACCTCTACCTGACGCTGCAACTGATCGAGATGGACGTGCCCCTGCTGGTGGTCTTGAACATGATGGACGTAGCCAAACAACGGGGAATCTCCGTTGAACCGGAGCACCTCGCAACGCACCTGGGGTGCCCCGTTGTTCCGTCGGTGGCGATCTCGCGAGAGGGGATCCAGGCGATCACCGCAGCCGTGGGATCGGCCCTTGCAAACCCGAGCGCGTCAACGGCGCGGGTCCACTATCCGGAACAGATCGAGGCGATCATCTCCGAGTGGTCTGAACCGCTCGAACGCGACAAGGACCGGATCGGACTGCCCGTGCGCTACACGGCGCTACGCCTTGTGGAGGGAGACGAGTTGGTGCAACGCGTGGTAGACACGGCCGGTTCGATTGACCGCGCCGACCGGGAAGAGCGGCTGGCGCGGTTGCGGCGGGACGTGGGTGACGAACTCGACATCGCTGTGGCCGACGGACGCTACGGTTTTATCCACGGCGTGAGCCGTGACGTGGTAAAACGAAAACTGACCAAGGAGACGGTCACCGAGAAAATCGACAACGTGGTGATGAACCGGTGGCTCGGGCTCCCGATCTTCCTGGGCGCGATGTACGTGGTCTTCTGGGCGACGATCGCGGTAGGCGGTGCCTTCATCGATTTCTTCGATATCTTCTTCGGGACCATATTCGTCGACGGCTTTGGTGAACTGCTCGGCACCGTAGGCGCCCCGGAATGGCTCATTGGAATCCTGGCCAACGGCGTCGGGGCGGGTATTCAAACCGTTGCGACCTTTGTCCCCATCATCTTCATGATGTTCTTCATGCTGGCCCTGATCGAAGACTCGGGTTACATGGCGCGAGCCGGTTTTGTCATGGACCGGGTGATGAAACTGGTGGGTCTGCCGGGCAAGTCTTTTGTGCCGATGCTCGTCGGTTTCGGCTGCACCGTTCCGGCGATCTCCGGGACGCGAACGCTCGACTCAAAAAAAGATCGGTTCATGACGATGTACATGGCGCCTTTTATGAGCTGCGGCGCACGCCTTCCAGTCTACGCGCTCTTTGCCGCCGCCCTCTTCGCGGGGCGTTCGGGTTTGGTCGTCTTCTCGCTCTACGTTGCCGGTATCGTCCTGTCGGTCCTCACCGGCCTTCTGTTGAAGTTCACCCTCTTCGGCGGCGAATACTCACACTTCGTCATGGAGTTGCCCACCTATCACGCCCCGCGATTGCGGGCGATACTCAAATCGGCGTGGGTCAGACTTCGCGTTTTTGTTGTCCGGGCGGGTATTACCATCACCATCGTGGTGGCCGTCCTGGCGGTCCTGAACTCGGTTGGAACCGACGGGTCCTTCGGTAACGAAGACACCGAAACATCGGTCCTGGCGGCGATCGGGCGCGGGATTACGCCGGTGTTCGAACCAATGGGAGTCCAGGAGGACAACTGGCCCGCCACGGTGGGCCTCTTCACCGGTCTCTTCGCAAAGGAAGCGGTCGTAGGCACGTTGAGTTCGCTCTACAGTCAAAACGCCGCCGATGAGGAAGAAGGTGCCGACGGCGGGTTTGATTTCTGGGGCGGTATCGGCGAGTCCTTCGCTACGATTCCCGCCAACCTTGCCGGCGTGTTCGGTGCCCTCGGTGATCCTCTCGGGCTCGGCCTCATCAGCGACGACCAGGAGTTCGTTGCCGGCGAGCTTGAAGTTGAAGACTCGCTCTTCGGACGTATGCGGGCACACTTTAACGGGCCCGGTGCTTACGCGTACCTGCTTTTTGTGCTGATCTACTTCCCGTGCGTTGCCGCGCTCGGAGCGGCAATCCGCGAAATGGGACACGGCTACGGGTGGCTCCTGGCCGGGTACTTGACCGTTCTGGCCTGGGCGGTATCGACGATCGTCTACCAGGCGGCAACGGGCGACAACCCTGTCTTTATTGCGGTTGGTGCCACGGTTCTCGCTGCGATCGTCGCGCTGTTCGCGGCCGTCGGTAAACGAAGCCGGGCCGCGGTCGCGTGATTTCCGCCGTCCGCGCATCGCTACGGCGCCTCGGCAGCGCGACGCTTGATGAACTCCGCGCGGACGCGCGGTGTTCGCGGGCAGGCGCGGAGGCGGCCCTAGCGTATCTCCTTGAACGGGGATACGCGGTGCCGGTCGTTGATGACCCACACGCGTTTCCCGGCGAATCGTGTTCGCCCAGAGCGTGCGGTGGATGCCCGACCGTTGCCGCGTGTCCCGGCGCCGGCGGCACCTCATCCGCAGAGCCGGGGCCGGCGGTGGCCGTGAAGCCACTCGTGCCGACGTTGTACGTGTCGACAAGATAAGCGCCCCCGGTTACATCTCAACGATTGAACGCCGAGTCGAACTCGTGTTCGAGGTTGAACCGGCCAACGCCAACATCCTGGCCCGGGCGTTTCCCGGCGCGGAGGCCCACGGAGGCATTCCGGGGTTGGAAGTGCGTTTGGTTAGGCGTAAGCTCGACGTCATGGGGGATGGCGAGACTCCTTCCAAATTGCGGTGTTACCTCGTTTCCGACCTCCATGGTGAGATTGCGAAGTATGAACGGCTCTTCACACTTCTTCAGGACGACCCTCCGGAGGTGCTCTTCCTGGCGGGCGATCTCCTTCCGTCGTTTGCTCACTACGACCGGAATCTGGGGTTCCGTGGCAACGATTTTGTGAACGACTATTTCCGGAACAAGCTCGAGCGGGTTCGCCGTACACTCGGCGATGGCGTTCCGGACGTGTGTGTCATTCTCGGGAACGACGACGCGCGATTCCACGAGGCTTCATTTATGCAACCGACTCACCCGCGCCTGTTTCACTACGTACACGATCGTCGAGTCTCGGTTGCCGGTTACACCGTTGTAGGCTACGCCTGCGTACCTCCGTCACCGTTTCACAACAAGGACTGGGAACGGTATGACGTGTCCCGTTACGTTGATCCCGGTTGTGTTTCTCCAGAGGAGGGATACCTCACCGTTCCCCGTCCGGCGCGTGACCGGCGCTACACCACGATCGCCCGTGAACTCGACTCCCTGACCGCCAATATCGATTTCGCCACCACGATTATGATTTTCCATAGTCCGCCGTACGATAGTGCTCTCGATCGCGCAGCCCTGGATGGTGCATCGGTCGACGGAGTTCCCCTTGATGTTCACATTGGGAGCATCGCGATACGTCGACTGATCGAACAACAAAAACCGCGCGTAACGCTCCACGGACACGTTCACGAAGCGTATCGCCTTACCGGACGATTCAAGGAACGGATAGGCGCCACATGGTGCCTGTCGGCGGCGGACGATAGCGATGAACTCGTCGTGGTCGAGTTTGACGCGGCACATCCCGGAAAGGCTATTCGGCGTCTGGTAGAAGTTCGGCGGGATCAGTGACGGCACCAATCTTGGCGGCAAAACTCGTTCGTTCCGCTATATCGCGATCGGTTACGTAGTGAACGTCCAGGAGTCCGCCCATGCGATACCCCGTCCTGAGGTAGTTCAGTTCATCCAGAGCGACACTCCATCCCTCAAGCCACATATCCATCTGCGTGAGCTCTTCCGCGTCGGCACGATGGTGGATGATGAGATCGATATCGCTCGCCGGTCCACTGTTGCCGTTCTTGACGCTACCGATGATGTAGAGCGCATCTACGCGAAAACGGTCGCGATCTATCGAGCAGGAAATTCGTTCCGCCATTTCGTGTCGCCACCGCCAGAACTCCTCCGGGTGGTGCGTATCGACCGGGAGTTCGTCCGGATGGTCGCGGTTGACGGTTTGCCTCGGCGGCGCCAGATAGGCGAGCGCTTGGTTGATATCAGCATTGAGTAGAACTCGGAGAACTTTACCGGCGGTTACCTTCGCCACATCGATTACCGAGATGACTCGATCCATGGTGGCGAAATCGGGAAGAAGATCGCACAACTCGTTGTGACTGGCGCGCAGGAAGCGTGTGTTGAACACACTTTCGTTGTCGGGGTAGAGCGGCACGTAACGGATCCCCGACTCGACCAGGTCCTGGAAGAAGTGGGTTCCGAATGAGAGATCCGGTACGTAGGACTCGCCGCTGACGGCGACTTCAACGAGCATCGCTGTATTGCTGATGTCCGCGTAGGTGACGGGGACGCCCTGCGTGATGTCGCCGCGACTCCCCCAACGCCCGGGACCCACCAGAATGAAGGCACGTTTCGGCAGCACCTGGTTCAGTGCGCCCACCGCGCGCGCAACGGTTCGCATCTCCTGTTCGTTCGAAAGGCCGGAATAGCCGCGTGCGTCAACGTACACGATGTGGGAGATATCGGGAACAGAACCGTTAGATATGTGCCTGCTGCCGCGAAAGAAAATATCGCCCTCCGACACGTTTTGCGGTATCGGCGCGGGGCGTTCATCTGCGCCCTTGCTTTGGGGTCTGCATTGAAGCAACCAGAGCGTTTCGCCGTCGTAGGCAAACTCAACGTCAACGGCGCTTTGGAGCTCTTTCTCGAGGACCTCCAGGATTTCCCGGATCGTTCCAACAAACTCCGTGTCCCCGATGAGTCCTTCAAAGGTGAACACAACGTCGTCTCTCTCGAAATTGATCGCGAGCCGTGACTTCCGGTCCAGTTTCCCGTCACGGTAGATTGATACACACCTGTCCACGGCGGGAAGCTCTTCTCCGTAGACGCGGAGAAAGCGATCGACCTCCACCGTCTCGAACCGGTTCTCCTCGACGTTGAGTATATCGATTCTCCGCGGCGAATAACGCACAACTTCATCCGCGGTGCTGTTGACACGGAGTTCCGGACGTCCCGGTGCGATTAAAACGGGATAGTCGTCGCTAACGCGATCGACCGCGCGTGTGCCGAGTCCGGGTACGATCCGCAACAGACCGTCGGTTCTCTCGATCCGCGGCGACCAGCGGAACTCGTTGCTGCTGAACGCAATTCCGGCACACGTCGGCAGATAGTAGGGGCCGATCCTGTTGCCCACGACCTGCTGAATGATCACACCCATCTCTTCCCGAACGTCGAGAAGATCACGCTCCTTTCGGTACTGGATCGGATCGGGACCGAAGAGCGACGAGTATACTTCAGCCACCGCGTCGAGAAGGGCCGCCAACCGATCCTGCTTGGTACCCTGGTTGGTGAGGAAGAGGCTCTTGTACTTCCCGGAAAAGGCGGAACCAAAACGGTCTTCCAGCCGGCTGGAGGAGCGGACGATGATCGGAACCTCGCCGAGATCATCCAGCGCCATCGACAAACCATGGACTATCTCCGGCGGGAACCTCGAGTGCTTGAACAGGCGAACGATGTGCGGGTACTCCGCGCGTATCTCCTCGATCGGCTTGTACTTCTGCTCGAACATCTCCTCCATATCGTTGTAGTTCATGAAGTAGTGGAGACTGTCTGACGGCAGGTGCCACGTCTTTGGCGTATTGACGCGGGCAAACCGCGGATGATCCGGCGCGCATTGTCGAATGATACTCGAAGCAAGAAGAAGTCCCGCAGCCTTGCCGCCGATCACTCCGTGGCTCTTGCTCGGTATGATCATGTGATTGATCAGCTCGTAGAAATCCCGGATTGTGAGAAAACGTCGCGCAGCTCGGATGTACTCCAGTTGGTTGGTGATCATTCGTCGGACAAGGAGAACCTGCACCCCCTTGGCCGTTGCATCGGACACTCTGAGACCATCCGGAGGGTTGAGATCGACGAATCGACGGACAGCTTCCGCAACGTCTGCAAGTGAATGGTCCAGATTGACCAGCGTTCGATAGATGAAGCTCGCCTTGTCTTCCTGGATCCACCGTTGCAGAAGGTTGTAGATCGTGCCCCGGGCGAGGTGCTTTTCGGCGAGACCAAACACCCGTGTTCCGTGTTCGGTAACGTCCGGTGCAATTGAAAAGGGCTGGGGAACGTTTTCACCCGCATCGGTCGGAACGCCTTCGAGAAACGAACCGTAGTCGGCAACGAGTTGCGCGGCTCCGGGTATCTCGTGCCACCCCAGATACGTCAGCATCTTCCGCACCATGCGCGCGTACAATTTCTGATCCGTTCGCTGCAGGAGTTCGACCACCGTTTGCCAACGGTGCGCGCCGGCAGCCACCGCTACCTTGTTGCCGGTGCGGAAATGCTCCAACTCTTCCACTAGGCGGCGCAGTTCCTGGTGTTCAAGAGCCTCGGAAATCCGGCGAGCAATTGTCTGTAGGAGTTGCTCCTCCTCCGGGAGAAAGTGGCGCGGCGTACTCGGTCCGCCGGATTCGTACGCCACGGCGATCTCGCCGACCTCTTCGCCGTGTTTTGAGATCGGTGCCGTTATCATCGATACACTCTCGGCAAAGCCCGTGCTTCGAAAAACCTTGTCATCGATGGAAATCCTCGCCGAACAGATCGAGGGGAACTCCCACGCCGGGGGTATTGAGTCGACGATCTGGAGATATGCTTCGTCGGGTAGTTCCTGGTGGTCCCGGAGTATCTCCTCAATGTGGTACACGCACGTGAGCTCTTTAGCTCGTTCGCGGAGCTGTGCAACGAGGTCGTCGGGGCCGTCTACTCGCTCCGGCATCGGCTATATCCAACCGCGATCGTGACACGCCCGTGCAACACGATCGACCGCGATGACGTACGCCGCGTCGCGAAATGGCAGTGACTTCCGCTCGGCCAGGTCGGCAACTGCCAGGAAGGCTTCAGTCATCTTCACCCGCAGCCGCCCAATAACCTCGTCGCGCGTCCAGTAGTAGTTCATATTGCTCTGGACTTGTTCGAAATAGCTGCACGTTACTCCTCCCGCGTTTGCCAGAATGTCGGGAATAACGGTGATACCGCGGTCGATCAACTCCTGCATCGCTTCCGGTGTTGTTGGTCCGTTGGCTCCTTCGGCAATCACGCGGACCGAATCGGGTATGGACGATACATTCTCGACCGTTATCTGATTTTCAAGAGCCGCCGGGATCAGGACTTCCACCGGTTGGCAAAGCCACGATTCGCCGTCCAGAACCTCGTACCCCAGTGCCTTTGCTTTTTTGAGATCAATATCGCCGTAACGGTCGGCACAGCCGCGCAGTTCTTCGAGGTCAATTCCGTCGCGTTTGCGGTACGTGTAGGCGCGCCGGTCTTTCTGGTTCCAGCAGGCGACCGAAACCACTCGACCGCCGAGTTCGCAATAGAGCGCGATTGCCGCCTGTCCTACCGATCCAAAGCCCTGAACCGATGCGCGCGTTTCCTCCGTACGCAAGCCAAGCGTCCGGAGAGCCTCGGTTAGGTTGTACACGACGCCGTAGCCGGTTGCCTCTCTGCGGCCAAGAGAGCCGCCCATGCCAACGGGCTTGCCGGTGAACGCACCGGGAAACCGACCTCCGGTCATCGTCTCGTATTCATCGAGCATCCACAGCATATGCTGTGCGCTCGTCATAACATCCGGTGCCGGAACGTCCCGAATCGGACCGATCTCCCGCGCGACCTGGCGCACCCAACCGCGACAGACTCGCTCCTGCTCGGCGGCAGACAGGTTGTGCGGGTCGCATACTACGCCCCCTTTTCCACCGCCCAGCGGCAGATCAGCTACGCTGCACTTCCACGTCATCCACATGGCAAGCGCTTTGACACTGTCCAAGGTTTCCAGTGGATGAAAGCGGAGCCCCCCCTTTGCAGGGCCGCGCGCGTCGTTGTGCTGGACACGGTAGCCACGAAATACTTGAACGCGTCCGTCGTCCATCTTGACCGGGATCGAAAAAGAATACTCCCTGCTCGGTTCACGCAGAAATGCGCGCGTGCCGCCGTCGAGATCGAGCAATCCCGCTATCCGGTCGAACTGTGACTGGGCTACGGTAAAGGCGTTGTACGCGGCTACCGCCATCGGCTGCTCCTCCGGGTGCACGTGATGAAGGTGTTCTTCACGAGGGTGTAGTGTATCTTAGCCCCGTGCTACTCCAGGTCGAACTCGGCTTCGAAGGGCTGGTAGATCACTTCTTCCAGCAGTACGTGTTCCGTCCCGCCGTTTATCCCGACAGCGATCGATTCACCCTCGGTGGCACCGAGTAGCGCAGCGCCAAGCGGCTGTAGAATCGATACGGTACGGTCCGAGTCGTCGGAATCGGATGGAAAGGTGAGTGTGAACTCCATTGACTCGTCGTGGTCGACGTATCGAACACGCACGCGGCTGCCGATCGTTGCGACCGTGATCGGCAGAAGCCCAACGGGCCGGATCTCAGCGGCGGCGATGCGCTCCTTGAGCGAGGCAACCGCGCCGTTCTCGATCGTGAAATGGTCCACCGTTGCCACGATGTCACGCAAGCGCGCCAGATCGCGCGTGGCCAGGTAGATCGTTGTTCCTACAGAAACTGAAGCATCCATTTTTGTTCCTCCTGCAATCCTCTATGCAAACGGTGTGCCAGCTTGTTTTCGCGTGAAAGCGGCACGATTTGGGCCCAAATGGGTCCGTTTGGCGCCGATTGAGGTTCGCATTGCGTGGGAACCGCTCGCTCCGAGCGGAGAGAACTTCCCCAACCGGAGCAGTTTTCCCCGCTCTTGACGCCCGAAATGGAGCCAAAACGGGCCGAAACGCGGGGAAATCGTCTTGGCACATCCTTTGCTTTTTTTCCATGTAATGAATCATGGAAGAAAGGAGTGCTGCGTATGGTAGCGATTGAACTCGAAAAGCAGTTGCGTGCGCCACAACTCGAAATGGCGCCCTATCCGCCAAAGGCGATTACGTTGGCGACGGGCGAGATTCTCGTGGTCCGCGAAGCTCGAAAGGATGAAGCGGCTACGCTTCTGGAAACGGTCTATCCCTTGATCGGCGTTGCCCGCGACTACTACGACATTGTGGCGGCCAGGATGTACTCGGAAATCCTCGGATGGGTGCGCGATCGCACGGCGAACGAGTTTGTACTGGTGGGCGCGATCAATGGCGTAATCGGCGGGATCGTGACGAGCCGTATGAAAGACCGGCAGGTTGGTATCAGCCTCCACACTCTTACGGTGAAGCGTGGCCTGCGAATTGGCGCCCAGCTTTTTGCGGCCAAGATGGAACACCACATCGAGTACCTTGGCCAGGAAGAGGTCTATATCGTCGCCGAAAGCCCGATCGGGTTCCGACGATGGATGATCGAGTACGGCCTGGAGGATCTCTCTGACCAGTATCCCGCGATCCAGCACGAACTGGGCGGTATTCCGACCTACTCGCTGACCCGGGAGCTCTACTACGAGGTAAAGGGTGAGAAGGTGTTCGGAGAGCGGCCAATCGATCCGAAAGCGCTTGCCACCGCCGACACGCTCGTCGTTCCCGATGAGTACCCGCAAATTCCCGACTTCAAACGGAGGGCATCATGAGAGAGGTAGCAATCGTCGGCATCGGCCACACCGTATTCGGAAATCTGAGCGACTACGACCTGGTCGATGTCATGGGATACGCGTCGCTCGATGCGATCGAGGATGCTGGAATCGAAGACAAGAAGAACGAGATCGAACAGCTCTTTGTTGCCAACATGGGTGGCGGCATCCTCAACCACCAGACGGCAATCGCGTCGTCACTGGTGAGTCGGATCGGAATCGAACCGGCGATGGCGGAGACGGTCGAAAACGGCCCTGCCAGCGGTGCCAGTGCGATCAAGACGGCGTGGATGGCGATCGCCAGCGGCATGGTGGATGTTGCGATGGTCACCGGGGGCGAACTGATGCGCGCCGTAACCGGTTGGGAGGCGACCGACTTTATCGCGACGCTGCTTCATCCGGAAGCAGAGTACGCCTACGGTCTGACGCTACCGGCGTACGGCGGCATGTTCACCCGCCTTTACATGGAAAAGTACGGATTGACGGAGCGTGAGCTGGCGATGGTGGCGGTCAAAGACCACGCCAACGGGATGAAGAACCCGTACGCCCACGTCAAGGTCGGGTGCTCACTCGATGCAATAGCGGGGGGCTCCGAAACGGAAGCGGCTAACCCCGCCACTGCATCGCCGCTGCGCCTCT
>JANQHT010000095.1 GCA_028282545.1 Spirochaetales bacterium
TTCGGAGAACTGACACAGGATGGTATCCGCCATGGAAGCTTCACCGGAATCAAAGAGCTCATCAATGACATCGAGGCGTACATCATCGACCGAAACTTGAATCCTAAGCCGTATGTCTGGAAGGCAGCCGGCGAGAAGATCCTCCGCAAGATCGAATCAGCTCGCGCCACACTGAAAGCTCAGCGGACTGCGGATTCATAATTTCATGCCATTTGCCGGACACCTACACTAGTTAGCAGAGGATTCTCGACTCGGCCGCGCAACGGGGGGAAACACCGCAGTTGCCGCTATCTTCACGATATCCGGCTCCGATACCCGAACAAGTTTCGGTGCGGTCTGAACCGAAGGCAGTCGCGCCCGCAAGCGACAGCACCGTGATAATGTATTGTCGGACACAAGGAGGCATCCCATGACCAATGACCGCATCTACTCGATGAAGTTCGTGACCGTGTATCCGCTATACCTGGCGAAGGCGGAGAAGAAAGGCCGCACGAAGCAGGAGGTGGACACCGTCATTGAATGGCTCACCGGCTACGACGGCGAGAAGCTGGCCCGTGCCCTGGAAAACGAAGTCGACTGCAAAACCTTCATTGATGAGGCCCCTCTGCTGAATCCCTCACGCAATCTGATCAAAGGCGTCGTCTGCGGCGTCCGCGTGGAAGAGATTGAAGAGCCCACCATGCGCGAACTGCGCTACATGGACAAACTCATAGACGAACTTGCCCGCGGCAAGAAAATGGAGAAGATCCTGCGGAAGGGCTAAGCCGACTCTCGATCCCACAGAAACACCGGTGCACGTCCGGTCTATATTCCCGTGCGATTTCCTCGACAAACGGCATTCTCTGGAAGTCGCCGATTCTGGTAGTCGCGATCCGCCCGATGCTGAATCGCCCAAGCATCAATCTCGGAACGCGAGATAACGTACGCATGAGCTGCAGGCTGCGGCCCGGAGCCGCGTCAGCGGCGGAGGGATTGGCACGGCGATCGAGGGTAACAGATCTACCCGTTTCGACCAGTTCTACCCCGTCTTCTTGCAATCGCCGTGACAAAGCAACAGTCAAGTGAATTGAACATGTTTATAACCGGATCCGGCTACACTCCACTCTTGACTACCGAAGTCCGGCCGAGTATGAGGAGGTAGGCGCGCAGCAAGTGGCATAAGGACGATCCGGGGCAGATCGTGCAAACAGGCCCCGCGAGGTGGCTCCTCATGAAGTGTTCCGAGGCACGGTGGTACTCACACACCCCCAGAAAACGGTAGGGTCACAAGCAGTTCGGGTGTCCACTCAATCGGGGGAAGTCCACTATGTCGAATGTGGCCATTGATCCGAACGTCGGCGAAGGGGACCGGTTGGTAATGAAAGAACTCTTGAAGCAGAAGCGCTTGAGCGCGAGGCAGCATCAGCGTCTGCAGGTCGTGGTGGTGCGTCTGGAGGGTAACAGGCCGACTGAGATTGCATGGATGCTCGGCGTGCGTCCAGCCACCATCAGCGAGACGGTGCGACGGTTCAATGAGCATGGCGTGGACGGACTGCTGCATCTGCCTCGCAATCATGGCGGAGGCAAGCGACCGATCAGCGAGAAGACCGAGCACACGATCGTAGGGATGGTAAAGACCACACGGCCGAAGAACACGACGCACTGGTCGCTCAGAGAGATCGCGAAGACGGTGGGAATCAGTGCAACGGCGGTGCACACGATACTACGCAAACACCATCTGACACCACATCTGGTGAAGCGGTTTCGCACCAGCGATGATCCGCGGTTAGCCGAGAAACTCGCCGATGTGGTAGGCCTGTACCTTAATCGCCGGAGAATGCGATCGTACTGTGCGTAGATGAGAAATCGCAGATCCAGGCACTTGAGCGGATGCAGCCGATTCTGCCGCTGCGCGAAGGGGTACCGGAGCGCCAGACGCACGACTATCACCGACACGGGACGACAACACTGTACGCCGCCCTGTCGGTGGCCACCGGACGGGTCATCGGAGCAACGAAGGACCGGCACTAAGCGGTCGAATACATCGAGTTTCTCACGCTCCTGGACAAGAAACTACCAAAGGACAAGACGCTGCACATTGTCGCCGACAACGTCAGCAGCCACAAGACGAAGGACGTACATGCGTATCTCGACTCACACCCAGGAAGGTTCGGTACACTACACACCGACGCACAGTTCGTGGCTGAACCTCATCGAACGGTGGTTCGCGGAGCTGACGAACAAGCGGATACGGCGTGAGAGCTGGGAAGGGAAACGACACCTGGAGAAAGCGATTCTTGAGTACATCCACGACTGGAATCGCTCGGGGCAGACCTTCAGGTGGACCAAAACCGCGGGCGAGATCATGGTTTCCATTGCCAAGGCGACAGCAAATTAACGATTGTGCGGAACACTAGCTATTGCCACACTATTGCCACATCACCCGGGTGGAGTTGCGATGCGGCGGTAACCTGGTGGAAGATGTCGCTATACGCATTGCTCGCGATGCCGATTTGCATGAATACGTTTACCGCCGCCAACGCGGCAGAACCAGAACCTTACTGCTCGTAGAGCACCACCAGTTGTCGCCGTGAATCCGCGTTCAGGAAAAGGCTGGTGCCGTCCGGCGGTTCCACTACGCGGACCACGCGCGTCCAGTCCAGGTGGTCCGGCGAGAGCTGCGGCAGCAGGTTGGGTTGGCGTTCCAGGTAGTCCACGCGGAAGAGGTTCTCTCGGTGCCCTGAGAAGAACGCCACGTAGAGCAGGTTCATCTCCACAAGTTCATTGAAGAAGTGCGTGCCCAGCGATAGATCCGCCACCAGGCCTTCGTGGATCGTGTCGATTTCACAAAGAACGCCAGCCGATTTGATGTGCTGGAAGCTCACCGGGATACCCAGTGAAGGAGTGCTCGTCCCCCATCGCCCCGGACCGATCAGCATCTGTTCGAATCCCGGGCCGTTTCCCACGTGCGTAACGGTACCGAGTACCTCCGCGAGCAGGTACCGCTCCTGCTCTGAGAGGCGCGAATAGGCGTGCGGGTAGACGTATACGACGCGGTGGATCTGGGTTACACGACTGTGCCCCACGACACCGCCGTGGGCGCGGAGGATCACCTGTGAGTCGTCCAGGTTCGGCAGCGGCGTGGGGCGCAGGTGGATACCCTGCACCTGGAGCGGTCGACACTGAACCACGTTGACCCGATACGATCCGTCCTCGAGGAAGTTGGCCGTGAACTCGATGTCCACTTCCGTCGCGTACGCCTCCTTGAGCGTCTTCATGAGCGCGCGCATGCGTTCAACGAAGTCGGTCTCCTTGAAGAGGCGTTCGAAGGTCAGCACCCACGTCAGGTTTCGATCCACCGAACGGTTTCGGAGCAGGTCTCTATCCTGGGTGCCAAAGAGGTGGAGCGGCAATTTGGGATTCTGCTTGAGAACGTCCACGAAGTGAACGCTCCGCTCCGCACCCTCCTGAAGATCGAGAACATCCGCCCGGCGCTGTGCGTGCCGTTTGACCTCCTCGAAACCCGATTGGGGCTGTTTCTCCGGGGCGTTGAGCGCCACCACGCGGGTGTAGTCGTCGTCGGCACGATCCACAGCGCGCGTCCCCAGACCGAATACCAGGCGCATCATGCCGGCGGTTGGTTCGATATCGGGATGCCAAGCGTACGGATTGTACGAAAAACCAACCCCCGCGAGTTGCGGAAAGAACAAGGAGTCGTACGGCGCACCCGATACGCGCTGCACCAGCAGTGCCATCTGCTCGTCCTGGTCCAGGAGACCCCGCGCTTTGCGGTACTCCAGCGCCTGGTCACTGACGGAGCTCGCGTACACTCGTCGGACCGCGTCCAGGAGTTCCGATAGGCGTTGGGCCCTCGTGCCCTGGTTCGTACAGAAGATGCTGTCGTATTTGCCGGCAAAGGCGTTGCCGAAGTTGTCCTCCATAAGGCTCGAGCTGCGCACAATGATCGGCGATCGGCCGAAGTAGTCGAGCATGTCTTCGAAGCGTTCAACGATGTAGCTCGGGAAGGTACCGTCCAGGATTTTGATTCCCGCCTCCGGTTCCAGGAAGCGTTCCGGGTCCTTTTGCTGTTGCCGCTCCCACCATACGTCATTGATCACGAGGTACGTGTAGTACACGTCGGATCCGATGAAGAACGAGTCGTGCTGTTCGAGTATTTCGTTCCACGCATCGTCGGTGGAACGGAGAATGGCCCGGGCAAGCAGCATTCCAATCGATTTTCCACCGATGTAGCCGGTACCGATCATCCGCTTCCAGATGGCAATCACGTCGGAGAGCGAGAAATAGCGGCGTGCCAGGCTGAGGACGCGATCGTCCCGGGATACGATTAGCGAGAGCAACTGGTCTATCGTCTCCGTCACCAGTTCGTCGCCGGCGAGTCCGTCCCGGCGCTGCTGTTCCACCGTCTCTGCATCCATGAAGACGCGGTCCCAGACGCCCACCATGCGGTAGCTCGTTGAGGCAAGTCCGGGCCACGGCTTGCTGTTGATGATCTCGGCGATTCGCACGCTTTCGTTGATGGGCACCAGGCGGTTTTCGAAGTCCTGGTAGAGGGTAAAGGTGCTGTCCTCGTGCTGGCCCTCCGTTTTCACGGGGCGTACGTAGAGGTGATCGGCGTATCGGTACACGTCGAGCAGCACCTGGGTCGCGTCCCTGATCGGTTCAATCGTGTGGTACGAGTGCAGGTGACGCTGAAGACCGAAGTAGGCCAGGGCGCCCAGGCTCTGGATAAAGGGGCAGGTCAACCGGAAGAAGTTTCCGATCATCCGATCGCTGTAGCAGGCGCGACTCATTTCGGAGAGGGTGTCGAAGATGAACACGCCCTTTGCGCCAACCCGTTCAATCTCCGCGTGGACGCGGGTGATGAAGTTCTCGAATCCTCCTTCCAGGGGAAGCTCGATGACTTCGATGTTCGGAAACGCCGCGGTGACGTCGCCGGCAATCACGGGATCGTGCGCCGCAAAACGGAAGTAGAGAACGTGGCGCCCGGGAAGCTTGACGACGTGATTGACAAAACGAGCGGCGTACGCGCGGTAGTCGTTGATTTCATCGAAGCGCCAGACAACGTTGTCGCCGGGATTCAACTCCCCGATCAGCTCATCGAGCGCTAAAAAGCCGCTCGAGGTCGTTGCCGTGGCGCTCACGCTCCCGGTGCCTTCTCTTCGATGCGAGCCATGAGGACCGCATCAACGCGACCGATCGCCGCGAGCGTTTTCTCGTTTGGGCACGTGTCCAGGAGAAGGGAACAACAGGCGGCCCGTCCCCCGGAGAAGATCGTATTCTGCATCTCCTCGACGTTGATCTCCGCCGAGCGTAGCTCGTCAAGTACCCCGGCCAGAACGCCCACCCGGTTGAGGTGGCGCACCGTCAGTGACCACGGCGCGGGGCTGCTCACGTTGACGTTCACCACGTTGGCTGGTACGCCGGTCTCCTTGAAGGTGCGCACCACGCGGACCGTCTCGGCTGCGATCGCTTCTGCCGCCTGGGCCGTGGAGGCGCCGATATGCGGTGTGGCGGTCACCATGGCTGCCAAGCCCGCGTCGGGAAAGTCGGCGGTGCCGCCGGCCGGTTCGTTTGCATACACGTCGAGGCCCACACGCAGCCCCTTGGCGTCGATTGCCGCGAGAAGGGCGTCCTGGTCCACGACGTCACCCCGGGCGGTGTTCACAAAGATCGCACCCTCTTTCATGGCGGCGAAGAAATCGGCTCCGATCAGGCCCTTGGTCTCCGGCGCGGCGGCGAGGTGCACCGACACGACGTCGGACCGCGCCGCGAGATCCAGCGGCGTTTCGAAGTAGCGAACTCCGATGTGCTCTGCCCGTTCCGGGGTGAGGCTCCGGCTCCAGGCGCCAACCTCCATTCCGAACGCCCGGGTGCGCGTTGCGACTTCACGCCCGATTGAACCAAGACCGATTATCCCGAGCGTACGGTGTTTGAGTCCCGCCGCTTTCTGGTAGTGCTTCTTTTTCCATAAGCCCGCCCGCAGGTCTGCCGTGGCGTTGGCGATACCGCGGTCACAGGCGGTGATCAGACCGATGGCGAGTTCGGCAACTGCGTCGGCGTTTTTGCCGGGGCAGTTTGCCACGTACACGCCGGCCTGTGCAGCATCGTCCAGGGCGATCGTGTTCACGCCCGCTCCGGCCCGCACGATCAGCGCCAAGTCATCCGCCGCGGCGATCGTCTCGGCCGTGACCTTGGTGGAGCGGACGACCAGTACCGTGTAACCGGCGACGGCTCCGGGAAGATCGGCCGCACCAAGGTCGCTCTGCATTGTGACATCGCACCCGAGCTCTTCCAGTGCTGCCACCGCCGCGGGGTCAAGTGAATCTGCTATCAGTACACGCATCGTCTATAATCTCCTAGGGAGATCACAATGCCAGCGCACCGAGCCGGTGTCAACAAACGGTCGCCAACTCTCAGTATGGACGGAGGGCGACAAGCCCTCCGACGAAATTGTCTCTAGCCAAACAACAGGCAGTTCGCGTGTTGGAAATTATTTTGCCGATAGAATGAATGTATCACCAGGCGCGTCCGGAACGAGGAAAAAATGTGTCTCTGCAGCGCAGCGAAGCCAAGCGTTTTTTCCTCGTTTCGAAGGCAGCCATAAGAGAACCATGCCAAGGCTATGTGATTTCCAACACGCGAACTGCTGATAGACGGAGGGCGCCGTTGCTCGCCCACGGGAGCGGGTGTACAATTTGCGTCATGAAACGACAACTCCTGTCAGGCAATGAAGCGATTGCCCGTGGCGCCTGGGAGGCGGGCGTCCACGTGGGAACGGGCTATCCCGGCACGCCCTCAACGGAGATCCTGGAGGCGCTCAAGGACTACCCCGAAGTCTACACCGAGTGGTCGGTCAACGAGAAGGTTGCACTGGAGGTTGGTATCGGCGCCTCCCTCGCGGGAGGGCGAACGCTGGTCACCATGAAGCACGTTGGAGTAAATGTGGCCGCGGACCCGCTCTTCACGATCTCCTATATCGGTGTCAAAGGGGGGCTCGTTATCGTTTCCGCCGACGACCCGGCCATGCACTCTTCCCAGAACGAGCAGGACAACCGCAATTACGCCCACGCCGCGCGAATGCCGATGCTGGAACCGGCGGATTCCCAGGAGGCGCGCGATTTTACGCGGATAGCGTTTGAACTCTCCGAGAAGTACGACGTGCCGTTTCTCCTCCGATCCACTACCCGGATCTCCCACGCGCGCAGCATCGTGAGCGTTGCGGAACGAGCCGCTCCCGGTAGGCCCGCCGGGTTTTACCGAAACATCAGGAAGTTCGTGATGATACCTGCCTACGCCCGGCTGCGGCACGTGGCAGTCGAAGAGCGCATGGAAGCGATCGCCCGTGACGCGGACGAACTCTCCCTCAACCGGATCGAAGAAGGGTCCGGGGGGATCGGCTTTGTCACGTCCGGCGTTGTCTACCAGTACGTCCGGGAGGCCTTCCCGGATGCGCCGATCCTGAAGCTTGGGATGGTCTACCCCTTGCCGGAGAATCTCATCCGCACCTTTGCCAAATCCGTGGAGACGGTGGTGGTTGCCGAAGAGCTCGATTCGTTTTTTGAGTCGCGCATCCGGGCCATGGGAATACCCGTTCGCGGGAAGGAGTTCTACCCGCGCCTGGGAGAGCTCAGTCCGGGTCGGGTGCGGGCCCCGCTGGTCCGGGCCGGCCTCATCCCGGCCACAGACGGAGGCGAGGCACCAACCGCTCCGGCGATCACGGTACCGCCCAGGCCACCGGCGCTCTGTCCCGGGTGTCCCCATCGCACGGTATTCGGGCTGCTGCACGAACTGGGCATGAAGGTCACCGGAGACATCGGGTGCTACACGCTCGGTGCGCTGCCTCCCTTCTCCGCGATGGACACCTGCGTGGATATGGGAGCCAGCATCGGCGTTGCCCAGGGGATCGAGGTTGCCGAGGGCGACGCCTATAAGCGCGATACCGTCGCCGTCATCGGCGATTCAACCTTTGCCCATTCGGGGATCACGGGACTGATCAACGCCGCGTACAACGGGCGCGAAAGCTTCGTTATCGTTCTCGACAATGGTACAACGGCAATGACGGGGATGCAGCCCAACCCCTTCTCGGGCACCCGGATCTCCGGGGAGGGTGCATTTGCGCTGGACTACGGCAAACTCGCAGAGGCGGTGGGAATCGACCGGGAACGATTCCGCACCGTGGATGCCTACAGCAAAGAGGAGGTCGAAAGGGCGGTACGGGAACTGGCGACGCTGGACAAACTCAAGCTGCTGGTCGTCAAGGGACCCTGTGTGATCCTTCGGAGGAAGCAGAAGAAGGAGGCCTCATGACGGTCAGCAACATCCTGATGGTTGGCGTTGGCGGTCAGGGTATCATCCTTGCCAGCAACATCTTTACCGCCGCTACCATGTACGCCGGTTTCGATACGAAGAAGAGCGAGATTCACGGCATGAGCCAGCGGGGTGGATCGGTGTTCAGCCACATCCGCTACGGACAGGAGGTGTTCTCGCCGGTCATCCCGGAAGGGGGCGCGCACTTCGTCTTTTCCCTGGAACTCATGGAGCCGCTCCGTTGGCTCGACTTCGTGAATCGGGAGACGGTTCTCGTTTCCAGCGACAAGCGGATCAACCCGGCCAACGTGGACACCTATCCCGACGGGGTGGCGGCGGAACTCAAACGGATCTTCTCTACAATCCAGATTGTCGATGTAAAAAAACTGCAATCGAAGATCGCGAGTGCTACATTTTTAAACGTGGCGTTGCTCGGCGTCTTGTCGGGTTTCCTGGACCTGCCGCTCCCCGCCTGGGAGACGGCGATAGGGGAGACGGTTCCCCGGGGAACGTTTGACAAGAACTGGTCTGCCTTCACCCACGGCAGAACCCTGAGTGACGGAGCGACGGAAAAAAGGAGCGACACAGGTGTTATCGGAGATAAAGGACGCGCGCCAGATAGAGGGTGAGGGGTTTCGTCGCTGGTTTCGTGATGACGAGTTCGACCTGATCGTCTGGTACGAAGACGAAGGTGCGGACAAGATCGTTGGTTTTCAGCTCTGCTACGACACCAACGACCGCGAGCGCGCACTCACGTGGACGGCAAAGCACGGATACCAGCACCACAAGGTGGACGACGGTGACCTTCCCTATGCGGCCAAGATGTCACCGGTGCTCGTCGCAGACGGCGCATTCGACGCAACACACATATGGGAGCGCTTCACCGGCGCCGCCACCTCAATCGACGCGGACCTCGTAACGTTTGTCGCCGACAAGGTGAGAAACGCTCCGCCGGAGGTCACCGGCGCCTAAGCCGGTACGATATAAAGCGGTCCAGCAGCCGCGCCGCATCCTCCGCATAGATCGTTGTCGGGATTCCCTCCCGTTCCAATTCGTTCCGCATCCGATTGTAGATATAGTCCGAACCACCCTCAACGGTAACGGCGGCAACGACGGGTTTGTCGAAGCCCCGGTACACCGACGCCAGCGCTTCCACCAGGGAGCTGTCTGCGTCGGAACTGCCGATTGCCGGGGAATGGGGAACCACCGATAGAACAATCGCGTCCACGGCGTCACTCTCGAGGCACAGGTGCAGGCTCTGTGCGTAGACGTCGTTGTTCGCCATCGGCGTCAGATCGAGCAGGGGATCCACTCCGACAAAGGACGGAAGGATACCACGGAGGCGACTCGCCGTACTCTCGTCGAACGACGCGAGTGTTAGTTCGTCGAAATTGTCCGCGGCGTTTGTCTTCTCGTACCCGGCATTTGAGATGACCACGACGTTTCGTCCCGTCACGCGGGAGGCCGCGAGCAGCGAAAAACACTTCATCAATCCCACAAGATCGTCGATCGTTTCCGCCTCGAGGATGTTCGCTTCGCGAAAGGCCGCCCGGGCGATGGTGTAGTCTCCGGAGATGCTCGCCGTATGGCTCGCGGTGGCGAGCATACCCGCCGAGGTGCGACCCGCCTTGTACACGATCACCGGCACCCGCGACTCCGAGGCGACTTCCACCAGGGCGCGCCCGTCGCCGTCGGAGAAGCCCTCCACATAGACCGCAACCACGTCTATCGCCTCGTCCCCGACCACGTGGGCCACCATTTCGGAGGGCGAGAGGTCAATCTCGTTCCCGTAACTGATGACGGTGCGCGGCGATAGGGAGTTACGCAGGTTTGACATGACTACCAGCGCCAGGGCGCCGCTTTGCGAAACGAACGCCGCATTCGAACGGGGGGCGTTGGTGCGGGGAAACTTGGCCTCGGGTATAAAAAAGGTGTTCACCCCGCTCGGCGCATGGATGACACCCAGGCAGTTTGGTCCCACCAGGCGCATGCCCGAATCGCGGGCAATTTCCAGTATGCGTCGTTCCACGCTGTCGTCACCGGTGAGTTCACTGAACCCACCGGGAATGAGCAGGAGCGCTTTCGCACCTACCGCCGCCGCCTCCTCGACTACCGCCAACGTCGTCGTCGCCGGTACCGTGATTACCACGAGTTCCGGAACCTCCGGTAAGTCGCCCAGGGAGCAATGGAGGGTGACCTTCCCGCCGCCGACGGTGGTTTCGCCCCCCTTGGCGTTGACGGCCCAGACGTCGCTTCTGTTGGCGGCTAGCAGGTTCGCCAGGATAATGTTGCCGGACTTCCCCGCGTTGGAAGCGCTCACGCCTACGACGGCGATCCCCCGGGGCTCCAGGAAGAGTTGCATCCCGGTGCGCTCTTCCTGCATCTCTCTCGCCACGGCGGCTTTTTTCTGGGCCTTCCCGGCCTCCCCAGCGGCCGCGGTGAACGCCAAGCCGTCCAGGGGGAGAAAGCGCCCCTCCCGGTCCCAGACGAAG
>JANQHT010000154.1 GCA_028282545.1 Spirochaetales bacterium
ACTGCCCGTGGAGCGTTACGTGGGCAAACCCGGCGGCAATTGACGTCAGGAGCCACGGGTCGCCGTCGTTGTTGCCGAAAACCGCGTGTATGGGCGCGGAGAAGGACTCCGCGAGCTGTTTTAGCGTGAAGGGCGCACAAAAATCACCCAGAAAGGCGAGCTGCTCGGACCCGGTATCTGCCACGATCTCCATCGCGCGCGACAGGTTCCAGATGTTGTCGTGGATGTCACTGAGTACCGCAATACGCATGATTTCCTCCGGGTTTCTATGATAGCATCCGCCGATGATTATGCGTGCCCTCTTTTGCAGCCTGTTGTTCGTTTTTTCGTTCACTCTTCACGCCCTCACGGTGGCGGACCTTCGGATATACCCGACGCGTCTGGTCCGTACGGAGGACGATGGTCCAGGCAAAGACCTTCCGGTCCGGGATGCCGCCGGTGTGAACACCTACCTGACCTCGGCCACCGTCGCGCCCTGGGACTCATCGCGAATCCTCGTTTCTACCACCTTTCACGGTCTCTACGAGAGCTATGACGGCGGGGAAACCTGGATGGACCTGGGTGACGAACCGTATCTGGCCGCGCTCTACCGGGGCAGCGGATTCTACGAGGACGTCGCTTCGGTTGCCTACGACGAGACCGACCGAGATCTGATTCACGTTGAACTGACCCATGACGGTGCCTCTGTGGTCATTTCCCGCTCCGGTCGCGCCGTACCGCCGGAGACGGCGCGGCCGTCGCCGTCTATCCGCACAATCTGGCCCGAGGTCCGCGACACGCCGGAGGCCGCGGCGCGGCGCGAACTCGCCGCGGACCACCACTCGTTCTACCTCTCGCCGTGGCAGGTCTCGCCGGAGCGATTGGCCGAACACCTGGAGTTCGCAGCCCTGCACGGGTTCACCGCGGTGGTGGTAGACTTCAAGGACGACCTGGGACGGATCGTCTACGATTCGGACCTTGAGATGCACTCGTCAATGGGTGCGGTGAAAGGGTACTTCTCCGCAGATCGCGTGATTCAAACCGTCCACGACGCGGGACTCTACCTGATCGCGAGAATCGTCGTCTTCAAGGACCGCGAACTCTACCGGTACGACGGCGGCCGGTACGCCCTGTGGGACGCAACGCGGGACGAGCCCTGGGGCGTTTTCCGTGACGGGGAGCAGATCGAACACTGGGTTGATCTCTTCAGTTCCTTTGTCTGGGACTACAATATCGCGATCGCCCGTGAGCTGGTGGAGCGGGGCGTGGATGAGATCCAGTTCGACTATATCCGGACACCCTCGGACGGTGCCGTACGGGATATCGAGTACCGCCACCGTTCCACGAGCCCTGCCATGGAGCGGGAAGACCCCTTTGTCGACGATCGCGTCGCGGCCCTATCGTCGTTTCTGGCGCGGGCGAGGGAACGGATCGACGCGCCCATTGGGATCGATGTCTTTGGATTCAACGGGTGGTATCGAATGGGCTACCTGGGACAGGACATCGGCGCCCTGTCCGCCTATGTCGACGTGATTTCACCGATGCTCTATCCCTCCCATTTCGCCCGGGAATTTGCCGCCGAGTTGCCCTACGTACCCCGGGCGGAGCAGCTTTACCGGGAAGGCGTTGCCCGGGCCCAGCGGATTGCCGGGGAATACACGCTGATCCGGCCCTACGTACAGAGTTTCCTCATCGGTGGCGAACTCGAGTTTGACGTGCCCACCTACACGGACTATTTGAAGTACCAGATTCGCGGAGCCCTCGAGGGCGGGGCGAGCGGATTCACCCTGTGGAATTTCTCCGGTCGCTACTACATGGTGGAGCGCGGCTTATGGTTTTGACCGACCGGGACGTGGTACAATAGCGGCGTGGAACGCAGAGCATCACCCAGGTACGCCGTCACGCAAATGTTCTCCCTCCAGTTCGACCGCGAGCGAATTATCCACGCCCGGGGCGTTGATTTGAGCCGCGGAGGCCTCCGGTGCACCACGCTGGAACCGATCGACCTCGATGCTACCGCGTTTGTTATGCTCCGCCTCGATGCGGAGGGTGAAACGAATACGATTTCTCTCGAAGCTCGGGTCCTGCGGAGCGATCAGACCGACGAAGACGAGTACGACGTGGCGATCGAGTTCCTTACCCTGTACCCGGAGGCTGCGAAGAAACTCGACGCCTACCTGAGTATCGTGGCGTCCGACTGACGCCGCGCACCGGGTAGATTGTTCCACGCCACCGACGTCACAACGACGCACCCCCCGACTATCTGGAGCGCGGATAATCGTTCGCCCAGAAACGCCCAGCCCGCAACGGCGGTAACAACGGGTATCGCATTGATAAAGAGTGCCGCTTGGCCCGCCGGTACGCGTGAAAGGGCGAAGTTGTACAGGAGAAACGCACCAAGCGTCGCCCCCAGTACGAGGAACGCCATCGACATCCAGGCGATGGGCGAGAGCGAAATCACGCGGTCGCCGGGGCCCTGAAAGGCCCAGAGCACGACGAAGACGAGCGCACCCCAGGTGATCTGGTAGAAGGTGATCTTCACCGGAGAGTGCGATTGCGTCAGGAACCGGGCAAAAACGATATAGACCGCCGCCGACAGGACCGACCCGAGTACGAGCAGATCCCCCAGGTACGATCCTGGTTCCGACCAGGCCACGGTGGGATCACCGCCAACGACCAGGGCAATACCGACGATCGAGAGCGCCACCGCGAGAATACCGCGCCGTGTCATCGCCTCTTTTAGGAACAGACGGGCCGCAACCATCACCATTGCGGGAGTCGCCGCAACGATCAGCGCCGCCTTGGACGCCGTTGTGAACGTCAGCCCGTACGACTCGAAGAGAAAATAGGCGATCGGTTCTGCCAGGGCGGTGGCAAAGACCAGGAGGTGTTCGCGGCGTCGGAGCCGCGGCCCCTTCAGGCGGGCCGCAAAACCCCCGAGTACCGCGGCAGACAGGACGAAGCGAAGCGCCATGTACGTAAGCGGTGTCAGGTAGGCGAGCACGTACTTGGATGCGACAAAGGATATCCCCCAGAAGAGCATCGTCAGGATAAGTGCCGCGTAGACAACCATTGGGGCAGTGTACGGGCGCGCTTGGACCGGGGCAAGCACAGAGGTTCTCATTTTGGAGATCACATGTCCGCTTGACGTGTATGGCACCAGCCGCGCCCGGAAGGAAGAACAAACGCGTCTCTGCAGCGCAGCGAAGCCAAGCGTTTTGTTCTTCCTTCCGGAGGCAGGCATGACAAGAAGGGGCAAGCGTGTATGCCAAACGCCGTTCCAATGGTAGGGTGGCCTCCATGCGCCGCACCTATGTTTCGATACTGTTGTTCTGGTTGCCCCTGGCGGCGATGTGGCTGATGATGGCCGTGGAGCAACCGGCGATGAACGGCGTCATCGCGCGCATGCCGCAGGCGAAAGAAAACCTCGCGGCCTTCGGCATCGCCTTTTCTCTGGCGCTCGTCGTTGAAAGCCCGATCCTCCAACTGCTCTCGGCTGCCACGGCGCTCTCTACCGACAGAAAAAACTATGGAACGCTCCTGCGGTTCACGGTTGTTCTCAGCGCAGCGTTGACGGTCCTGCACGTCGTGGTCGGTACAAAACCGGTCTTTCTCTTCGTTTCGCACGACCTGCTGAGTGTCCCGCTTCCGATCGCGGAGCGGGCGCGGAGCGCATTTGTGACCCTGTTTCCCTTTTCCATGGCCGTCGCGTTCCGCCGCTTGTGGCAGGGGGTACTGATCAAGTACGACAAGCCGCACTTGGTGACGCTTTCGATGGTGGTCCGCCTCGTTGCCACGGTGGCGACGTTGTGGGTGGGGTTTGTCCTGTTCAAGGAGACCGACAGTGGGCACGTCCTAGGCGCCCTGGCGGTAGTGGTGGGCGTTGTGGTCGGGGCCGTGGCGGCCTACCTTCTCTTTGCCTCACAGGTCCGGTCGTCGATGCCTGCAGAGTCGCCGGCACAACCGATAACGACCAGGGAACTCCTGCGGTTTTACGTTCCCCTGGCGAGTACCTCTGTCCTCCTGCTGGCGTCCCGTCCGCTCCTGACCTTTGGGATCGCCCGGGCGCGGCAGCCGGTTGAAGCCCTTGCGGCGTGGCCCGTTGTTCAGAGCTACCTCTTTCTCTTCACTTCGCTGTCGATCTCGTTCCAGGAGGTGGCGGTGGCGTGGACCGGCCGCTCCAACGAGATGGAGGCGACCATTCGACGATTCGTCGCTGCTGCCGGGACGGTCCTGGCCGTGCTCTTTGCCGTGGTGGCGGTCACGCCGGCGTCACGCTGGTGGTTTGTGAACGTCGCCGGGCTCCCCCCGGACCTGGCGATCCTCACCGTGATCCCGCTCTACATTTTGGGATTGGCCCCCTTTCTCGAAATGACCAAGGCGACTGCCCGGGGCGTTTGCGTTGCCCGGGGCACCACCACCATCCTGGCAGGAGCCGTCTCGACGAGCACGGCAATTCTCCTGCTTTCGGTGAGCCTGTTGCCGCTGGTGACCTCCTGGCACGGCGGGATCGTCGCCGCGGTTTCATACGTGGCGGCGCTGGCCGGGGAAAACGGCGTTCTCTTCGTGTATCGAGTGCGGGTGCAATTGTCCGCACGCGGCAAGATCGCCGGCGCCCGGTGAATATCGAATCGTCACCGCGTCAATGGTAGCACTTCTCAGTATGGACGGAGGGCGACGAGCCCTCCGACGAAATTGTCTATAGCCAACCAACAAGTAGTTCGCATTTTGGAGATCACATTGCCGAATGGAGGTGAATACCACCA
>JANQHT010000022.1 GCA_028282545.1 Spirochaetales bacterium
AGAAACTCGTGCCGGCGCAGATCTGGCTCGAGATTGAAGAAGGACTAAATGTGGCAAACCGGCATGAGCGAGCAATTGACATGTGGCAGACCTTCAATACTGTCTATATCAACACCGCCGGCTTCAACCCACTCAGCAAGGCGCACGAAATAGTAACCAAGGCTGTTGCCATTTTCTATAAGACCCGTGGACATACACGCGAAGGACTGATTGCCGCCGTGAACTTCGGCCGAGACACCGATTGTCTCTCGGCCATCGTCGGTGGCCTGTGTGGAGCACTGACGGGTATGGAAAGCATTCCGGCCGAATGGGTGGAAACCGTAGACCGGGCAACCAGTAAGAATCGGCACACAGTGTCTAATCTGTCGCTCAAAGAAACTGCGATCGGTCTCAACGACGCTCTTCGGTCCGAGCTTACCAAACAGCAAGACAGGATTCGCTATTGGAATCAGACGGACGAGAATACGGTATAGGGGATGAGGATTTCTGTTTCTGCCGGCACGCAGGGTGTGTCCCTTCCGCACATGGTGATAAGGGGGCCACTAGAGTCGATCTTCGAGACTGCATCACGCCTGAGTGTTGACGGAGTTGACCTGTTCCTGTCAGAGGTGGCCGAGGCGGATGCCTCCGAACTGTCGCGTCTGTCGGAGGCTCACTCGGTCGACATTGTATTGATTTCTCCACTAGCGGATCTCATAGAAGCCAGCATCACCATGACTAGCCCGGACCATGCGCTTGCAGACGATTACATGTGTCGCGCCCCGCGACATCTGGAACTGGCGGCAGCAGTCGGGGCGATTGTTCCGATAGGATTCACTCGCGGGCGGAGAACGCACAATGACGTTCCTGTCCCGGATTATGACACGAGGCTCATGGAAGCTCTCGTGCGATATGATGCGCTGGCACAGGAATTCGGGATTCAGTTGGCAATCGAGCCGATTAACCGATACGAGATTGATTCAGTCAATACGGTCCAGGACGCTGTACGGCTAGTGCGCGATTGCGACCTGAAGAATACGGGGATACTGGCTGATCTCTTCCATATGAACATTGAAGAGGTATCAATCGTGGAAGCGCTTCGCTCGGCAGCCGATTTGCTCACTCATGTTCACATCTCTGATAGCAATCGACGCGCTCCCGGCGCGGGACATCTGAATTTGCTCCCGGTAGTCAGAACGCTCAAGCGCGCCGATTACGATGGCTTTCTGGGTATAGAAGCCATACTTGGGGATGCTTCCGAAGATGCCATACGCGCTTCCGTTGGGTATGTGCGGGCGCTTGGCGATGTCGTCCACGTGAAATCAACATAGGAGAAAATAGCAATGTTGAGATTTCCGACAGAGAAGACTCGATTATGGTATTGGAAAGTAGAGGCGGGGGAGGACATCCTTGGGGCCTTACAGAGAGAGGTAGACTCCAACGGCATACGTGAAGGCGCGTTCCTGAGTGGGATCGGCTCCGTTTCTCAATTGCGAATCCACGTAGTCAAATCCACCGAGCTACCTCCGGGAAACACTAAGGTGGAAGCCGTCGGTCCTTTTGACCTCAATTCCGTGTCGGGTCTGGTCATTGACGGAAGAGTCCATGCCCATATTGTGCTGTCGAACACAGAGTCAACCATAAGTGGGCACCTCGAGGAGCGTACAATAGCGCTCACTTTCTGCTCGCTGTTGTTTATGGAGACCAGTACCGCAGCATCGCTCGATACCCTCGATGATTTTCCGGGTAAACCATGAAGAGCGACTCATTACTGTCTTGGACCGCTTCTTCCACCGATACCGCGCTTTGGGTGGACGGGATAATTGAGTCAGAACTCCGGTTTGGACTGGACCGCGGTGCGGTGGGCGCCACGTCCAATCCCATAATTGCCTTGAACGCCATACGCGAAGAGGCGGAGAAATGGGACCCGGTACTTAAAGCCGCTGTGCGGGATTTTCCTGATGCGACGGAGGACGAAATAGGATGGCGCGTCGTTGAACGGATGACAGCAGAACGGTCCACTCTGTTCTTGCCTGCTTTCCAACGATCTGGCGGCCGCGATGGACGTATCTCGATTCAGACTGACCCGCGCCTGTTCCGCTCTGCCGAGCGGATGGTGGAGCAGGCCGAACGGTTCAGCGTACTTGCACCGAACATCGTGGTCAAGATTCCTGCAACAAGTGCCGGTCTCGCTGCAATTGAAGAGGCAACCTCTCGCGGTATCAGTACCAACGCCACGGTGAGCTTCAGTGTTGCGCAAGCAATTGCGGTCGGGGAAGCAGTGGAACGGGGTTTGAAGCGCAAACGCCAAAACGGCGAGTCTGACCCATCATTGGGACCTGTATGTACAATCATGATTGGGCGTCTGGATGACTTTCTGGGTGAGATGGCTGGGGCGGACAGCGAATTGAAGCACGAGCTTCAATGGGCCGGAATCTGTGTGTTCAAGCGTGCGTACCAGTGGTACGTCAGTCACGGATACACGACTCGACTGCTAGCTGCAGCATTTCGGTCCACATCACACTTCACTGAGCTCGTTGGGGCTGACGTTGTCCTGTCGCCCCCGCACAAGTGGGCCACCAAGATAGACGAGATTGCGCCTCCCTACAAGAAAATGCACGCTGAAGTCGTAAATGAGGACATCGTGTCTCGTCTCGCGAGCGGGAGTCCCGAGTTTCGACGCGCCTACGAACCTGCAGGTATGCGCCCCGCAGAGTTTGACGGCTTTGGGCCCACGGTTACCACGCTAAGGCAGTTCAGCGAGGGGTGCGCCAAACTGGCGCGAGTCGCCCGCAATCATATGCTCAGATAGGGGCCGCTCCATGACAGACCGAACGCAATTCATCATCGACTACGTTCGTCGGAACGGTTTCGCCACTCCGGCGGAGCTTGCGGAACTAGTGTCAGTATCGCCCGCCACCGTGCGACGCAACCTGGAGAAGCTTCACGCGGATGGTGTCCTCTGCAAAGTCCACGGGGGTGTGATCTACCAGAGGCCCGCAGAGCCAAAATCCGTGAACATACGAAGCGCTCAGAGTGTAGACGAGAAGCGCCGAATTGCCAGGTATATTGCGAAGAATATGATCGTACCCGGGGACAAGATCATGCTCGATGCCGGTTCCACAACGACGTATATTGCAGAGGAGCTTCAGTCGGTGAGAGATATAACGGTCATCACTCACTGTATCGAGATCCTAAATCTTCTGCGCGACAGTAACGGTGGTGCACTCGTTGGTGTTGGCGGAGAATACGACGCTCGGTTGCAAGCCTTCGTTGGCCCGCTCGCGGAGGAGGCCTATGGTGATTTGAGGGCAGACAAGGCATTCGTCGGCGCAAATGCGCTAGACCTTCGGGTAGGGTGTTACGACAACACAGGTACAGAAAAACACATAAAGGGACTCATTAACAGGAACGCACGGCATAGTTACGTTGTGGTGGATTCCTCGAAGTTCAGAGATGATTCCGGCCTTTTCCTTTCGCTAGAGATCGCAGACATCACACACGTTATCACGACATTGTCGCAGGACAGCGAGCTGCTTCAAGAGACCGCCCCCGATCATATTGAGTTTGTCTTTGTGCCATAGCGGTGTTCTGCACCGCGCTTTGGAATTTCAACAACAAGGGTTCTGGGTATAGAGAGGATGACTTGAGCAACATGACTGCGACAAGGAGGATTGATCAGAGGGTTGCAAATCCAATGGGTATGGGTTGCTGGGCGATTGGCGGACCAATGTGGAACGGCTGCACACCGGTCAGATGGGGCGATGTTGATGACGACGAATCCATTCGTGCAATTGCAGACTGTATTGAGATGGGCGTCACCTATTTTGACACCGCATGCGATCCTGTTTCAGATGAACGTGATTGATCGGAACCGGGGTGTTTTGTCGGCGTGCGAGCAATATGGTTTGACAGCTATCAATCGGGGGCCCGCTGGCAATGGGACTTCTCATGGGGAAGTAGATGTTCGGAGCAACTCCGGGTCCGGATGCTGGCAGGGGAGCCCCAAGTGGATGAAGTACTTCAAGAATGGAAGGTCGGCTGGCGACTGGCGAATCAAGGTTGAGAGCGTGCAGGAGATCCTCATGAATGGGGGAAAGACGCTCGCGCAGGGCGCCCTTGCATGGGGCTAAGCAATCGGTGAAGTGGCCATTCCAATTCCTGGTATACGGGCCGTGAAACAAGCTGGGGAGAATTGCGGTGCGCTACAGTTGGATCCGCTCCGTGCATCCGACGTGGCAGAGATTGACTCGATTCTCGGTTACCAATAGCGCAACGTGTATCTCCACATCTGCCTGCGCTTTGTGTACCAGCCGCTGTTCCTAACGGAGATGAAGTCTCAGGCACCGGGGCGAACGAAATTTCGGGCTCGCGGCGACACCAAGGGGTGCGGCGTTCAGGACGAGTCTGGCGAAGTGTGCATGATGGATTACCTCATCAAGCGCTTCGGCATCGATACAGACACGATCGCAGCGAGTGCCCGTGCGCTCGTGGCACGAAAGGAAGGTAAGGTATGAACAAACAGGTTGCGATAGTAAGCGACAAGTCGGGCTACGCGCTGAAAACAACAGTAGGCGAATACCTTGAATCGCGCGACGACGTTGAAGTGATTGACTTCGGACTGGATGGGGCCCGGACGAGAATGAACCGTACGACGGCCAGGCGCCAAAGGTAGCCCGGGCCATCCAGTCCGACGATGCCAATCTTGGGATGGGAATCGTCGCCAACAAACACATGGGTGTCTACGCCGCTGTCGCTGACAGTATGTTTGCGGCGGAGCGCGGGTGCGTTATCAACAACGCGAACGTGCTCACCATGGGCAGATGGATCACTGCTCCGTTCCTGGGCGTGCAGATCGTGAAAGCTTGGTTGGATGCAAGTTTCACCGTGGGTATGGACGACCGCACCGAGTGGCTGAAGGCAGCCTACGGTCGGGTGCAATCGATGGAAGAAAGGAACTTCATCTGATGGCTGCCGAGTTGACTCTGGCCGATATCGATCTCATTGCCGGATACGTGGGACGTGCGCGGGCTGCGCAAGCAATGGTGGCGGATTATAGCCAGGAACAGATAGACGATGTCTGTTTTGCTGTGGGCTGGGAAGTCTACGAGGATGAGAATATCCGGCGCCTGGCCGAACTCGCCGTTGAAACTACTGAGATGGGCAACGTGCCTGACAAGATCACCAAACACAAGGTGAAGGTGATGGGCGTCATGCGCGACATCAAGGGTGCAAAGAGCGTCGGCCTCATCGATCGGGACGAGGAGAAGGGTATCTCCAGATATGCCAAACCGGTGGGTGTCGTTGGCTCTCTCCTGCCGGTGACCAACCCCACGGCGACACCGGCGAGCAACGGCATTGGAATCCTCAAAGGTCGGAATGCCGTCATCTTCGCCCCACATCCGCGCGGTGCAAAGGCGAGTACGCTCGCGGTTGAGTACATGAGGGCTGGCCTGCGAAAGGTGGGCGCGCCGGAGGATCTCGTGCAAATCGTGGAAGAGTCGTCCATTTCTCGTACCACCGAGCTCATGCGCCAGGTTGACCTCGTGCTCGCAACCGGCGGTGGGGCCATGGTGAAAGCGGCCTATTCGAGCGGTACTCCAGCCTATGGCGTGGGCCCGGGCAACGCCGTGCAGATCATCGCCGAGGATGCCGATATCGCTGACGCGGTAAAGAAAATCTCCTTGAGCAAGGCGTTTGATTACGCAACGAGCTGCTCGAGCGAGAACAGCGTGATCATTCACGAGTCGCTCTACGACGACGCGCTACGCCTCTTCCGGGAAGCGGAGAACGGCTACCTCGTCACCGGCGTGGAGCGGGAGTCACTCAAAGCCTGGATGTGGCAGCCAAATAGAAACGGTACATTCGTCCTCAATCCCGCCATCATCTCCCGAAGCCCGGTAAAAATCGCCTCGGACGCAGGCATCACCGTGCCGGAAGCGACGCGCATGCTACTCGTGGAAGGCACGATGCCTCTTGAAGAGGACAAGTTTGCGGAAGAGAAACTCAGCCCCGTCCTCACCCTCTACCGGTACGAAACGTCCGAGAAAGCGGTGGATATCCTCAACCGTCTCACGGACAATGCCGGTACTGGCCACAGCTGTGGGATTCATACCTTCACGCATGATTACATCCACGCGCTCGGCGAGCGGATGCGCTCGAGTCGCATCATGGTGCGCCAGCCGCAGGCCCCGGCCAATGGCGGCAACTTCTTCAACGGCATGCCGAGCACCGTTACCCTTGGCTGCGGCACGTGGGGTGGCAACATCACCACGGAGAACATCTACTACAAGCACTTCCTCAATATCACCTGGGTCTCCGAGCCCATCACTCCGGAGAAACCCACAGACGAGGAGATGTGGGGCGAATTCTGGCAGCGACACGGCCAGCCGGCCGCCGACAATCCACGGGCAGCCAGGGAGGGAGGTGTCGCCTCGTGAGACTCTTCGAGTACCAGGCAAAGGAGATATTCTCGGACGCCGGCATTTCCGTACCCCGCTCCGAGCTCGTACGGGCCACCTCAACATCCGCGACCGTTACAGAAGCCGCCAGCGAGACCGGCCGCGTGATCCCGGTAGACGCCGAAGCTCTCGCGGCCGAGGTGGGGACGGCCGCCGGAGGGCTCCTTGAGCAGTGCAGCCGAGTCGTCATCAAGTCCCAGCTCCTCATGGGTGGTCGGGGCAAGGCCGGGCTCATCAAGCCCGCGACGTCTACCGATGAGGCCGAAAGCCTTGCGCGTGAGTTCGCGAGCGGGCCGCATAAAGTTCGGACTATGCTCGTCGAGCAGGCGGTGGACATTGACCGGGAGCTCTACCTCTCCATATCAGCGAATCCGGAATCCGCGGAACTCGTGATCCTTGCAAGCGTCGAGGGCGGTGTGGAGATTGAGCAACTGGCAGTCGAGCGGCCGGACGCGATCAGCCGGATTGCCGTCGACATCAACCGTGGGCTCCAGCAATATCAGGCGAGGGCCCTTGCCTACGAGCTCGGCCTACAGCAGGGCGCTGTCAAACAATTCGCGGGTATCCTCAATCGGCTCTTTTTAGTCTTCATGGACAACGACGCCGAGCTTGCGGAGATCAACCCGCTCTTCCTGACGGTGTCGGGCGAGCTTCTTGCCGGTGACGGCAAACTCATGATTGACGACAACAGCCTCTTCCGTCAGCCAGCTTTCGAGCGAACGCGGGAGTACTTCGATTCAGATGCCGAGTTCGAGGCGGCCATTGAAGGGATCCCCTACCTGCAGTTCAGCGGCGACATCTCGCTCATGTGCGCCGGAGCGGGCCTTACAACCACAGTGTTTGACCTCGTGCACTACGAGGGAGGTACCATCGCCAACTACCTGGAGTTTGGCGGCCCCAACTACCGCAACGCCGGCCGCGCCATGGAACTCTGCCTCAAGAACAACTCGAAGGTCATTCTCATCGTCACCTTTGGCACCATTGCCAGGGCCGACGTCATGGCTGAAGGTGTCGTTGCCGCCATCAACGAGCTCAAGCCTGACAGGCCTATCGTGACGTGCATCCGCGGAACCAACGAGGAGCAGGCTACCGAGACTCTCAAGACAGCCGGACTCGAGCCGCTCTTTGACACCGAAGAAGCGGTCCGGCGGGCCGTTGAGATCGCTGGGGGAGATGATTTATGAGCATCTTCTGCGACAACTCAACCCAAATCATCGTTCAGGGCATCACGGGCAAGGAAGGCAGCTTCTGGACCAAACACATGGTTGAGATGGGAGCAAAAGTAGTTGCCGGAGTAACCCCGGGCAAAGAAGGGCAGGAGGTTGCGGGTGTGCCCGTCTATCACAGCGTATATAGAGCGGTGCGTGAGCACACGGCAGACGCCGCGATACTTTTTGTACCCCCGCGCTTCACGATGGATGCGGTCTACGAGGCTCTCGACTCGGGCCTTGAAAGGATCGTCACCATTGCCGACGGCATTCCGCTCCATGAACAGCTGAAGATCCGATCAGCAGCCCGTGCCTCTGGTGCCCAGGTCGTGGGAGGAAACACCTCAGGTGTGATCTCGCCCGGCAGGTCGATGCTCGGGATCTTCCCCTACTGGATCGAGCGGGTCTATAAACCCGGGTCGCTGGGTGTGATGACGCGGAGCGGATCGCTCACCAACGAGGTGACATCGATGGCGGTTCGGGAGGGCTTTGGGGTGTCAACGCTGATCGGTGTGGGCGGAGACCCGGTTCCCGGAAGCCGCTTCGCTGAGTTCCTGCCGGCATTCCAGGCGGATCCGGAGACGGAGGCGGTGCTCATCATCGGCGAACTGGGCGGAACCATGGAAGAAGAAGTCGCCCAGGCGATGCAGGCCGGAATCTACACCAAACCACTCGTCGCCTTTGTTGGAGGGCAGACCGCACCTGAAGGTAAGAAGATGGGCCACGCCGGCGCGATTGTGACCGGCGGAACCGGCTCCGTTGCAGACAAGTTGGCCGCGCTCGAAACGGCAGGGGCGAGGGTCGCCGACCGGCCGAGCAAAGTTGGTGCATTGTTGAAAGAGGCGCTCGGTCGCTGACGATAGACCGGCGCCGGCACGCAAACGTCGGTACCGTGGCGTAGCGCCGCAGGAGGTAGTGATGTCACAACCACAACTCGCTATGAGCCCCAAACGGGAACTCTCACAACCCGCGCGATGGATCGTCCTAGGGGTGGCCCTTACAGTTGCGTTCCTCGCCCGGTTTGTACTGCTGTCGGAGGGTGATCGCACAGTAGCCGATACAACGCTCTCGCCGAGCGGCCAGGTCGCAATCGGCATTCTCCTCTTCGCGCTCATCCTCTGGATGACCGAGGCCATACCCTTCCACATAACGGGACTGCTCGGCATCTTCCTGCTTGCGGTATTCCGCGTGGACAGCTTCAAGAACATCGTTTCAGTGGGATTCGGTAATCACATCTTCATATTCTTTGTTGGAGTTCTGGTCCTCTCTAGCTTCATCACGCGATCCGGCCTCGGGAATCGGATTTCTGTCTTCCTGCTCTCCAAGACGGGGAACGGGACGGCGATGATCATCCTAGGATTCCTCGTCGTGGGCATGGTCCTCTCCATGTGGATCACGAATACCGCAGTCGCGGCGATGCTCATGCCGCTGGGAGTGGCCATTCTCAGAGAGGAAGGTGTGACTCCCATGAAGAGCAAATTCGGCAAGGCGCTGATGATCGCGTGCGCCTGGGGCCCCATCATGGGCGGCATCATGGCGCCGTCCGGGGCCGGACCCAATCCGCTCGCAATCAGTTTTTTGAAGGAGATGGCGGGGCTTGACCTCACCTTCGTCGGGTGGATGACCTACGGCGTGCCTGCGGGACTTCTCATTCTCTTTCCAACCTGGGGAATCCTCATGCTCTTCTTCCGTCCGGAAATGAAGAGTCTTACCAAGACAAAGGAAGAGCTCAAGGCCGAGTATGACGCGCTTCCGTCGATGAGCCGGGAGGAGAAGGTTACACTTGTCATTTTCCTACTGACGGTTTTCCTCTGGCTCACGACGCCACTCTACGAGAGGTGGCTCGGGATTTCCATTCCTATCTCCATGCCGGTACTTCTCACCGTCGCGCTCTTCTTCTTCCCGGGAGTGGGTCGCATAGCCTGGAAGCACGTGGAGAAGGAGATCAGCTGGAGCAGCATCCTGCTAATCGTTTCAGGTATCTCGCTGGGCATGATGCTCTACCAGACCGGCGGAGCAGAGTGGCTTGCCGTGCTCTACCTGGGCGGTATGGGCGGCATGCACCCGTTCCTACAGGTGCTGCTCGTCGTGTTTATCGTAAGCTTCATCAAGATCTTCCTTTCGAGCAACACCGTCACGGCCACCGTGATCATCCCCATCATCATCACCCTTTCGGTTGCCCTTGGAATCGATACGCTCTCGATCACTGTGCCCGCGGCTCTCACCACGAGCATGGCGTTCATCCTCGTTACAAGTACGCCCACAAATGTCATCCCCTACACGGCCGGCTACTTCTCCATCCGGGACATGGCGCTGATCGGCATGGTAATGACACTCGTGGCCGCCCCCATCGTGGGAGCTACGATCTATGTCGTCGGGCTGGTGACGGGATTGTACTGAGGTCAGGAGTGACATCGCCCGTCGGGCCGACTCGTAGGCATCAGGAAGTAGGTATACAGTCAATCCGACCATGAGGCACCGCCCATACTCCGTAAACGAGGACGCCAAACGTCCCGACGGTCGTTGGCGAATCACCCCGCATGTCCACCATGTGGTCTATCGAGTAGATCAACTGCTCCTTTTGTGACCAAGCGAACTCCTACGCAACGATCACCGGCAGCGGTGCGGAGCCGGGCGGCTCCCGTTGGATTGCAGGTGCAGAAATGTACCTGAACGATCCCAGCGATGTCTTGGGCCAAGTGTGAACAATTCTCGGGGACCGCTTCTTCGGCGTCGATTTTATGTCGGACGCCTCTTCCACAAGTACGCCTCCTAACCGGCCGGGCCGGCGTCTTGCCGGTCCTAAATTGCCCCATCCCTGCGAGGCTGCGAGGAGCCAGGGATAGCGACGAACAAGGAGCGATAGACGACTGCCTGGTAAGAGTTATCAGGAACTCAGGGAGCTTTCTGCGCCAGAATAAGACCTTCAGTGAGGTAGAATACAAGGCATCCGTCAATCTCCTCCGGCTTGAGAAAATCCGCTGCCTCCGGAGGTGCCTCAAGCAGCACCGTTCGGAGCGCCTCACGCGTCTTCTGGTTGTGCCGGCTTGCCCACGTTTCAAAGTCGATAAGCTTGACAATGGTATCGTCTCTGGTGATGTAAAATCCGGCTTCCTCGATCAGTGTCTTCCAGTCGGACATCGGCAGACAGATGGGAACCGCAAGAGAGTCGCTTGCGCACTTGTCGACGATGATTTTATATAATGCAATGACGTTGTTCTTTTCAAAATTGGTGACGTTCTGTCGTTGCAGGAGGACTATGCATGGTTTCTGATGCTTTGCGGGAAAAGGTCATTCATCCCATCTCAACAGAGGAGCTTGAGCGAAGGTGGAGAACACTTCGTGGACTCATGCAAGCTGCCGGGGTTGATTACGTGATAGCTCAGAATCACAACGACTATCTCGGCGGCTACGTGAAATGGCTTCTCGATGAGCCGGCGATGCACTGCTATCCGCTCTCGGTCATCTTCCCCGTTGACGGGGAAATGGTTACCGTTGCGCACGGTTCCAGTGACCCGAAACAGGCGGCGCCACCGTCGTGGGCGCTCAGAGGAGTAGGGAAGCGACTCAGTACTCCGGTCATGCTTTCCCTGAACTACGCCGCTACCCACGATGCGGAGTTGGTTGTGCAGGAGCTTGACGGACACGGGAATGCGCGCATATGCCTTCTCGACGAACCCGCAATGGCGGCAGGTTTTGTGAGAACGTTGCGAGAGAAGCTTACTGGCGTTGAGTTCGTCGACATCACCGATGAGATTGATGTACTCAAGGCGCTAAAGAGCCCGGAAGAAATTGAGCGAATCCGCGTGAATGCCTTGCTGCATGACGAGGCCATGCGAGCGTGCTTTGAGGCGATTCGTCCCGGGGTACGAGAGTTTGAAGTGGCGGCTGCCGGTCGCTATAAGTGCCTGATGCTGGGAAGCGAACAGCAGATCATATTTGTGGGAAGCGGCCCACCCGGGCGGCCAATCCCGTTCAACATGCCGCATGCCATGAACCGCCGCCTTGAGGAAGGCGACCAGGTGGGGATTCTCATCGAAGCAAATGATGCATCGGGGTACTACACACATCTGTATCGGATTGCCTGCATTGGTGATATTCCTGATGAACTCGCACGCCAGCACGAGATTGCGGTGGAAGCTCAGAACCTGAGCTTGAGCCTCATTAAGCCTGGTGCTGACCCGGTAGAGATACTCAGGAGGAACAACGAGTTCCTGGAGGGGTTAGGTCTGCCCGGAGAGACCAGGATATATGCGCACGGCCAGGGGTACGACATGGTAGAGAGGCCGTCTTTCCAGCCGGGAGAAACCATGAAGATAGCCGAGGGCATGAATATCTCCGTTCACCCGGCTGCGGTTGGCGGTCGTGCATCTGCGATGTTGACGGACAACTACATAGTGACAGCGACCGGTGTGAGCGATTGTCTCCACCAGACCCCCAAAAAGGTATTCTCTCTCTGAAACGCGAGATCGAGCGGAGGCACGCGATGAGCAAAAAGTTGACGATCGGGATCATTCCCGGCGACGGTATTGGTAGGGACGTCATGCGCGCCGCACGGATTGTCCTGGATACCATCCTGGAACGTGCGTCCGACCTTGATGTCTCGTTCGTGGAGATGGCTGTCGCGGAGGCGGCAGTGAAGGCTTGTGGTGAGCCGTTTCCGGACAGCACGCGTGAGGGTATTTCCAGTTGTGACGCCGTTCTCTTCGGCGCAGTCGGCGCACCGTACGACTTTGTCGTCCTGTCCGGAATCCGCTACGGATTCCACCTCTATGCGAACGTCAGGCCAATCAAGGCGCTTCCCGGGGTCAAGGTTCTGCACCCGAACGCGGACTTGGTGGTAATCAGGGAGAATACGGAAGGACTCTATCGCGGTGTTGGGTATAGCGACGGTGACTATCACGCAGACCTCCGAATCTTTACGAGAATCGGCATGGAGCGCATTGTCAGGTTCGCATTTGACTGGGCGATGAAGAATGGCCGGAAGAAGGTGACGTTCACGCACAAGGAAAGCGTCCTTCGCCACACTGACGCAGTGATGAAAGAGGTCTTCTACGATATAGCCCGGGAGTACCCGGAGCTTGAAGCCGACGACATGGAAATTGACGCATGTGCGATGCGCGTGGTGATGAAGCCGCACACGCTCGACGTTATCATCGCAGAAAACGCGAATGGCGACATTCTCAGTGACGTCGGTGGTGGTATCATCGGTGGACTTGGCTTCACGGCCAGCGCAAACATCGGAGACCACTTGGCAGCGTTTGAGCCCGTGCACGGCTCCGCGCCAAAGTATGCAGACAAAGACGTGGTCAACCCCTGTGCCATGCTCATGGCGACGAAGATGATGTTTGACTATCTGGAACGCGGGGACATTGCTGTAAGGCTGGAACGTGCCCTGGAGAAGGTTCTCGTCGAGGGGAAAACCCGAACCTATGACATCGGCGGCGACTCTTCCACATCGAACGTGGCACGGGCTGTAGCCGCCAACATCAGCGCGGACTGGGGCGAACCTGTGTAGGGCGTAAGGGTTGCGCGCACTCCGGCGCCGTGCCTATATCTCTTCTCCGCCGGATTCTTCCGCGTTCTCGTTTTTCTACCCGCGGCTCGCTCTGTAGTTCTGAAAGACCAAGAGCACCACTGAACCAACGGCCATCAAGAGAAAGATGAGTGATACCGGCCGCGTGAGGAACAGAGTGAGGTCCGAGGAACTCATCATCGCAACGCGGAAATTCTCCTCCAGTGTTGGTCCCAGAATGAGCCCGAGCACGATTGGTGCGAGCGGGATTTTTGCCTTCGTGAATATGTAGCCGACAAATCCGGCGGTGAACATCAGGTACACGTCAAAGAGCCGGTTGTTGTGTGCGAAGCTCCCGATCGTACAGAACGCAATGATGATCGGCACGAGGTACTTCGTGGGTATCTTGAGAACCCGCACGTAGAGGTTGGTGAACACTGACTGCGAGATAAGGACGAAGAAATTTGCGAGGAAGAACGCCGCGAAGAGTCCGTTGGCGAGATCGGGATGCTTGGAAATGAAAAGCGGTCCGGGCACGATTCCGTGGATGATAACCGCTCCCATCATGATTACGCTTATAGGATTACCGGGTAGCCCGAGTGCAAGCATTGGGATGAGCGTGCCGCCCGCTGTGGCGGAATTGGACGCCTCGGCAGCGATGATCCCCTCCGGCGCTCCCTTGCCAAAGTCTTTCTTGTTTTTCGAGAACCGCTTCACTTGATCATAGCTCCAGATGTTGGAGATTGTAGCTCCGACGCCTGGAAGTGCGCCGATTCCAACACCGCTCAGCATGGATATGATTAGTGCCTTTGGATGCCGGAAAACGGCGAGTATGCTCTCGCGGTGGGGGATGCTCAGATGCTTCGACTCGTACGTTATTCGCTGTCCGCCCTCTTCGATGTCGGTCATCAGCTGCGAGATTGCGTAGATGCCTATCATGATGGGAATGAAGTGAAGACCGCCGCGCAGCGACCTGAGGCCGAATGTCAGCCGACTTGCACCGAATATCGGATCTGCTCCCACCGTGCCAAGGAGAATGCCCAGGACGCCGGCGATGAACCCCTTTATGAGCGACTTGCCCGTGAGACTCGCAATCATCGTGAGACCAAAGACGATGAGCGACGTGTACTCCCAGGGGCCCAGCTTGGAAGCAAGTCGGGCAACCGTCGGGGCAATCCCCATGAGGATCAGCGCACCGAAGATTCCGCCAAAGAACGAAGCCCAGATGCCTATCCCCATAGCCCGACCCGGGAAACCCTTCCTTGCCATGGGGAAGCCGTCGAACGTGGTTGCAACTGCAGACGACGTTCCGGGGATTCCCAGGAGCGTGGAACCAATCAGGCCTCCGGACATCCCACCTATGTAGATCCCGGACATCGTCGCAAGACCGTCCACGCTGGTCATGCCGTATGTGAGCGGGAGAGTCAGGATGACTGCCATACCGGTGGAGAGTCCCGGAATCGCCGCGAAGACGATCCCGCCGATTCCCCCTCCGATCATCAGGGCGATCGTACGAACGTTGAGAACAGACTCGAATCCCGCACCAAGAAGTTGGAAGTACTCCACCGAATCGTCTCCCTATATCAGCCAGCCGCCGGGAAGAATCTGCCCCAGCCAGGTTCGAAATACGAGATAGAGAACCACAACAGCGCCGGCTGTGATCAACACGGTCCGGAGAGGTTTCTCGCGCCCTCCAATAAACAGAGTACCGGCGAGAATGAATGCGGTTGTTGTAAGGAAGAAGCCGACCTTGCCAAGCAACACGATATATACAAGGACGAGGAGAATCATGCCCGCCGGCTTCTTGTATTTTGTGTACAAAGACTTGAAGTCGATCCTAGGCGCTTTTGCGCGTCCGCGTATAATCTCTGTGAGCATCATCAATACGCCGAAACCGAGTAGAATCCACGCAACGATCTTGGGGAATGCGTTGGAATCCAGATCACTGATTCCGAACGCGGAAGCTTTGGACCGGTAGAGGTGGATCAGAGCAGCCACGGAGAACAGAGTCGTACCTACACCAACGTAGAAGTCTGACCTCATCTGGCTGCTTCTCCCGGCAGGAGCGATGGAGGTGGCTTGGCCACCCCCTGTGGAGTCTAATTTGTAATTATTGCGGCGAACTCGGCAATTTGTCCGTCAATCTCCGCGAGATAGTCTGCGGTTTCCTGCGCATCCATGAACTCGGTCGTGATGGTGAGGTCATCAAGACGCTGCTGCAATTCAGAATTCATTGAAATCTGGCGGAATGCACTCTCGAGGATTGCAATGATCTCCGAGTCTGTGTCGGCCTTCACGACGAAACCTCCACGCATCTCGTAGACAAGGTCGATCTCCTGTTCTACCAGCGTTGGTACGTCAGGAATAGCCGGATGGCGCTCCGGGAATGTATGCGCGAGAAGCTTGAACTCACCGGCTTCCAGGTACTCCTTGCCCGACGACACGTACGTCATCGCGGCGTCTACCGTACCCGCGAGCAGTGCTGCATTGCGACTGGTGTCTCCTTGCGGAGCCACGAAGTTGAACTGTGTGCCGGTGCGCCGGCCTATCTCAACCGGCACCATATGACTCTGGTTCCCCGCGGTGATGGCGAAAGAGTACGCGCCGGGATTGGCCTTGGCCGCATCAACAAACTCCACCATATTGTCCCACTCCGCATCACCTCGTGCGGCGATGACGAGCGGCCATTTGCCCATCATTGCGATAGGTGCGAAGTCATCCATTGTGTAATCGCCGATGCCCGAGTGAATACCAAACCACGTCGCATCGTCAACAGAAATGACGGTGTAGCCGTCAGCCGACGCGCGAAGCGCCTCCTCTGTACCTACCGTACCACTCGCTCCACCGATATTCTGAATGGCGATTGGTTGTCCGAGGATCTCTTCAGCATACTCGGCCATAATGCGTGCGCGGATGTCCGAAACACCGCCCGGACTCCACGGGACCACTATGGTGATTGCCTTTGTGGGGTAGTCAATTCTCTTTTCAGCCTCAGGCGTCGCAAAAACAAGCGGTGTGAGCAAGCCAATCACCACCGTGATGATTACCATTCGTTTAAGACTCATGACAGCACCTCCTTGATACACCTGTCAGATACGCGAACAATCCCGCGTACTGGTAGCATACATGAACATCCACAAATTGCAAGTAAATTCTAATAATTGAAATTCAATATTGATAATTGATACAGACTCCAGCCGGCTATCAACTACCGCTATATCTCCCTTTCCAAAGGCCGCACCCGATCGGCAAATTCCCGAAAACAATCCCTCGCACTACGCCGCACCTCGTTCGGGTCTACAGCCACTACAGTAAAATCGCGCTTCACGACCTCGCCTGCTGCGATGACGTGCCTGACTTCCGAGGGGGTGGTGTTCAGAACCACCTGCGCGACGGGATCGTTCACAACTGTGAAGCCTGCCGAATCCGGGTCTATCAGGACGATGTCAGCCCGTTTGCCGGCCTCAATGGAACCGGTAATCGTGCCAAGGCCAAGCGCGGCAGCACCTTCCCGCGTGGCCATACGAAGTGCATCGTACGGTGTGCAGGAGAGTGGATCGCGCGTCGTCGCGCGCTGCAGGCCCATAGCCACCTTCATTGTTTCGAACATGTCAGCTGCGTCGTTGCATGCGCCGTCGGTGCCAAGGCCCACCCGGATTCCGGCACCGCGAACAGCCGGCAGATTAATGACCCCTGAGGCCAGCCGCATGTTGGACAACGGGTTGTGAACGACCGCAGCATCGGCCGCGGCAACCGTGGCGATATCAGAATCCGATGCGTGGACCATGTGAGCGAGTAATGTGTGTTCATTCAGGCAACCCAACTGTCGAAGCGCATCCACCGGCCGTCCGGCAACATCGCCTTGAGACTCCAGAATGTGTGTGCTGATACCAACGCCCAGGGTATTGGCGACTTCGGAGGTTGCCGAAAACTCCTTCATCGCGGGTGCATCGTGGACAGAAGGGGCAACGGGACCCGGTATGCACAGAAGACGTCTGAGTCGTGACGACGCTTCCAGCGTGGAGTGGATTCTGGTCAGGTCCTCGGCAGCACCTGGGGGCGGAGCGTAGGCCAGGACGAGCGCGAGAAGTGAGTCGTTCAGGGCCTCAATGGTGCTGTCAATAGATTCAGGGTCGCGGTTGTTGGATCCAAACTCGCACACACAGGTCGTGCCGTTCTCCAGGAGTTCCAGGTGGGCGAGGGACACCGAATGGAAACGCTCCTCGGGTCCCACATGCTTGAGAAATCTCTCTCGCGATCTGAACCAGCCTCCCAGGTTGTCAAGCGCACCTACGCCCCGCAGACAGGTCTGGTACATGTGGTGGTGCGCGTTCACAAGACCGGGGATGGCAATAAGACCGGAGCAATCGATGGTCACCCTTGCGTCCACCCGGGAGATTGTTCGGACAGGGATGACGTCACAGATCTCACTTCCCGAGATGACAATGGAAACATCCCGGTGAACGACAGGATTCTCCGAGCTCACTGTAACGAGAAAACCGACGTTGTGAAGCAACAAGTCCGGTAATGGGCTCATCCACGTCACCCGATCATCTTCATTGACACAGTATATGCGATAGTGTAATATAATTTCAATTATCAAAATCGCTGGAATCGATATTCCGGCGTTGTCCGGAAGGCAGAGGAGGAGACTATGAAGGAGTTTCTGACGTTGGCAATGGTGCTGTTGATGGCGCCGGTCATTGTCTTTAGCGGAGGCAGCAGAGAAGTCGCGGAAGCCGAAGGGCCGTCACCGGTAACGTTGAAGATGGCTACGGCCTTCACGCTTAGTACACAGCAGGAAGTTGGTGCTCGGATGTTCATTGACAAGGTTGAGGACCGGCTCGGTGACCGCGTGATTATCAACTATGTTGGAGGACCGGAGGCGATCGACTCGTTTGAGCTGATCGAGGCTGTGCGCAACGGTATCGTGGACATTGGAGGGTTGCCTGGGAGTTACTTCCAATCGGTTGTGCCGGAAACCGCGAGCATGTACCTCTCACAGGTGACGCCCGCCGATGAGAGAGCGAACGGAGCCTACGAAATCTATGAGACTGCGATTGCGGAGCAGGCAAACGCCCACTACCTTGGGCGGTACAACACCAGCTACAAGTTCAATTTCTATGCCATGCCGGAAATCAGGGCCATGTCGGATTTCCGGGGGGTGAAATTCAGAATCAGTCCAGTCTACCGTGAGTTCCTGACCGCTCTTGGCGGCACACCGGTTACGATGCCGCACAGTGAAGTGTATACCGGTCTGGAACGCGGCCTCGTGGAGGGGATCGGGGTTACCAATTTCGGCGTGATTGAGCGCGGATGGCACGACAGGATCAACTATGTCATCGATCCTGCTTTCTACGGCAGCGACCAAGCGATGCTGGTGAATCTCGACACGTGGACTTCATTACCCGAGGACCTCAAGGAGGAACTCACCGCAATAATAATGGAGGTGGAGAGTGAAAGCGGACTCGAGCTGCAGAAGATTATCGATCAGGAACGCATCGACCTGGTCGATCAAGGCGTGCAGGTGATCACGATCGCAAACCCCGGAGAGTATCTCAAAATTGCCTACGACTCCGCATGGGCGGCCATACTCGAGGCAATCCCGCAGACGGGTGGTCAGCTGAAGGAACTCATCACGCGGTAGTGAGAGTGCTGTGATTTGCCGGGTCAGGTACCTGGCAATAGGTCATAGCGGAGCGTGGGAGGAGCCGTCGCATTGTTCCGCAGAGTCTTCAATTACATCCTTATCGGGACCGGCGCGGTGTCTGCGGTTCTGATCGCATTCATGGCTGTTGTGATCACGTACCAGGTCGCCCTTCGCTCCTTCTTCGGCGCGACTGTTCTTTGGATAAACGATCTGGTGGAGTATACGTTGCTCTGGTCCACTTTCCTTGGCGCGGCGTTTGTCCTTCGCGAAGAGCGCCACATAGAGATGGATTTCTTTGTGTCCAAGCTCGGCGTGAGGAGCAGGGAACTATCGAAGATTCTGAACTCGGCGATTGGCGCCGCAATCTGCGGAGTTCTTGCGGTGTTCTCGCTCATTACCGTCGTGGACAACTATCGGCGCGGTATCCTCGTCATCAAGACCGTGGAGTTCCCGAAGTACATCGTTCTGATTCCGATTTTCATCGGCACAGTGCTTCTAACCGTACAGTTTATGTTGCGCGCGGTGGACCACCGCAAGAAACTACGAGGTCTCGACGGGCGTGACGAGCAGATCATCTACGACCTGTGAGGTTGTCCCGTGAGCTGGCTTGGGTATCTGGCACTCCTTGTTGGCGGCGTTCTGGTCCTGTTTGGCATTGGTCTGCCGGTTGCCTTTGCATTTCTGCTGACCAATATCGTGGGCAACCTGTTGATCATGGGCTCCGGTTCGCTCCAGCAGCTTGTACTGAGCCTTTACAACAGCCTCGCGAGCTTCGTTCTCGCGCCGGTACCGCTATTCATCCTGCTTGGCCAGATCATGTTCCACTCCAAAATGGCGTACCGGGCTCTGGATGTGATTGAGATATGGCTTGGCAGGATTCCGGGGCGCCTCAGCTTCCTGGCCGTTGGCGGAGGAACTGTCTTTGCGAGTTTGTCAGGATCGAGTATGGCGAGCGCGGCCATGCTTGGTTCCACGCTGATCCCGGACATGCAGAGACGCGGCTACAGCAAGGCTATGACCTTGGGGCCAATCCTTGGATCCGGTGGAATTGCCATGATGATCCCTCCCAGTTCGCTCGGGGTCATTCTGGGTAGTCTCGCGTACATTCCAATCGGTCCGCTACTCATGGCCGGCGTTCTGCCCGGCCTATTGCTGGCGGTGCTGTACGTGATCTATATGCTCATACGGTTCAAGATCAATCCCGGCCTGGCGCCGCCCTACGACGTGCCAAAGGTCCCGTTACCACGCAAGTTGGTCGATTTTGCCAAGTATGTTCTGCCGCTTGCGGTGATAATCTTCCTTGTCATTGGTTTGATTATCCTCGGAATAGCTACACCTTCTGAGTCTGCGGCGCTGGGAGCCGTTGGAGCGTTTGTACTGGCTGCTGTCTATCAAAAGCTTACCTGGGATGTCGTGAAGCAGTCGCTCATCGGGACGTTCCGCACGAGTGCAATGGTCTTGATGATCATCTCCGGCGCCGCGGCATTCAGTCAGCTTCTGAGCTTCAGTGGTGCGGCGAGGGGCCTTGTGAACTTTGTGCTGGGCTTGAATCTATCTCCCGGCATGATCCTCGGAATGATGATCCTTGGTCTGATCATTCTGGGGTGTTTCATCGAGCAAACTTCTATGCTGATGATCACAATTCCCATCTACATGCCGTTGGTTGAGGCGCTGGGGTTTAATCAACTTTGGTTTGGTATTCTGGTATTGCTGACGCTTGAAATGGCGGCAACATCACCGCCTTTCGGTCTTGTCCTTTTTGTGGTCCGAGGCGTCGCTCCTGAGGGCACCACCATGGGCGATGTCTACAAAGCGGCCCTGCCATATCTCGGCTGTGATGCTGTTGCCATGGGGCTTCTGATCGCGTTCCCCCAGATAGCTCTGTTCCTGCCTGGCTTGCTGGGGTGAAGTCAGTGGATCGTATCTGTATGAGGGTCAAGTGCATGATCGAAAAACAATGGAAGCGAATTTCACATGTTGACATCGCGATGACGAACAACTACGTTGTTGCAGACTTGGCCTGCCATAAGGAGTACAAATTGTGAAAAGCGCTATGCATCTCGTTTCCCAGACGTTGCTAATGGGCCCTGGACCTTCCAACGTCTCCGAGGGTGTCATGAGAGCCCTCGGCCGTCCAACAATCGGTCATCTTGACCCGCGTTTCATAGCTGTGATGGACGAGGTAACGTCCATGCTGAGAACCTTGTTTGGCACTGAGAATGAACTGACCATACCGCTTTCAGGCACGGGTTCCGCAGGCATGGAAGCCTGCTTCGTGAATCTGATTGAACCCGGCGACCGGGTTCTTATTCTGCAGAATGGAGTTTTCGGGGTCCGCATGGCCGACGTGGCGGCTCGCCTGGGCGCAGAGGTGGATGTCGTGGAGTTCGAATGGGGCCGGCCGGTGACCGTCGCACGTGCAGAAGAAGCGCTTTTCGGAGCGGACTACCGTCTCGTTGGTATTGTACATGCGGAGACGTCCACCGGTGTGAAGAACCCGGTGCAGGAGATAGGGAATCTGGTAAGGGAAACAGGGGCGCTCTACCTCGTGGACACCGTTACGAGCCTTGGTGGTATTCCCGTTGACGTTGACCAATGGGCTGCAGATGCCGTATACAGCGGCACGCAGAAGTGCCTTTCCTGCCCGCCGGGACTTGCTCCGGCGGCTTTCTCAGCGCGGGCACAAGCAGTTCTGAGGCATCGCTCTTCAAAAGTGCCAAACTGGTATCTGGACCTATCGCTTCTCAGCAGCTACTGGGAAGGCGCGAAGCGTGCGTATCACCACACGGCGCCAATCAACATGGTATACGCACTTCATGCCGCGCTCTCCGGACTCCTGGAAGAAGGTGTTGAAGAAGTGCACGCTCGTCATTGCGACGCACACAACTATCTGTCCGATCAACTTGAAAAACTCAATCTGGATCTCTTTGTTGAACCGGGCGCGCGGCTGCCCATGCTGAATGCGGTAGCAATACCGTCCGGTGTGGACGACGCGGCGGTTCGCTCTCGCCTTCTTTCTGATTTTGGAATTGAGATAGGCGCCGGGCTGGGCCCGCTTGCCGGAAAGATATGGCGGATCGGTTTGATGGGTCACACAGCGCGGCGTGCAAACGTGGATCGTCTGATCGCCGCCTTGGGTAAACTTCTATAGCGATCCCGGAGCGCCGGTGATCGAGCCCTCTCTTCTACGTTTCCCCCGAGCCGTCGTATCCCAGGCGTGCGGAGATCGTTGCGGCTAACTCTACAATCGCAGGCCCAATCTCCTGGATACGGGCCGGTGTCATGCGTGACACAGGCCCGGAGGTGCTCATGGCAGCGACAATCTTGCCGCTGAAGTCACGCAACGGAACCGCCACACAGCGCATGCCCAACTCGCACTCCTCATTGTCCGTCGCGTAACCACGCTTACGTACGAGTTTCAACTCCCTCATCAACGCTGTCTTGGACGAAATCGTATTAGCTGTAGTTTTTGGCAGTCCGCGTGATTTGACCAGGTCATCGATCTCTACGGGAGTGTGGTCCAGGAGCAGCGCTTTGCCCACTCCGGTACTGTTCATTGGGGCTATCTTGCCGATGCGCTGCAGAGTTCGCAGCATGTGGTCCGGCCCCTCAATTACGTCAACATACACGACCAGCATGTCACTCTCTACCGCGAGTGACACGGCTTCGCCCAGCGAGCGAGAAAGCTCTACCATGTGCGGGTGAACGACATCACGAAACTTGACCTGTTTCCGTACCTGTTCCCCGATGTGGCAGAGCTTCAGTGTGAGAAAGTAGTGTAGTGTATCCTCGTTTTGCTGCATGTAGTCGTGATCGATCATCGTCTTCAGGAATCTGAGCACGGTACTCGCGGGCAAATTGACTGCGTTACCGATGTCCTGCAGTCGCATGGGGCCATCCCCCGCGGCCATGACTTCAATGATTTGAAGCCCTTTGGCAATGGACTGGTTCTGTTTTGTCGATGCTCGCACGTGTTTCGCGGACTTCGCCATTTTGGCTCCCCATCGCTCTGCGCCGCCGGCGCTCGGATTCGGCTGGTGTGTTGGTGCCGACTCCAACGATACAGGACGACCGGTTTTCAGTCCAGAAGCCTGTAGGCCGGTACCGTCAGAAATATCTCAAACGTTTCCGACTCCACGAGTGCATCCATGAGGCGAACAGCATCATTAACACGGCCGGAACCGGTGCCGATCTTCGCGAGTTCCTCGTTTCGAATTGAGCGGTATAGGTCGAGTGTAACTACTCGGCCGTCTTCAAGGGTTGCTCCCTTGTGGACCCACTCCCACAGCTGGGCGCGGCTTATCTCGCACGTGGCGACATCTTCCATAAGATTGTTGATCGCTGCAGCACCGTTACCGCTAAGCCACGCATCCAGATATCGAATACCGACGCTCACGTTCAGTCGGACACCACTCTCCGTGACCTTACCTCCGTCTACGACGTAATCTGTAAGAACGGTCGCGTCCGGTTTCACGTCTTCCCGCTGGCGACTCTTCTGATTGGGAGCGCTTCCCAGAACTCTAACGAACGCCTCTTCGGCGACCGGCACCAGATCAGGGTGGGCAACCCAGGTTCCGTCGAAACCCTGATCTGCTTCCCGCTTCTTGTCTTCCCGCACCTTGGCGAGCGCGAGTTTTGTTACTCCGGGATCACGACGGTTGGGAATGAACGCCGCCATGCCGCCAATCGCGTGTGCCCCCCTTCTGTGGCAGGCGCGCACAAGGAGTTCGGTGTAGGCATGCATGAACGGCACTGTCATCGAAATTTGCGCGCGGTCGGGGAAAACGACCTCGGGACGTTTATGGAACGCCTTTATACAGCTGAAAATGTAGTCCCATCTGCCCGCATTCAGTCCGGCCATATGGTCGCGAAGTTCGTAGAGGATTTCCTCCATCTGATGCGAGGCGTGAATAGTCTCAATAAGCACGGTTGCACGAATGGATCCCTGAGGAATGCCGAGTGTCTCCTGAGCGTGGACAAATACATCGTTCCAGAGTTTAGCTTCGAGATAGCTCTCCAGCTTGGCCAGATAGAAGTAGGGGCCGCTCCCTCGCTCCAACAGCTCCTTCGCGTTATGAAAGAAGTAAAGACCAAAGTCAAAAAGGCTGCCTGAAACGGGTGTGTCGTCCACCAGAAAGTGTCTCTCATCAAGGTGCCATCCACGCGGACGTACCAGAAGCGTGGCCGTCTGTTCAGCAAGCTCGTAGACCTTGCCCCGGGTCTCGTCCTCCAGCCGAATTGTCCTGCGCACCGCATCCATGAGATTAACTTGACCCATGACTTGGTTCAGCCAAGACGGCGACTGAGCGTCTTCACAGTCTGCCATGAACACCCTGGCTCCGGAATTCAGGGCATTGATTATCATTTTTCGCTCACAGGGTCCGGTGATTTCTACCCTTCGGTCCTGGAGATCAGCAGGGGTTGGCGCGACACTCCACTCGGAATCGCGAACCGCTGATGGCTTGTCCGCGAAGCCCATGGCGCCGCGATTGTCGATCTGAGTTTGTCGCTCCCGGCGGGCGGCGAGAAGCTCCAGCCGCAGTTTGTTAAAGGCGCGGTGGAGGTCAACCAGGAATGCCGAAGCTTCAGGGGTCAGGACCTTCGGCGCCTCCGGGTGTTCTGTTGTGATCCTATAGCCGCTGTTCATCTTCTCTCCTCCAGCATTGATCTCTTGTCGAATGGAATATCACTATATGAAATTACATTCCAATAAGTATAATAAACAAGCATCGGTGTTGCGACAATATAAATCCTGGTCGTTGATTGGGCTTTGGTCGATGGCGAAGATGTCCCTGGGAGGAAATTGAGAATGAGCAAGTCGGATGTGCAGCGAGAGTTTGGTAACAATGCCGCCTACTACGCAGACTGCGTTACTCATGCCGGAGGGAAAAGCCTTGCATGGCTCCAAACCCACATCAAACCGGAAGACAACTGGCGCGTCCTCGACATCGCAACCGGAGCCGGTCACACCGCGTTTCTGTTTGCAGATTCCGTGTCCACTGTAGTGGCAACGGACATTACGCCAGAGATGCTTGAGCAGACGAGGCGCCTGATACGAGAGCGCGGCCTGCACAACGTGTTGGCTGAGACTGCGGATGCCGAGGCGCTCCCCTATGATCCTGTCTTATATGATCTGGTCACCTGCAGGATTGCTCCGCACCATTTTGCCGATGTTCCTGCATTCATCTCCGAATGTTATCGGGTGCTCAAGCCCGGCGGTCTCTTTGCAATGGTGGACAATATAGTACCGGCGGGCCGGGCCGGTGATTACTGCAACGGCTTCGAAAAAGTCCGAGATCCAAGCCACGTTCGTTGTCTGCCGATGTCCGACTGGAAGACACTGATCGAGGAAGCCGGATTTTACATCACCAGAGACGATACCATTGACAAGCTTATCGACTTTGAAACGTGGGCAAGTCGGCACAACCAGAAGACGCGTGAGGCGCTCAGGACGATGCTGCTTGAGGCACCTCCGGAGGCAGCGAGTTTTCTCAAGCCGGAGGAGATTGACGGGTGCCTCGTGTTCTACCTCACCGAAGGTCTCATTCTGGCGCAGAAAGCTCCCTGAGTTTCTGACAACTCTTACCAGGCAGTCGTCTATCGCTCCTTGTTCGTCGCATCGTAGACTCTGCCGCTTTTGAAAACTGATGCCATCCCTTCACAGACACAAGGGCAATAAAAAAACCCTTACAACAACTTCTTGTGTTGTAAGGGTTTACCTACTCCCCCGGCAGGACTCGAACCTACGACCCGCTGGTTAACAGCCAGCTGCTCTACCGGCTGAGCTACAGGGGATTATTTGGAAGGACGATCGTATCCGTAGAGTGCTTTCGTGTCAACACCTTCGTCCTGGTCGCCGCCAACGACAAAGGGCCGCATTTCGATTCCGAAACAGCTTTGCCGCATCCAGATTCGTACCTGTTCGATCGATTCACCGTTTTCAAGAACGATCTGCGGTCGCATTTCTATGTGCCGTATGTCTTCCGTCTTGAACTCATAAAAGGAGCTTCCCTTTCCAATATCCAGCGTCACAAGGAGAAATTTCGCTTCGTCGTACGGATGTCTGCGCAGGGTCCCGTCGAAAGACACCGAGTTCTTCCGGTAGGCGGTGTCCGCGTGGACGACGAGCGGTTTGTAGGGTGCTGTATCGAGGTAGTTATGCACTGCCATGGGAAAAGTCTAGAAAGGACGCCCAGGGCTGTCAAGATTCCGAAGCGGCCACGATCTTCTCGATCGTCTCGGGATCCAGCGTATCCGAAGCGCGCTCAATGGCCGCATGCAAGTCACGCTCGGCGCGCCCATCGAGGTAGTCGATAATCGTTGACTCGTCGTCGATTTCCAGGTCCACAAACTCGAACCCGATGGAGCGCTGGACCCGCACAACCCGAACCCGAACCGGGATAATGCGTGTTCCGACTCGCAGTGAAGCGGCGGAAACGACGCTGAACGGATCTATGGTGCGCGCTTCCTTTTCGGTCCATGGTTCGAAGCGCAAGCCTCCCGAGGAGAGATCCAACACGCGGCCGCGAACGATATGGAAGGTATAGGGGTTGGTAAACAGAAAATCGATGTGATCATTTTCGTTTGGGATCACCCGGGAGAACTTCCGAATATCCTTCATTCGGTGATAGCGCGTGATGATCGCGCGCACCTGTTCCACGGTCCTACGACTGGTGAGGTCCTCGTCCAGGACTGCGTTGACCTCGAGGTGTTCGGCCTTGTTGGCCTCTTCTTCGGAAAAACTATCCGGTATGAGGAGAATGAACACGGACTCTCGACGCGAATAGGTATTCCTCAGATACGTGACAAAAGGCTTCCAGTGGCGCGGAAAGTCGACGGCGGCAAAAAATACGACGTCCGGTTCGATCTCGTCGAGATTGTCCATCGCCTTGATCGGATTGTCGTAGTGAATCACTTCCGCCGCCTGGTGGCTGAACGAGCGCTCCAGAAAAGGTTGGAGCGCGTCGGAACTGCTGACAAGCAGGAACTTCACTTAGCGCGCCTCGTTTGCAAGATTGACTACGTTGTAGGCGATGATCTCCCAGAACCCGTTTCGTCGTTGCAGGCGGTACGTGTACCGCTTGATTTCGCGGAACTGCTCGAACATAAAATCGAGTTCGGCCACCACTGCACCTTCCGTCGGCGTATACCGCGTCTCGATAATCTCGAATCGATCCGGGACGAGTACCAGCGTCGTATCGGCCGCGTCGCCCATGAGTTCTTCACGGAAATCACGCAGAACCGCGAGTTGTTGCTCCTCCGATAGGCGCCGAAACGCACGGTCCCGGGCGTCGTCTTGCCGGTAGAGTTGCTCCAGGTTCAGGTAGAGGAAAAAGCGTTCCCAGTTGTCCTGCTGGCGCGCGAGGAGCATGTATGATACGACCTCGTCCGGGCTGAGCCGTTGCCGCTGAAGTTGTCGTTCCACCGCGGCGCGAAACTGCTCGTCCTGCCGCGTCTCTTCCGTGAAACCCGGACGAATCGTGAGGGTGATCGTGTTGGAGACGAGCGATTCGCTCTCCGGCGAGTCGTACATACCGGGGTAAAACACCGCCGATACCGTGTACGTACCGGAACGTTCGAACGAGACGTAGTCCGTCAAACGCTCGGTCAGGGTCAGTTCCTCGCCGGGTTCCAGGGTCACGGTGCGGTAGAAAACTTGATTCGACAGTCTCCGTATGGTAAAGTCGTTCGCGTTTGATACGCGGCGGTTATTGGCGTCCCTCGCATCAAAGGCGAAACTGAAGACGCGAGAGTCGGCCAGGCGGAATCGTTGCGTTTCGGCAGATTCGTTCCGGAGCGCGAGTTCGACGTCAATGGGACTATCGGCGAAATAGATCTGTTCGTTGTGCAAACGGATCGAAAACGCGGGTTCCTGACCGTGGGCGCCAAGAACCACGACGAGGGCGGACAGGAATACGCTAAGTCTTCGTGATATCACCATCTATCTCCACTACATATGTCGGCGCAATACGAAACTTCATTACTCTATGACGTAATCTCCGCCGGTCTCAAGGGCGAAGGATCGGTTGCCGACGTGGTCCGACGCGCCAAAACCACCTCCTTGCCGCGCCGCGTGGTTGGACCCAAGTCGGCCTTTGTGGCCTACGTTCTTGCCAGGCTCGCCCGGGATGTGCTGCGTCCCATCGTATGTGTGGTCGCCAGTGACGCCGAAGGCCGGGTCCTGGTGCGTGACCTGGAGGCGTTTGGTGTATCCGCCACACTGTTTGAGTGGTTTGGGACGGCCCCGTACCGTTCGGTCGGCGCGGGATCTGCCGTTTCGGGGCGCCGCGCCCAGGCGTTGCATTCTTTCCGCAGCGGCGAATGCTCCGTGCTGGTGGTCTCCGCGTGGTCCGCGGCGACGATTCTTCCCGCTCGCTTTGCGGACGCCAAGGAGGAACTGACGCTACGCCCCGACACCGTCCACCGGCCGGAAAACATCGCAGAGCGTCTCGTTTCGTTCGGTTACTGGCGGGTGCCCCGCGTATCCGTTCACGGCGAGTTTGCAGTCCGTGGCGAAGTCATCGATGTCTTCGCCTTTGGGAATGACTCTCCCACGCGTATCGCCTATGACTTCGACCGTATCGAGGGGTTGCGCGATTTCGATCCGTTTTCCCAGACCTCCCAGGCCGATCGCGCCGAACTGACGGTATACCCGGTTGCCTCCGTCCTGAACGAGGACGCGGTCGCCCGCTACCGCCATGAGGCGCATCTTCCGGAGTTCCGGCACGTACGGGAGGCGATGCTCGCGGAACTGGAACACCCCGACTCGTTTCCCTCCTACTGGCACGCAGCGCTGAACACCGACCGTTCGCTCCTCTTTGGTGCGGTACCCGATTCGACGATCTTCGCCTGGAACGATCTTCCCCGGCTCCGGTCCGTCTTCGCCCAGCTCGCGCGGGAGTTCGAGGCAGCCTACGAATCGGAACGGTATTCGCGGCCTCTTCCCGAGCCGGAGCGTCTCTTTGTCCCGGTAGAAGACCTCCTTGACGGCGTTTCACGGCGATCGGTCTTTTTTGATCCCGCCTTCGATACCCGGGAAGGGGACGTGACAAGGATCGCCTGCGATCCACCGCGGTCTTTCTTCGGGAATGTCGCATTTCTCAAGGAGGAGTTGGCAACCCTCATGGAGCAGGGTTACGCCTGCTTTATTTTTGCGGACACCGATGCGCAGCGGCGCCGGGTGGAACACCTGCTCTCGGAGTACCCGGCCATTCACCACCAGACCGGGAGGCTCTCCGGCGGATTCACGCTTCCCGCCGCCCGCGTCGCCGTTGTCCAGGAAGCTGAGATCTTCGGGCGCCGGAAGCGTGCGCCGGCGTCGCTGCAGCGTACCGAGAGCAGACCGATCGATACCTTTGTTGAACTCGACGAAGGTGACCACGTTGTGCACGTCAGCTATGGCATCGGCATTTTCCGCGGCATCCAGCGCATGAAGGCGGGCGGCAACGAACGCGACTACGTACAGCTCGAATACGCGGACCAGGAGTCCGTGTTCGTCCCCATCGAGCAGGTAAACCTCGTTCAGAGGTACATCGGGAGTTCCGGTGCCGCGCCGAGACTCGACAGAATCGGGGGGAAGTCCTGGGAAAAGCGCAAGGGGACGGTCCGAAAAAATGTGGAGGACCTGGCGGAACGTCTGATCAAGATCTACTCGCGGCGCAAAAAGACAGTGGGCTTCTCCTTTCCGGATGACACCGAATGGCAGATCGAGTTCGAGAGCTCCTTTGACTACGAGGAGACGCCGGATCAGCTTCGCTGCATCGCGGAAATCAAGGCGGATATGGAGCGCCCCGTGCCCATGGACCGCCTCCTCTGCGGTGATGTGGGGTACGGAAAGACCGAGGTTGCGCTCCGGGCCGCTTTCAAGGCGGTTACGTCGGGTAAACAGGTGGCGCTCCTGGCACCCACCACGATCCTCGTGGAGCAGCACTTCGAAACGATTCAGGAACGGTTCGACCGGTTTCCCGTCAGGATCGCAATGTTGTCCCGGTTTGTCCCGCGCAGTGAGCAGATGCGGACCGTGTCGGAGGTTGCCGCAGGGAAGGTGGACCTCGTCGTGGGCACGCACCGGCTCCTTCAGAAGGACGTGAGATTCAAGGATCTCGGGCTGCTGGTGATCGACGAAGAACAGCGGTTCGGTGTCAAGGCGAAGGAGATCCTCAAGGAAATGAAGAGTTCCGTGGATTGCCTCACCCTGACGGCCACGCCCATCCCGCGGACGCTGCACATGTCGCTACTCCGCATCCGGGACATGTCGCTCCTGACAACGCCGCCGCGAAATCGCCATGCAATCGAAACGGTAATCGCCGAGTTTTCCGAAGAGACGGTGGCCGGTGCGATCCGCCGTGAACTCGATCGGGGTGGGCAGGTCTTCTTTCTCCACAACCGCGTTGAAACGCTTGAGAACGTTCGTCGGTTTATCGAAAAGCTCGTTCCCGAAGCGCTGGTGGATACGGCGCACGGGCAGATGGCCGCACCGGATCTGGAAGAGATCATGCACCGGTTTGTGCACGGCGCGTTCCAGGTCCTGGTGGCAACGACGATCATCGAGAACGGTATCGATATCCCGAACGTCAACACGATCATCATCGATCGGGCCGACAACTACGGGATTTCGCAGCTCTACCAACTGCGCGGCCGCGTAGGGCGGTCGGACCGAATCGCCTACGCCTATCTCTGCTATCCGGACGAACGCGTTCTTTCGGAGATCGCCATGAAACGACTGCGCGTTATCTCCGATTTCACCGAGTTGGGGAGCGGCTTCAAGATTGCCCTGAAGGATCTCGAAGTGCGGGGTGCGGGAAACTTGCTGGGCCACCAGCAGAGCGGCGACATTCTCTCGGTGGGGTTCGATCTCTATCTCAAATTGCTTGACGAAGCGGTCCGCGAACTGGAGGAAGACCGGACGGGTCAGGGCGAAGAGGTCTACCTCGAGCTCGAGTACTCCGGGTTTATCCCCGATTCCTACATCCCGGAAATGATGGAGAAGATGGAGGTCTACAAGAAGATCGCCTCCGTTTCGGAGCAGCCCGCTTTTGAGTCGTTGCTATCCGAGATCGAAGACCGCTTTGGCCCGATTCCCGACGAGTTGAACAGTCTGATGACGCTGGCGGAACTGCGGATACTGGCTCGTTCGCTCCACGTTTCGTCGCTTCGCGAGCGGGGAGGGGAACTACGCGTCGAGTTTGGACGCGTTGCGTCGCTCTCCGTCGAACGCGTACTCGCTCTGGTACATGGGAGCGGTGGGGCGGTTCGCCTTGATCCCCGGGCTCCAAACGTCCTGATTATGGACACCGGATCGGTAGGGCTCAAGGAGAAGTCCGAATTTATCCGGGGTCGACTCACGCAACTGGTGTAGGAGCGCAATGGAACGATTTGACCATTCGATCAGGAGTTTTGTGATTCGTACGACGCGCATGAGCCCGCACCAGCGCGCTGCGTACGCACGGCTCCGGGATCGCTACGTTATCTCACGATCCTTTGAAGAGGAGTATCCCCACCGCGGCCCGCGACCGTTGATCGTCGAAATCGGGTTCGGAATGGGCGATTCCCTGGCGGCAATGGCACAGGCCATGCCGGAGAGGGACTTCCTTGGCGTGGAAGTGCACCGCCCCGGAGTGGGAAAACTCATGGGACGCATGGACCGGGACGGTATCACGAACGTCAGGATCTACGAGGGCGACGCGGCCCAGTTCCTCTCTACGTACCTGCCGGACGCTTCCGTTTCCGCCTTTCACATCTTTTTCCCGGATCCCTGGCCCAAAAAACGGCATCACAAGCGCCGGTTGATCCGGCCGGGGTTTCCCGAGTTCCTCCACTCCCTGCTCGTCGCGGGCGGCACCGTTCACATGGTGACCGATTGGGAAGACTACGCGCTCTCGATGCGGGCCACCTTTGACGCGTGCCCGCACTTCCGAAACGCCCACGGTGGTTGGGCTCCACGTCCCGACTGGAGGCCTGAAACATCGTTCGAACGGAAGGGAATCGACGCCGGCAGGGATATATACGAACTCGTGTACCATCGCGCGTAAATCGTGGTAGTGTCCCTGGATGGACCACAACGCCTTCTTCCACAGCCACGCCGAACGTGCGGCGAAACACTCCTTTATCGAACCGGCACTCCACAAAAAATTCAACACAAAACGGGGCCTACGGAACGAGAACGGCACGGGCGTTCTGATCGGCCTCACGGAAATCGGTGAGGTCCACGGGTACGTCGTTGAGGATCAGGAGCGTACGCCCGTCGAGGGGCGCCTTCGATACCGGGGAATCGACCTGAAGGACATCGTTCGGGGATTTCAGGCGGACCGCCGTTACGGGTTCGAAGAGGTTGCGTATCTCCTCCTCTTCGGCGAACTGCCCTCTGCGTCGGAACTGAACGATTTTCGCACTCTCCTGCGATCCCACCGCGCCCTCCCGGACGGATTTACGGAAGAGATGATCCTCAGCGCTCCCAGTGGGGATATCATGAACAAGCTGGGACGCACCGTGCTGGCCATGTACTCCTACGACGATGATCCGGAAAACCAGGAAATAGAGAACGTCCTGCGGCAGTTGGTGGCGTTGATTGCGCGGTTTCCGACGTTGGCCGCGTACGGCTACCAGGCCAAGCGTCACTATCACGACGGCGAGAGCCTCTACATTCACATTCCCAGCACGGAAATGTCCACGGCCGAAACGATTCTCCACCTCATTCGCCCCGACGGCGCCTTTACGGACCTCGAGGCGGAAACGCTCGACCTGGCCCTGGTGCTGCACGCGGAGCACGGCGGGGGAAACAACAGCGCCTTCACCATCCACGTGGTGTCGTCCTCCGCCACTGATACGTACAGCGCGGTCGCGGCCGGTGTAGGGTCCTTGAAGGGGGCCAAGCACGGCGGCGCCGCGCAGCGGGTGATCCGCATGATCGACGACTTCAAAGAGAACGTCGAGAGGTGGAATGACGAGGCGGAGGTATCGGCGTACGTCAGGCGCCTCTTCCGCAAAGAGGTGTTTGATCGGTCCGGATTGGTCTACGGCATGGGCCACGCGGTCTACACCGTGTCCGATCCGCGGGCGGTGCTGCTCCACGAAAAGGCGCGAGACCTTGCGGCGGCGACGGGACGCGAACAGGAGATGGAACTCTACGAGACGATTGCCCGGGTAGTACCCCCGATCTTCTGCGAGGAGAAGGGGACCGATCGGGTCATTTCGCCCAACGTGGATTTTTTCAGCGGCTTTGTGTATCGGATGCTTAACATTCCGGAAGACCTGTACACGCCGCTCTTTGCGGTGGCACGAATCGCGGGCTGGTCCGCCCACAGGATCGAAGAGATGATCAGCGGCGGCCGCATCATACGACCCGCGTACAAGAACGTGCGCGGAAGCGTGCCCTACCGACCCATCGCGAACCGTTAGGGGGTAGGTCTCACAAAGAGCAAAACGCTTGGCTTCGCTGCGCTGCAGAGACGCGTTTTGCTCTTCCTTGCGGGCGCGGCCGATGGCGTTCTCCACCAATCGGCCATCTGATCTCCCAAATGAGACCCGCCCGAAGCTCTATGCTATTCCGACTCTTCTGCGGCAGCCGCGGCTGCTTTGATATCTTCCGCGACTTTGCCGGTGGCCGGGGAGTAGTGGTCGAACTCGACTTCGAAACTGCCCGTACCGGACGTTATCGAGCGCAAGTCAACGGCGTAGCGGAGGAGTTCCGCCTGGGGAACCTCCGCATCGATCTCCATGATGCCCCCGCCCAACTGGTCCTGACCCAGAACGCGGCCCCGCTTGGTGCTCAGGTCCGACAGAACGTCGCCCAAATACTGGTCTTCGATAAAAACCGAGAGTTTCATGATCGGTTCGAGCAGGACCGGCTTTGCCTTTTCCATCGCCTGCCGGAGCGCACCCCGGGCCGCGATCTTGAACGCCATTTCCGAGCTGTCCACGGCGTGCTCCTTGCCGTCGAACAGCACCACTCCCACGTCAACGACGGGGTAGCCGGCTACAACGCCCGACTCCATCGCCTCGTGCAGTCCCTTCTCAATTCCCGGAATGTAGCCGCGTGAAACGGAGCCCCCCTTGATCTCGTTGCCGAACTCGTACTGGCGGCCTCGCTCCAGGGGGCGAATCCGAATGTGAACCTCACCAAACTGGCCGTGTCCACCAGTCTGCTTCTTGTGCCGGTACGACGTCTCTGCCGTACCGTTGATCGTCTCCCGGTACGCTACGCGGGGCGTGCGCGTCTCCACTTCGATCTTGGTCGAGGTAGTGATCTTTTTGAGAATGGTGTTGATGTGGAGTTCGCCCATCCCGGCGATTACCGTTTCCTTCGTTTCCGGGTTGAACCGAACGGTAAAGGTGCGATCCTCTTCGGCAACGCGCTGCAACTGCTCACCCAGTTTGTCCTCGTCCTTCTTACTGGCACCGCTGATTGCCAGGGAGTACACGGGCTGCGGAAGTTGCAGCGGACGGAAGTGCGCATAGGTATCGGGCGCGTGGAAGGTATCGTTCGTCTGCGCCGTGGCGACTTTGGCGAGGATGCCAAGGTCGCCTGCGACCACCTCGCTCACATCGACGAGCTTTTTGCCCACCGCCGTGTACACCTTGCCGGCTTTCTGTTTCTTCCCGTCCCGTTCGTTCACGATCTCACAGTCGCTTGTGAGCACACCGCCCATCACCTTGAGGAACGAGAGCTTTCCGGAGAACTGGTCGATGGACGTCTTGAAGTTGAGCGCGCTCAGGGGTGCGTCGGCGCCGATCGTGACCGGGATCTCTTCCTTCTCCTTGTTGACCGCTACTTCGGAGACACCCGCCGGCGACGGCGCCGCCCAGGTGAGAAAATCGAGCAGGACCTTGATGCCCGAGTTGGAGGTCGCGCTCCCGCAGAGGACGGGGACGAGTTTATTGGCCCGCAGACCCTCCTGGATTCCCGTCCGGATCTCTTCCGGGGTGAGCGTCTCCTCCTCGAGGAACTTCATCATCAGGTCATCGTTCCCCTCCGCCGCCGCCTCAACCAGGAGAGCCCGGTACTCGTCGAACGCCGCCTTTGACGATTCGGGGATCGGGATCTCTTTTTCCGCGGTATTGGGGTCCACCGGTTCAAAGGCCGTTTCGTTGACCAGGTCAACGACACCGGCGAACTCGGCGCCCTCTCCGATCGGCATCGAGACCGGAACAAAAGTCACGTTGTACTTCGCCCGAAGATCGTCGAGGGCGCTCTGGAACGACGCCCGCTCTTCGTCCATTTTGTTGACAAAAACGATTCGCGGCATGGCGCGGTTGTCCAGGCGGCGCCACAGCTTGATCGTCTCAATCTGGACACCGGCGCGGGCGCCGACCATTACCACCGCAGACTCGGCGGCGCGAAAAGCCGCGACAACTTCGCCGACGAAATCCGATGACCCCGGCGTATCAAGGACGTTGATCTTGTGACCGTCCCACTCGATGTGGCTGAGCGACGTGTGAATGGAGATGCCGTTCTCGATCTCCTCCGGCGTATAGTCGCTCACTGTCTTGCCGGATTCTACCGTCGCGGCTGTCTGGATCGCCTTGCCGGCGACCAGGATCTGTTCCACGAAGGAGGTTTTTCCGGTTGCTCCGTGTCCTGCAACCGCGATGTTGCGAATTTGTTCCGTGGTGAACCCCATGGACGCTCCTTCCTTGTATTTTGAGAATATTGGCCCTCCATTCTTCTTTCAGAGTGGGGGCTTGTCAAGCAATTACTGAGTCCGCCATCGCCTCGAAGTGGGAGAATTCCATCGCGTACGTTCCGCGCCCCTGCGTAGCCGAACGGAGCGCGGTCGAGTAACCAAACATCTTCTTCAGGGGCGCCTGGGCGCGGATATGTTCCGCCGTGGTGCGCGACTCCACTTCCTGGACAACGCCGCCGCGTGCCGTGATCCCGTTGATCACTTCGCCCATAAAATCCTTGGGCGTGATCACGTCGATCTTCATGACCGGCTCCAGGAGTACCGGGGCCGCCGATTGGCAGGCGTTGTCGAATCCGAGCGATCCCGCCGCTTCAAAGGCGAACTCCGTGGAGGTAGCGTCGGAGAAGACAGCGTCCACCAGTTCAACCCCGACGCCGATCGTAGGATAGCCGAGTCGGATTCCCGACGAGAACGACGCCGTCACGCCGCGCTCCACCGCTTCACCGGCCCATTCGGGCAACGTCCCCGTGGTGAGGGAGTTCCGAAAGGTGTTGGGTTCTCCCCGTTCCAGGGGAAAGACGCGCAGGGTGATATCCGCGGTGTTTTCCTTGCCTCCCAAGGTCCGGTGAAAGTGTTCGCGGTGGGTATACTCGGCGGTCACCGATTCCCGGTACGAGACCTGCGGGTTTCCGACCTTGGCCCGCACTGAAAAATCGTCGATCATTCGCGTGACAAGCACGTCCAGGTGCAGTTCTCCCATACCCGAAATGATCAATTCCCCCGTATCGGCGTCTTCCTTCCACAGGAAGGTCGGGTCCTCCCGCGAGAGAATCCCCAACACCTCCTGGAGACGCTCCCGTTCCGACAGCGTGTGCGGTTCGATCGCCACGGAAATCACCGGTTCCGGGAAGTGCATGCGCTCCAGTACGACCGGTTGCCCTTCGCTGCCCACGGTGTCGCCCGTCTGGGCGAGCTTAAACCCGACGATGACCCCGATGTCTCCCGCAACGATCTTGTCGGTCTGTTCCGTCCGGTTCGCGTGAACGCGGAGGAGCCTGTTCACCCGCTCCCGTTTCCGTTGGTTGTGGTTAAAAACAGCGGTGCCCGATTTGATTGACCCCGCGTATACTCTGACAAAGCTGTAGCTGCCCGCCTCGCGATCCGCCTGGATCTTGAAGACCATTGCCAGCGCTGGAGAATCGACATCGCGAGGAATGGAAACGGGAGTCTCCTTTTTCGGATTCATGCCCTCAACGGGCGGCAGTTCGTCGGGGGAGGGAAGGTAGTCGATCACCGCGTCGAGCAGGGGGTGGACGCCGATGTTTTTGAGGCTTGCTCCGACGAGCACGGGGAGCAGTGTTTGGGCGAGTGTCTGCTCTCTGACGATCGTTTTGATAAGATCCAGGGGCGGCTCGTTCTCTTCGAGCAAAATCTCCGTGAGCGCGTCCGAGTACGTCGATAGGGCGTCCATGAGGCGCTCCCGCCACTCCGCTGCAAGCGGCTGCAACTCTTCCCGAATCGGACCACGAACGATTTCAGAGCCGAGTGAATCGCGGTCCCAGTGGACCTCCTCCATCGTCAAAAGGTCTATCGTCCCCTCGAACTCGTTCTCCGTCCCGATAGGAAGCGCCAGGGCGACCGGCTCGGCACCCAACTTCTCGTGGATCTCGTCCAGGACGGCGTAGAAGTCGGCTCCGATGCGGTCCATCTTGTTCACGTAGGCAATTCGCGGTACGGAGTATGAGTCCGCCTGGCGCCAGACCGTCTCGGACTGCGGCTCCACGCCGCCTACGGCACAGAATATGGCAATTGCGCCGTCCAGAACGCGCAGGGAGCGCTCAACTTCCGCGGTGAAATCCACGTGGCCCGGTGTATCGATGATGTTTATCTGGTGGTCGTGCCAGTAGGTCGTTGTGGCGGCAGAGGTTATGGTTATTCCGCGATTCTGTTCCTGGACCATCCAGTCCATGGTCGCCGCGCCGTCGTCCACTTCACCGATACGGTGGCTCTTGCCGGTGTAATAGAGAATGCGTTCCGTGGTGGTCGTCTTGCCGGCATCGATGTGTGCCATGATACCGATGTTGCGAATCTTCCTTCCCATCGAGGGGCGATCTTAGCACGGCCGCATCGCAATGTCACAGGCCGTATTGACACCGCGTGTCCCACGTGGTAGTTTCCGCGGCGGTCGCTAGATTCGGGCGAATAGCTCAGTTGGGAGAGCGCCTGCCTTACAAGCAGGATGTCGGGGGTTCAAGTCCCTCTTCGCCCATTGGTACAGATTTTTGCCCATCGGGGCGACAGCGCACACTTCCTTGAAAACTCGATGCACGCCTTTTCCGCCGCGGCCCCGATCGCGGACGTCCTGGAAACGGACGTGAGGTTCACGGCGGACCGGCAAATCGTCCTCTTTCACGACCGGACCGTAGATCGTACCGCCCTGGACGCAACCGGCCCCGTTTCGAGCTACACCTTGGCCGAACTCCAGGCGTTGTCGTACCGCAAGAGTGGAGTCCCGGCGTCGTTGGAAGAACTCCTCGTCCAACACCCCGAGGCGGCGATTAACATCGACCTCAAGGAGGCGTCCGCGAGCCTTGTCGTGGCGCTTGGCGAGCAGATCCGTGCCTTTGGAGGCGAGGACCGTGTCGTGGTGGGAAGCTTCCACCCGGCGGCGCTCGCCGAGTTCCGCCGGCGATTCCCGACCGTACGAACGTCGCTCCACCCAGGGGAGGTGAAATCGCTCCTGATCGCCGCCTGGACCTTCCGCTCCTATCAGAACAAAGGCGGCGGCGCCTGTGCCCAGATTCCCGTTTCTCATCGCTGGATTCCGGTAACAACGCGGCGCTTGGTACGGACCGCCCATGCGGCCCACCTCGAGGTTCACACGTGGACGGTAAACGACGAGTCCGCTCTGCGATGGTGCCTTCGATGCGGCGTTGACGCCGTAATGAGCGACGACCCCGCCTGGGCGCGCGCCGCGGTTGACCGCCTGTCGCTCTCGCAATAGCCTTGGTTCATGAAACGCCTCCTACTGATCCGCCACGGAAAGACGGAACCGGCGGCTGAATCGGGCAACGACTTTGACCGGAAACTCGCACCGCGGGGATACCGGGACGGCAAACTCATGGTGGAGCACCTCTTTTCCCGGATCGATCGGCCCGATCGCCTCGTCGTAAGTACAGCCAGGAGGGCGGCGCAAACGGGGGAGATCATCGCTACCGCCCTGGGCGAGGGAGTCGTTTGTGTGCACAGTGACGCCCTCTACCTGGCCGATCCTGGAACGATCTGGGACGTTGCCGTCGCCAACTTCGAGGAGGGCGACTCGGTCTGGCTGGTGGGTCACAACCCCGGCATGCACGAGGCGGTGGCGCTTTTCACCGGGGGGTGGGTAGACTCGCTTCCGACCTTTGGCGTCGTCACCATCGATTTCGAGGAACTACTGCCGAAACGGGGACGCCTCACGGGGCATTACCGGCCCGGCACCTATCGGTAACATGGATATCTGCTTTGTCCTATCGCAAACGCAGCGCGCGGAAAACGCCGGCGCCGCGGCGCGGGCTATCAAAACGATGGGGTTTTCCGATCTGCGCCTGGTGAATCCCGGGCCGTTTGATCCCGCCAAGGCGCGGGTCGTGGCTCACGGTTCCTCCGACGTCCTCGAACGGGCGGGACGGTACGCCTCCCTCGGGGACGCCCTAAACGACTGCGACCTTGTGATAGGAACCACGGCGCGGCGGCGCGGGAACCGAGCGGAGTACCATCCGTCACGAGAACTCAGAACGTACCTCGCCGAACGACGGGAACTCATTCACCGCTGCGCCCTACTGTTCGGGAACGAGGAGAGCGGCCTGAGTAACGAGGACCTCCGCTTGGTCCAGGTGGTATCGACCGTCGATCTGCGTGCCGCCCACCCATCGCTCAACTTGGCACAGGCGATCATGATTTTCGCCTACGAATTATCGCCGCTGGTCCTCGAAGTTCGGCGCAAAGAACCCCGTGAGCCGGACGGGAAATCACTACGCGCGCTCCATGGAAAGGTCGAGGAACTGCTCGGCGCGTTGGACCTCCAAGGGGAAGCGCTGGGCCATCGAATCTTGGAACGCGTCGCCCTGGCGGGTACGGACGACGTCCCCCTGATGCATTCGCTGGTGAATCGAATCAAACGGCGGCTTGCCACAGGGGATCGCGCTTCGGGTGCGACCAAATCGTGATCCGTCGTCCGTCGCCGGGATGGAGAAACGCCACCTGCAAAGAGTGGAGGTATATTCCGCCGCCGCGCCTACTTCGTCTGGCGCCGTACTTCAGATCTCCGACGACCGGGATGCCGCGGATCGAACACTGGAGGCGGATCTGGTGGCGCCGGCCCGTTTCAAGCGTAAACGTCCAGACGTCGTAGCGGTCGGTCCGGCCGGCCCGCTGCGATATAAGACGCGCCACCATACCGTCGTTCCCGTGGGCCTGTTCGCCCCGGTTGGAACGGCGGTTGAAAACCACACGATCCTCCCAGAGGCCCTCCGGGACCGAGTCGTCTCGCCGGCACACGGCGATGTAGCGACGCGTGAAGGTGCCCTGGGACAACTGTCGATTCATGTTGGCGGTACTGCTGCGATGCAAGGCGACCGCGAGCGCCCCCGATACCGGTTGGTCCAGGCGGTGTACCGGTCTCACTTCCGCACCGATCATCCGACGCAACGATTCCAGCGTCTCTTCGGTGGAAACTCCGAGTTGCTTGCCCACCACCAGAACGGCGCTGTCGCGATAGAGCAGGTCCATGGAGACGCAGTATACTACGACCATGGCGCGCGTGGCCCACATCGCGGATCTGCACCTCAGCGTAGATGAACCGATTGCGCACGGCATCGACCTCTGGGCGCACTTCGAAAGCGTGCTCGCGTCGATCGCGGACGAAGGTGTCGAACTGGTGATTGTCGGCGGCGACCTCGCCCTGAACGAAGGTGATCCGAAAACGTACCGGCGGATCGCAGAACGCCTCGATGCGTTCCCGGCGGACGTACTCGTTCAACCGGGCAACCACGATCGACCGGAGCTATTTGCAGAGGCCTTTGGTCGGCGGTACCGATGGACCGGAGAACCGCTGGATCGCGTGGTCACCTGGCGCGGTTTCACCTTTGTTCTCCTCGACAGCTCCTCCGGGAGCGTTTCGGAGGAGCAGTTGTGGTGGCTCGAAAGCGTGTGGCGCACTACCCATCCCGTGGCGATATTCGTGCATCACCCCGTGATCGCCGGCATATGCCGCTACATGGAGATCAACTACGAACTCCGGGAGCGCGATCGCGTCTATCGACGGATCGCGGCGCTGGCCGATTTGATTCACGTCTTCTCAGGCCACTACCACATCGCATACGACGGGCTCCACAATCCGGTCCTACAGCACGTGACCCCGGCGGTGTTCTATCAGCTCGATCCGGATACCCCGGATTTCGCCGTCGCTTCCGACAGGGCCGGATACCGGATCATCGACCTCTCGCCGGAGGGGATCTCCACCGTCGTGGGTTTTGCGGGGTAGTGGGAAGCGGCAGACCCCGTGACAGGCGTGAAGAGTATCAAGGATATCGTCGAGCGCCTCGGAGCGCGTACCGACGTTTCGGACGCCGAGATCAACCGACTCTACCGCGCGCTGGTGAAGCGGACCCATCCGGACGTACCGGGTGGGGATGAAGAGGCCTTCCGATTCCTGACTGAAGCCTTTACCGAGCTGCGTTCCCGTGTATCAATTCACCGTCACAAGGAGCGCCTCTTTGCGGGACTGGATCCCCACCAAATTTCAGAAGAGATGGGGTGGGGCCGGAACGAGAATCCCCGTTCAAACCTGTTCATTTGCCTGGAGCGATTTTTCTCGCTCGGCCTCCATCGACAACGGGTCCGCTCCCGCGAAACCGTACGAAAACGGGCGGACCTGGTGATCCGTTCCGTCCTCTACTGGTCCTACGAGCACGACCGAACGTTTGTGGATCTCTTTTCGTCGTTCCTCCGCCAGCAGGGTAACTTCGCCATCACGGACCGCCTGGCGAAGCGCTACTTCCTGGTCCGCCGTATCGCACTGCGCGGTGTCGTGTGGTTTCTCCGGTACCAGGAGTCCGGTCGCGCCGGAGCCGCCCGCATAGCCCGGGACCACCTATCGTACGCCCGGCAGATCGGCGTAGTTGCGCGGCAGGATGACTTCGCGGTCTTGGATGCGTTTTCCGCGTGGTTCTCCCGGGAACTGGAAGCGCCCCCGGAGGCGTACGGCGCCAAACAATTCTCAATGTAGACGGAGGGCGACGAGCCTCTGTCTCTGTCAAAGGACAGGCAGTTCCCATGTTGGAGATCGCATGGCCGATTAGGAAATGAATATCACCAGCCGCGCCCGGAAAGAAGAACACAACGCGTCTCTGCAGCGCAGCGAAGCCCAGCGTTTTGTTCTTCGAACCGTGCCAAGGTCATGCGATCTCCAACATGGGAACTGCCGTACGGTGCCCACCGCGCTTCACTCTGGCCATAAAATCCGCTATGCTCCCGCGTACGGAGAAAGGATGGATACGACACCCGCCCGCGAGGAGGCATTGGCACTTCTCAAACGGTACACCAAGACCGAGAGTCTTATTAATCACGCCCTGTGCGTTGAAGCGACGCTGCGGCGATTCGCCCGGCGGTTCAGTGAAGACGAGGAACGGTGGGGAGTTATTGGACTCGTCCACGACCTCGACTGGGAGATGTACCCGGAGGAACACTGCACCCGGACCAGGGAGATTCTCACCAAAGAGGGATGGCCGGAACGGGACATTCGCGCCGTCATGAGTCACGCCTGGGGTATGTTTACCGACGTTGAACCGCAGGAACGGATGGAGAAGGTGCTCTTCGCGATTGACGAGCTAACCGGGCTTGTAACGGCCACGGCCCTGGTGCGTCCCTCCGGGAGCGTATTGGACGTAAAGGTGTCTTCGGTCAAGAAGAAGTGGAAGGAAAAGAGCTTCGCCGCCGGTGCCAACCGGGATATCATCCAGAAGGGTATCGATATGCTGGGGTTGGACCGGGACGACGTGATCGGTGAAACGATCGAAGCGATGAAAACGATCGCCGGTACGATCGGTCTGGCCGGAACGAGCGGAGAGGCGTAACGATGCCGCTTGTCAACGTCTGGTGCAGCACTCCCGTCCAGGATACGGCGAAACGGGCGTTCCTGAAGGAAACCACCGCCACCGTAGCGTCTCTGCTTGGGAAGGGCCAACGATGGGTAATGGTTCGCGTTTCCGACGAGGAGTCGATCACCTTCGGTGGAACCGCGGATCCCTGTTGTTACGCCGAGTTCAAGAGCCTAAGCCTTCCGGAAAACCGTACACCGGAATTCTCCGCTGTATTGAGCAACTTGATAGAAGAGCACCTGGGCGTGTCTCCCGATCGTGTCTACATCGAGTTTGCCGATCCGCCCCGCACAATGTTCGGGTTCAACGGTTCAACCTTCGCTTAGGAGAGTTAGATGTCCGACCACGCCCCGGGCCGCGATTTTATCCGCGAGATCATAGAGGCCGATGTCGCCGCCGGCAAAAACGACGGTCGCGTCCACACCCGCTTCCCGCCGGAACCAAACGGGTATCTGCACATCGGCCACGCGAAGTCGATCCTCCTGAATTTCGGGATCGGTACGGAGTACGGCGGCAAAACGAACCTTCGGTTCGACGATACCAACCCCACTCGGGAGGAAACGGAGTACGTCGAGGCGATCAAGGACGACATCGCTTGGCTCGGATGCCGCTGGGAGGGGGAGACCCTCTTCGCGTCCGACTACTTTGAACAGCTCTATGAGTGGGCCCAATACCTCATCAAACAAGGTCTGGCCTACGTGGACGATCTTTCGGCGGAGGAAATCCGGGAGTACCGCGGCACGCCCACGGAGCCGGGCAGGAACAGCCCGTACCGGGACCGGAGTATCGATGAGAACCTCGATCTCTTTGGTCGCATGCGTTCGGGAGAGTTTCCCGACGGAGCCCGCGTGCTCCGGGCAAAGATCGACATGGCGCACCCCAATATCAATCTGCGGGACCCCGCGCTCTACCGTATCCGCCACGCTCACCACCACCGTACCGGCGACGCCTGGTGTATCTATCCGACGTACGACTTTGCCCACGGTCAGTCCGACGCAATCGAAGGGATCACCCACTCGATATGCACGCTGGAGTTTGAGAACCATCGGCCCCTGTATGACTGGTTCATTGAGAACCTGCCGGTCCACCACACGCCCCGGCAGATCGAGTTTGCCCGCCTGCACCTTACCTATACCGTCATGAGCAAAAGGAAACTGCTGCAACTCGTCCAGGAGGGCCATGTGGACGGCTGGGATGACCCGCGAATGCCGACCATCCGCGGAATGCGGCGACGCGGTTACACGCCGGAAGCGATCCGGGAGTTTTGCACACGCATCGGCGTGGCGAAGGCCAACAGCGTTGTTGAAATTGCGCTCCTGGAATTCACGTTACGGGAAGACCTGAACCGTCGCGCCCACCGGTACATGGCCGTGCTCGATCCCATCCGTCTGACGATCACCAACTGGCCGGAAAGCACGGTGGAGTCCTTCGAAGCGGTAAATAATCCGGAAGATCCCTCGGCCGGAACGCACCAGGTACCGTTTTGCGGCGACCTCTACATCGAACGGGAAGACTTCATGGAGGATCCGCCGCGCAAGTTCTTCCGTCTATCACCCGGGCGCGAGGTGCGTCTCAAGTACGCCTATTTCGTAACGTGTACCGAGGTCGTGCGCGACGACTCCGGGAACGTCATAGAGATACGGTGCACCTACGACCCTGCATCCCGGGGAGGAGAGAGCCCGGACGGACGCAAGGTCAAGGGGACGCTCCACTGGGTATCCAGGCCGCACGCGGTAAACGCCGAGGTACGCCTCCTGGATCACCTCTTTGACAGGGAGGACCCCGATGCGGCCGACGGCGGTTTCCTATCGGCATTGAACCCGGAATCGCTCACGATCCGCCCGGAGGCAAAGCTGGAACCGGCCGCGGCGCATCCCGAGGTGGGCTCTGAACTGGCGGTGCAGTTTCTCCGCCAGGGCTACTTCAAGCGCGATAGTGCACTATCGACCGACGAGCGGCCGGTCTTCACCCGGAGTGTGGCGCTCCGGGACTCCTGGCAGCGAATCGTACGGAACAAACGCGAGAACGAATAGCGCCGTAAAAGGGCTGCGGCTTAGAGGGCCGCGAAGTCGGTGAGGTAGGGGAGGCGCTCCGCACAGGCGTGGATATCGTCAACCCCGGCAAGCAGCACCGACGTTGAATCCCAGCTCCCGGCGATCAATGCGCTCCGGTACGCGTCCGGCATGGCAAAATCAAACTCCCGGGAACCCACCACGAGCCGTTTTGCGCGCAAATCGATCGAGACGGCCGTTGCAGGATCGGCCGCAACGCTCTCCATGATCGATTTGACCGTTTCGTGGTCCAGCGTGATCGCCGGTATACCCATGGCGGTGCAGTTGCCGGCGAAGATCTCGGCGAAAGACTCCCCGATGATCGCCCTGATTCCCCAGCGCATCAGCGCCTGCGGTGCGTGCTCCCGGGATGATCCGCACCCGAAGTTCCGGTTGACGATGAGCACCGACGCCCCGGCGAACCGCTCCTCGTTGAAGGGGTGGTCCAGGGCCCTGCCGTCGCCGTCCCACCGAACGTCACGAAAAGCAAACTCACCGAGCCCGTCGAAGGTAACCACTTTCATGTACCGGGCCGGGATGATCTGATCCGTATCGATATCGTTGCCCGGGACCGGTATCGCTGTTCCCTGCACCGAGTGTACCGCCGCCTGAATGTCCATATTGCCTCCTGCCATGCTACTCGCGCGGCTCACGCTATTTCACGCACGTCTGTGACGCGCCCGTTCACCGCTGCTGCGGCCACCATGGCCGGACTCATAAGGAGCGTACGTCCAGTTGGCGAACCCTGGCGACCAACGAAGTTCCGGTTCGAACTCGAAGCGCAGATCTCGCGCCCGTCCAGCTTGTCCGGGTTCATGGCGAGGCAAATGGAACACCCGGCGCCGCGCCATTCGAAACCGGCGCCCTGAAAGACCTCGTGCAGGCCTTCAGCTTCCGCCTGGGTTGCTACCTGCTTGCTTCCGGGAACCACAAAGGCGCGGATGCCCTTGGCAATTCGGCGCCCCTCGAGGATCCGCGCCGCTTCACGGAGGTCGCTGATCCGGCCGTTGGTGCAGCTACCGATAAAGGCCACGTCAATCTCTTTGCCGATCATCGCGTCCGATGCGTGGAATCCCATATGGTCGTACGCCTTTTGCGCAACTTCCCGCTGATCATCGGGGAGATCCGAGAGGTTCGGAATGCGTGCATCGATCCCAATCGCCTGGCCGGGATTGATACCCCAGGTGACCATCGGCACCAACGACGACGCATCGAGCGTGTACACGTCGTCGTACTCGGCGTCGAGACCGCTCGCCAGATCCTTCCAGTACCGTTTGGCACGGGCAAAAGCTTCGCCGGAGGGCGCGTAACGGCGACCCGATAGGTAGTCGAAGGTCTTCTCGTCGGGATTCACGTATCCAACCCGGGCACCGCCCTCGATGGACATGTTGCAGATGGTCATTCGCCCTTCCATCGACAACGCGTGTATTGCCTCACCGTTGTACTCGTAGGCGTAGCCGATTCCGCCGTTTACTCCGAGATCCGCGATGATGCGCAGGATGATGTCCTTCGCGTAGACGCCCGGGGGAAGCGTACCGTTCACCTGGATCTTTCGCACCTTGGGCTTCGAAAACGCCAGCGTCTGCGTGGCCAGTACGTCGCGAATCTGGGACGTCCCGATGCCGAAGGCAATTGCGCCAAAGGCGCCGTGGGTCGAAGTATGGCTGTCGCCGCAGGCAATGGTCATCGCAGGTTGTGTCAGCCCAAGTTCCGGTCCGATGATGTGAACGATTCCCTGCTTGTCCGTTGAGAGACCGAAGAACTCGATCCCGAATTCCTCGGTGTTCTTCTCGATCTCCTGCATCATCTCTTCCGCCAGAGGGTCTGAAAACGGGCGGGTTTGGTCCGCGGTGGGAACGATGTGGTCTACCGTTGCAAAGGTGCGGTCGGGTCTGAGAACGCGCAATCCCCGCTCCCTGAGCATCTGGAACGCCTGCGGCGACGTAACCTCGTGGATCAGGTGCAGCCCGATGAAGAGTTGATCCTGGCCCGAATCGAGTTTTTTGACCGTGTGAATATCCCACACTCGCGAGAACAGGTTGTCAGCCATGGTGCCCCCTACGCCGTGTGTTCCGAGCCTCGCGCCATCAAGACTTTCCCCGTCCGGACGAGTTCAAAGACGCCAAATGGCTGAAAACTGCGAATTGTCGAGTCCAGCCGCTCCGTACTTCCACTGGATTGGAGAGTCAGACTCGATTCGTCGATGTCCACCGTGTCGCACTTCAACGCGTGCGCCAGTTGCAATACCTCGCTGCGCTGCTCCGGAACGCAGCGGATCTTGATCAGGGCAAGTTCCCGTTGGATGATATCTTCCCCGGTTCGGTCCGTGGCGTGAACAACGTCGATCAGCTTGTTCAACTGTTTCAGGATCTGGTCAAGGACCTTCTCATCGCCGATTGCCACGATATTCATCATCGAATAGTCCGGGTCGTTGGATGGCGATACAACCAGGCTGTCAAGGTTGTAGCCGCGACGCGCAAAAACGAGCGCAATCCTGATCAAAACGCCCGGGCGGTTTGCCACCCGCAGGCTGATCGTGTGTTTTCGACTACCACTCTCCGTCTCTTTCATTACGTACTCCCCACCGGTTTTTCCAGTTTGACCTTCGGGGCTTCGATCAGCATCTCGCTATACGACGCTCCCGCAGGTATCATCGGATAGACGTTGTCTTCTTTTGCAACTTCCACGTCTATCAGGCACGGACCCTCGTTATAGGCGAGGGCCGCGGCGATCACTCGTTTCACGTCGGCGCTACGCTTGAGGCGAAATCCCTTTACACCAAAACTCTCGGCGAGTTTGACAAAGTTCGGATTTCCCTCCATGTCAACGCCGGAGAGGCGATTCTCGAAAAACAACTCCTGCCATTGGCGGACCATTCCCAGGTAGGCGTTGTTGATAATGATGACCTTGATCGGCAGCTTGTTGATGACCGCCGTGGCCAGTTCGAACATCGTCATCTGGAAGCCGCCGTCACCGACAATGGAGAGGACCGTTTTGTCCGGGTGGGCGAACTGCATCCCGATCGCGGCGGGAAGGCCGAATCCCATCGTTCCCGCCCCACCGCTCGAAGCCCACTGAAAGCGATGGCTGATCAGGTAGTACTGCGCCGCCCACATCTGATGCTGGCCTACATCCGTCGAAACCAGCGCATTACCGTCGGTCTGTCGGTACAGTTCATCGATAACGTGTTCCGCTTTGAGTTTTCCACTCTTTCGGAAGGTGAGCGGGAACTGGCGTCGCCACTTCTCGATCTGGGCGAGCCAGTCCGCGGTGTCTCCCGGTGAAACTCGGGTGAGGAGTTGGTCCACAACCATGGCGGCGTCACCGAGGATACAGATATCCATGGGAAGGATCTTCTCGAACTCCGCCGGGTCGATGTCGATATGGATTTTCTCCGCATCCGGGCAGAAGACATCGGGGTTACCCGTAATCCGGTCGTCCCATCGCGAACCGATCGAAACGATGAGATCCGCGTTTTCTATCGCGCGATTTGCATAGGCGGTGCCGTGCATTCCCAGCATTCCTAAGGAAAGCGCGTGCGTCTCCGGGACGGCGCCCTTGCCGAGCAGCGTGTTGACCAAGGGGATCTGCATCTTTTCCACCAGGCGCGTTAAGGACCGACCGGCATCGGAGATCACCGCTCCGTGGCCGACGATTATTACCGGTTTGCGCGCCCGTTCCAGCATACGCGCCGCCTGTTCCACCGCCTGGGGATCGCCATCCGACGGGATTTCGTATCCCGGGAGCACGAACTCTTCCGTGTAGTCCGTCTCGACCTTCTGGCTTGAGACGTTCTTGGGAACGTCGATCAGGACGGGGCCGGGACGACCGGTCCGGCAGATGTGAAACGCCTCTTTCATAATCCGAGGCAGGTCATTGGCGTCCTTGACGAGGTACGAGTGTTTCACCGCCGCGTAGGAGATGCCCGACGTGTCCGCTTCCTGGAACGCGTCGAGACCCAGGCTCCACGTCGTGGCCTGGCCCGTAATCACGATCATGGGAATGGAGTCCATTTTCGCCGTGAGAATTCCGGTAATCGTGTTGGTTGCGCCCGGCCCGGAGGTCACGAGCACGACTGCGGGCTTGCCCGTTGCCCGGGCGTATCCATCCGCCATATGAGCGGCGCCCTGTTCGTGCCTTGTCAGGACAAAATTGACCGATGAGTCGACAATCGCGTCGAAGATCGGAATGACGGCCCCGCCGGGATACCCAAAAATGTACTCAACACCGTGGTGCTGCACCATATCGACAATTATTTCGGCTCCGCTTTTTGTATTCATATCGAAAACACCTCGTTTCGGAGTTTGATCGTTGGATAATCATCGAAAATCAAGCGAAAAGTCAACCTCAAGTCGTCGATAACCCGATTTATTTAACGTTTCAAGCGCAAAATCACCGTAAAAATGCCATTGAGCAGAAAAAATATGTGGTTTTCAAGCGAAACGGACCTTCGATTCGCACGTTACCCAGTTCCCGCTTCACCCGATGCCACCGGACGTAGTATCTTGGAGTCACCGATGGCACGTGCTACGGACATCCACCGCCGGACGTTCAAGGCGGGGAGCAGGACCTATTTCAACGCCACGCGGTTCTTTCCACCTGCGGTGAGGGACGATGTCTTTCTCCTCTACGGATTTGTCCGCACCGCCGACAACTTCGTTGACCGGGTGCCGCAGGACCGGGAGGGGTATCTGCGGTTTGTCGAATCGTTTCGGGACGCCGCCGCGGGGACACCGGCGAATGATCCGATCATCGACGGTTTTGTTTCCCTTGCCGACCGCAAAGGATTCCCCACCACCTGGGTAGAGGCGTTCATACAGTCAATGAGCATGGATCTGGACAAGCGCGTCCACGCCACTCTTTCGGAGACACTCGAGTACGTACACGGCTCGGCGGAGGTGATAGGCCTGTACATGGCGCGAATTCTCGATTTGCCTATTGAAGCCGATTTCGCGGCGGAACGCCTTGGACGAGCGATGCAGTTTATCAACTTCATCCGGGACATCGACGAAGACGTTCAATTGGGGCGTACGTATCTCCCGATATCTGAGACGCACTTTTCCACGCTGGCGGAAGCAGAGACGCGGACGGATCCCGACGAGTTTATCCGTTTTATCGGCAAGCAGCTCGAACGGTACGAACAGTGGCTGCGTGAAGCGGAGCGGGGGTACCGTTTTATCCCGCACCGTTATCGAACGGCGATCCGGACCGCCGGTGACATGTACAACTGGACGGCAAAACGAATTCGGCGCGATCCCTTTGTCGTGTACCGGATGAAGGTTACACCGACCAAGCGACGTATCGTTGCTCGAGGAGTGGCGAATACTATGAGGTTTTGGTCGTGACTGCATCCATTGAAGCGGGACGCGCCGCGGTTCGTCGGGAACTCACCACCTACCTTGCGGGCGTGACCGGCGAGATAGGTTCGATTTCGGGGTGGACCGATGATGTCATCGCTCGTCTCGGCGATTATGCGGGCCGGGGCAAACTGATCCGCGGCGCCCTGGTTCCCTTTGGCGAGTCGCTCTTTCGCGGATCGCACACACCGGGATCCGTGGACCTCGGCGTTGCCATGGAACTGCTGCAGACCTTTCTGCTGATCCACGATGACATCATGGACGACGACGACGTACGCCGCGGCGGACCGGCTGTGCACGTGCAATTTCGCGAGGAATCGCCCGACGGCAGGGTCAACGAGCGCTACGGCATTTCGCAGGGCATTTGCGTTGGCGACGTGGCCGCCTTCCTGGCGCTCCACCGCATCGCCACGGCGCAACTCGATCCATCGGTCCGGGACAGCGTTCACCGGATCGTCGGCATCGAAATCGTTCGTGTGGGACTCGCGCAGATGCAGGACGTGTATCACGGCTGGAGCCCCGAGGCCTCGGTGGAATCGATCCTCGACGTCTACACCTTCAAGACGGGGCGTTACACCTTTTCGCTTCCTCTGATGCTCGGTGCGATCGTGGCGGGGCAACCGGAAGAGACGATCACCCACCTGTCGGAACTGGGCGAAGCGTTGGGACGGATTTTCCAGATTCGGGACGATGAGCTGGGGCTCTACGGCGATGAAGAGAATACGGGGAAGCCGAGCGGCAGCGACGTACGGGAAAACAAGAAGACACTCTTACGCACCATGTTCGACCTGCATTGCAGCGAATCGGCATCGTACGGACACCTCTTCGGAAAACGGGATATCTCCGCCGCCGAGTTGCAGCAGCTTCGCGACCACTTCGATACGTGCGGGGCCCGGGGTGCTGCGGAAGAGATCGTCCAACGGGAGGCGTCACGGTGCCGCGATATCATCGACGCGATGTCTCTCAGCGACGAGGCGCGGGGCGAACTCCTGGGCGTCCTCTCCTTTAACCTCTCCCGTACGACCTAAGGTTTTACGCAACTGCACGGCGGACTATCCAACCATCTCAAGAAAGTGCCGGTGAAACCGGTCATCCTCCGTCAACTCCGGATGAAAGGTCAGCACCATTACGTTCGCTTCCAACGCCGCCACCGGATAGTCTTCAAAACCGGCCAGGACCTCGACACCGGGTCCGGCGGAGACAATCCGCGGCGCCCGAATGAACACACCTCGCACGGGAGGATCGCCCAGCCGGGGAACATGGATGTCCGCTTCGAAACTGTCAACCTGCGTACCGTAGGCGTTTCGGCGAACGACTATGTCCATGCCGCCGACTTTGACCTGGTCGCTCGATTCGATCGTGTTTGCCAACAGGATCGCTCCCGCGCACGTTCCCAGGACGGGGAAGCCTGAGGCGATCCGTCGCCGCAGCGGCTCAAGAAGTCCGAAACGTTCGATGAGCATGCCGATAGTCGTGCTTTCTCCGCCGGGGATCACCAGCGCATCGACCGTTTCCAGGTCGGAGACCGTGCGAACCGGTGATGATTTGGTACCCAGGCGGTCAAAAACGTGTAGGTGTCGTTCAAAATCGCCCTGGTAACGCAGAACACCAATTTGCTTCACCGTGAACTCCAAAAAAATGACCGGCATTGGCCGGCCGTCGGTCATCTGAGGACGGGATTACCAGCCGCGACCGGCGATCTTCTCGCCTTCCGCCATGGAAGCAACGCTCTGGCCGCTCATAGGTGCCCCCAGGTCGCGGGAGATATCCACCAAGGTGGCCGGATCGTCGTAATGGGCTACGGCGTCCACGATTGCCCGGGCCCGTTTACCGGGGTCGCCGGATTTAAAGATACCGGAACCGACAAAAACCGCCTCCGCACCGAGGCGAACCATGAGCGCCGCGTCGGCCGGGGTTGCGACTCCGCCCGCTGAGAAGTTTGGTACCGGCAGGCGCCCACGTTGGGCAACTTCCAGAACGAGTTCGTACGGCGCGCCCATCTCTTTGGCCACCGTCATCAGTTCTTCCCTGCCGAGGACAGTCAGGCGCCGGATGTCGTCCTGCAGCGTTCGCATGTGACGGACCGCTTCCACAACGTCACCGGTGCCGGCTTCCCCCTTTGTCCGAATCATGGCGGCCCCTTCGCCGATACGACGAAGTGCTTCACCCAGATTTCTGCATCCACACACAAAGGGAACCTTGAAGTCGTGTTTCAACACGTGGTTCTTTTCATCTGCCGGCGTGAGGACTTCACTCTCGTCCACGAAATCGATACCGAGCGCCTGCAGGATTTCGGCTTCCACGAAATGACCGATCCGGCATTTCGCCATAACCGGAATCGTCACCGCCGCCTGAATATCCTGGATCATTGCGGGGTCGCTCATGCGCGCGACTCCACCGTCCGCCCGAATATCCGCGGGGACGCGCTCCAGGGCCATCACCGCCTGCGCGCCCGCTTCTGCGGCGATTTGGGCCTGTTCAACGTTGACGACATCCATGATGACGCCGCCCTTCAACATCTCCGCCAGTCCGACCTTGGTCCGCCACGTGGCGGGTTGCCGTTCGGACCATAGCTGTTCGTTCATGCGTACAGGCTACTCTTTCGAAGTTCACGAGTCAACTCGGATATGGTAGGCTGGCGCGGTGTCAAGCGTTGCAGATAACCTGATACGGGTCTACGAACGGATCGATCGCGCCTGTTCACGGGCGGGACGCTCACCCGAGGAGGTCCGCCTGATGGGCGTCAGCAAACGTCAGCCCTGGGAGCGCATCCGCGCCGCCTATGACGCCGGACTCCGCCTCTTCGGCGAGAACCGCGTATACGAAGCGCGGGACAAGTGGACGGAGCGTCCTGTGGACGCGGAACTGCACTTGGTGGGGCAGTTGCAGTCCAACAAGGTGAAAGAGGCGGTCAGAGTCTTTTCAACAATCCAGTCCGTTGACCGGGAGAAGATACTCCGGGCCATCGATCAGCGCGCCGTCGCGAGCGGCATCCCCTCGGTTGCCGTATTCATCGAGGTAAACACATCGGGCGAATCGACGAAGTCCGGCGTTCGGGACGCTGATACACTCGAGGCGCTCGTCGCCCTGGCCATGACGCTTGAACGCACCACCCTAGAGGGCCTGATGACCATCGCTCCGTTCACGCCGGAGGAGCGACCGGTTCGCGCCGCGTTTGCCGCTCTGCGAGGCCACCGGGACCGTCTCCAGGCGGCGTACCCGGAAATCGCTCCCCTGACACTGTCGATGGGGATGAGCGACGACCTGGAACACGCCATAGTCGAAGGATCTGACCTAATTCGCGTGGGTACCGCCATTTTCGGCGCCCGGGAGACGCTGTGAGGCGCATCATATCCGGTGCGCTCGTCCTTGCGCTGCTCCTTCCCGTTGCGGCCGCCGGACAGGATGAGCCTCAAACAGAGGGGGAGGCGGAACCCGTTCCCTATTCTCCCGACGAGTTCCCGCGATGGACGCGCGACCTCAGGCGC